>JBFGIM010000024.1:0-25915 GCA_041577695.1 Myxococcota bacterium | reverse complement strand
CGAGTTGTAGTTGAGGCGATCGGTGTACGGGATGGCCTGGTACCAGGTACCGCTCTCGCACTCCTTCTCGAAGCCGCGGTGCAGATATCCCACCTGGATGTCCAGGTCGACGATGGTCTCGCCGTCGAGCTCGATCAGGAACTTGACCGTGCCGTGGGTGGCCGGGTGCGAGGGACCCATGTTGAGCACCTGGTGCTCGGTGTGGAGGTCCTTCTCGAAGTCGTCCTGGAGCGGCTCGACCATGGTCGTCAGTTGCGCGGCCCGATCAGGGGCTGGCGCTTCTCCTTGGCGTAGTCCTTGCGCAGCGGATGTCCCTCGAACTCCTCGTACAACAGGATCCGCCGCAGGTCCGGATGGTTGCGGAAGCGGATGCCGTAGAGGTCCCAGACCTCGCGCTCCATCCAGTTGGCCGACGGCCACAGCGACACCACCGATTCGATCTGGCAGGGCTCGGCGGGCACCCGCGCCTTGATTCGCACCCGGTGGTTCCGGGTGACCGAGTAGAGGTGGTAGACCACCTCGAAGCGCGGCTCCTGGCCCAGGTAGTCCACCGCCGTCAGGTCGGTGAGCATCTCGAAGGCGAGCCCGGGGTCGTCCCGCAGGAAGCGCAGCACGTCCGGCACCCGGTCGACAGTGACGCTGGCGGTGGCGTCGCCGCGGTGGGCGTGGAGCTCCAGCAGCGCGTCGGGGCACTCCTCGATCAGGCGCGCCAAGATCGGGGACCCGTGGTCGTCCATCACTTGCGCCCCGTCGGGCTGGCATCCTGTCGGTCGTAGTCCTGGCGGATGAAGTCGAGGCGGCGCTTCAGCAGGTTCTCGGGCACCAACAGGTCGTCCTTGTGGTAGAGCATCTGCTCGCGGTCGTAGCTGCCCAGCTCCACTTCGCGGCTCATCACGATGGCCTCCTCGGGGCAGGCCTCCTCGCACAGCCCGCAGAACATGCAACGCGACATGTCGATGTCGAAGGCGTCGGGGTAGCGCTCGATGCCATGTTCGGGCAGCTCGCCGGGCACGATGGTGATGCAGTCGGTGGGGCACGCGAACTCGCACAGCCCGCAGGCGACACACTTGGGCAGGCCGTTATCCAATCCTACGAGTACCGGCATGCCGCGGAAGGCGTCCGGGAAATCGAGCCGCTGCTCCGGGTACTGCACCAGGATCGAAACCTGCTTGCCGCGCAGGAAGCGGCCCAGGTTGACGAAGAAGTGTCGGCTGGTGGTGGCCAGGCCCTTGGCGATGGCCGGCAGGTAGGTGCGCTCGAACCAACCGAGCTTCTCGCGGCGCTTGACGGTGACGACGCGGGCGGCCATGGAAGAGGCAGGCTAGCGGAGCGGTTCGCCGCCGGCGACCGTTTCGGCCACTCCGGCCAGTCTTTCCGCGCGATACGAGCTGCGCACCAGGGGACCGGCGGCCACCTCGCGGAAGCCCAGGGCCCGCGCCCTCTCGGCCCAGGCGTCGAACTCGGCCGGCGGCACGTAACGCTCCACCGGCAGGTGGGCCGGCGAGGGCTGCAGGTACTGACCCAGGGTGAGCAGCGTCACGCCCGACTCGCGCAGGTCGCGCAGCGCCTGCTCGAGCTCGTCGTCGCGCTCTCCGAGACCCAGCATGAGACCGCTCTTGGTGGGGATGTCGGGCCGCAGCTCGCCCGCGCGCCGCAGCACCGTCAACGACCGCCGGTAACGCGCGGCCGGACGGACCCGCCGCTGGAGCCGCTCGACGGTCTCGAGGTTGTGGTTGAGTACGTCGGGCCCGGCATCGAGGACGGCGCGGAGCGCGTCCTCGTCCCCGTCGTAGTCGGCGATCAGCACCTCCACCCCGACCCCGGGACAGCGGTGCCGCAGGGCCCGCACCGTCGCCGCCATCTGGGAGGCACCGCCGTCGGGCAGGTCGTCCCGGGCCACGCAGGTCACGACCGCGAAGCGCAGTCCCAGCTTCTCCACGGCCGCGGCCACCCGGCCCGGCTCGAAGGGATCCAGCGCGTCCGGGCGGGCGGTGGTCACGTCGCAGAAGCCGCAGCGGCGGGTGCAGCGGTCGCCTCCGATCATGAAGGTGGCGGTGCCGCGCGACCAGCACTCGGCCAGGTTGGGGCAGGCCGCCGAGTAGCAGACCGTGTTGAGCCCGGCTTCGGCCACCGAGCGGGCCACGTTCTCCCGCCCGGGTCCGGCGCTGAGACGAACCTTGAGCCACGGCGGTCGCTCGGGGCGGGAGCCCCGCCCCTCGGCCTCCCGCCGGGCCCGCTCTCGGCGCTTCGGGTTCACGCGGGCGCCCCTCCGATGCTGGCGGGCCGGCGCTCGTCCGCCGCGAAGTGGCGCCGGAAGCTCCGCTCCACGGCGGCGCGCACCCGGACGTCGAGATCCGGTGTCGCGCCACCCAGCTCGCGCTGAAGCGAGGTCATCACCACGTCGCGGAGGCCGCAGGGAACGATCACGTCGAACTCCCGGGGATCGAGTGTCGTGTTGAGTGCGAAGCCATGGTAGGTCACCCAGCCCCGCAGCCCGAGACCGATGGAGGCGATCTTGCGCGGGGGGCCGTCCGAACCGGGATTCGCGAAGACGCCGGTGAAGCCGGGCCGGGTGTAGCCCTCGACGCCCAGGGTGCCCAGGGCCTCGATCAGCGCCAGCTCCATGCGCCGCATGCACAGGATGACGTCGGGTTCGCCCCGCGCCTGCAGGTCGGCCACCAGATAGCCCACCAGCTGGCCAGGTCCGTGATAGGTGACGTCGCCCCCGCGGGCCACCTCGTGAACCTCGATGCCCCGCCGCTGCAGCGCTTCGCGGGAGACGCGCAGGTTCTCCTGGCGGGCATTGCGGCCGAGGGTGACCACCGGCGGGTGCTCGAGCAGCAGCAGCACGTCGCCGCCGGCGCCGCGTCGCCGCGCCTCCACCTGCGCGAGCTGGAGCTCCAGCGCCCGGGCGTAGGGCACCGTGCCCTGCCAGCGCACGTCGAGCCCGCTCAGAGGTCGAACTCCGCCTCTTCGAGCAGCTCCCGCACGCGGTGCAGGAAGGCGTTGGCGGGAGCGCCATCGACGGCGCGGTGGTCGTAGGAGAGCGCCAGATGCATGGTGGGCCGCACCACGATGGTGTCCTGGTCGTCGAAGGTGCGCACCACCGGGCGCTTCACGATCTCGCCCATGCGGAGGATGCCCACCTGGGGCTGGTTGATGATGGCGAAGCCATAGAGGTTTCCGTGCCGACCCGGGTTCGAGACCGTGAAGCTGCCGCCCTGCAGCTCGTCGGGCGAGAGCTTCTTGCTGCGCGCGCGGGTGGAGATGTCCTCGATGGCCGCCGTCAGACCCGAGAGCGAGAGGCGGTCGGCGTTTCGCACCACCGGCACCACCAGCCCCTTGTCGGTCTCGACCGCCACCCCGATGTTGATCGCGCGGCGCTCGACGATGGCGTCCTCCACCACCGAGGCGTTGAGCCGAGGCGTCTCGCGCAGCGCCCGCACCGTCGCGTACACCACGAACGGCAGGAAGGTGAGGTTGAAGCCGTGCTGGTCGCGGAAGGCACGCTTGTGTGCGTCACGCACCCGGACCACACCACCCATGTCGATCTCGGCAACGGTGCCGACGTGCGGCGAGGTCTGCTTGGACAGCACCATGTGCGCAGCGACGATGCGCCGCAGCGGCGTCATCGGAATGACCTTGTCACCCTCCTGGAGCTGGTAGGTCAGGTAGGCGGGGCGGTCGGCGGGCGCCTGGGCGGCCGGTCGCGGCGCTGCGGTGGGCCGCGGCGCGGGGGCCGGCGCGGACTTCCGGGCCGCGCTGGCGGCGGCCGGGCGCCGCTCGGCGCCGGCCCCTTCCACGTCGGCGCGGGTCACGCGTCCGCCGACTCCGGTCCCCTCCACCGCGCGCAGGTCCACTCCCTTGGCCTGGGCCGCCTTGCGGGCGGTGGGCGTCGCGCGCGGTCCGGCCTCGGGCTCTCCGGCGGCCGGCGCCGCAGCCGCGCTCGGGGCCTCGGCCTCCGGCTCGGCAGGCGCTTCGCGCTTGGCCGAGCTCGCTGCGGCGGCCCCCTCCGCAATCACCAGCAGCGCGGTGCCGACCGGCACGGTGTCGCCCTCGGGCACCAGGATCTTCTCGACGACACCGGCCTCGGGGGCCGGAATCTCGGCGTCCACCTTGTCGGTGGTGACTTCGACGACCGGCTGGTCGCGTTCGACGCGATCGCCTTCCTTCACCAGCCAGCGCGAGACCATGCCCTCGAGCACACTTTCGCCCAGGGCGGGCAGCTCCACCGTCACCGACATGTCGCTCTCCCCGGCCGCGCGCGGTGCCGCGGCCGCTTGCTCAGAAGTTGATGCTGCGCCCCTCGGCAGCCAGCGCGGCTTCGAGGATCGCCTCGGACAGCGTCGGATGGGCGTGGCAGGTGGCGGCCACCTCTTCGGTGGTGGCCTCCAGCGTCATCGCCAACCCGATCTCGGCGATCAGCTCGGTGGCGCCGTAGCCCACCAGGTGAGCACCCACGATCTGCCCATAGCGAGGCTCGGCGATCAGCTTGGCGAAGCCGGCGGTGTGCCCCGAGGCCACCGCCTTGCCCGATGCGGTGAACGGGAACTTCCCGACCCGTACATCCTCGCCGTGGATCTCGACGGCCTCCGCCTCGTTGAGACCGATCCACGCCACCTGGGGCTGGCAGTAGATGCAAGCCGGAATCCGACGCGGGTCGAGCACGTGGGCTTCGCCACCGGCCATGCGTTGGGCGGCGGCCACGCCCTCCTCGCTGGCCTTGTGAGCCAGCAGCATGCCGCCGATCAGGTCGCCGATGGCGCGCACGCCCGGCGCCGAGGTCTCGAGCCGCTCGTTCACCGCCACGAAGCCCTTTGCGTCCACATCGATTCCAGCGCTCTCCAGGCCCAGGTCCTCGGAGAGCGGCCGGCGCCCGATGGCGACCAGCGCCTGATCGGCCTCGAACCCGCTCTCCTCGTCGCCCTTGCGCAGCGCCAGCTCGACGCCCGCGGCGGTGGCCTTGAGCTCTTCGAAGCGGGTTCCCGTGCGCACCTCGATGCCGCGCCGGCGCAGCTCTCGCTGGAGCGCCGCCGCCACGTCCGGGTCGGCGCCCGGCAGCACCTGGTCCGCCATCTCCACCACGGTGACCTTGGCGCCGTACATGGCGTAGACGTATGCGAACTCCAGGCCCACCGCGCCGGCGCCGATCACCGCGATGCTCTCGGGCATCACGCGCGATTCGAGCGCCTCGCGCGAGGTGAGCACCTTTTCGCCGTCCACGGTCACGCCCGGCGGAACCCATTCGCGAGAGCCGGTCGCGAGCAACACCTGGCCGGCTTCGAGGACGCCCTCGTCCGCACCGGTCACCTCGACCCGACTGGCGCCGGCCAGGCGACCGCGGCCGCGCACGAGCTGGATGCGGTTCTTCTTGAGCAGGCCCTCGACGCCCTTGCAGAGCCGGTCGGCAGCCTTGCGGCTGTGGTCCACCACCTTGCCGTAGTCGAATCGCAGCTCGCCGGCCTCGATGCCGAATGTGGCGCCCGGATAGCGCAGCGATTCGGCCAGCTCGGCGCCGGTGAGCAGCGCCTTGGACGGAATGCAGCCCCAGTTCAGGCACACCCCGCCGGGCCGATCCTCTTCGACGATGGCCACACGCATGCCGAGCTGGGCGGCGCGGATCGCGGCGACGTAGCCACCGGGTCCGGCACCCACCACCACGGCATCGAAGTTGTCGCTCTTGCTCACGGGGCCCCCCTCCTGGCGCCATCGGAAGGAGCCGGCCGGGCCTTGATGGCGGGAACGACGAATAGGCGTTTCGACCTAGGCGACGGGCTTCTCCACCACCGGCAGCCTCAGGGACTCGATCTCCTGGTGACGCCCGTCGGCGGGCACGCGCTCGGCCTGCACCCGATCCTGCAACTTGATCAGCCCGTCGAGGACGGCCTCCGGCCGCGGCGGACAGCCGGGAATGTAGACGTCCACCGGGATGATCGTGTCGATGCCCTGCACGGTGGCGTAGTTGTTGTAGGGACCGCCCGAGCAGGTGCACGCACCGAAGGCGATCACCCACTTCGGCTCGGCCATCTGGTCGTAGACCTTCTTGAGGATGGGCGCCTGGCGGTGGCTGATGGTGCCGACCACCATCAACAGGTCGGCCTGTCGGGGCGAGAAGCGCGGCAGGGCGCAGCCGAAACGGTCGAGGTCGTAGCGCGGCCCGGCCACGGACATGAACTCCATGCCGCAGCAGGCCGTCACGAACGGGTAGAGGAACATCGAGTACTTGCGGCCCCAGTTCAGGACCGTGTCCACCTTCGTGGTCAGGACGGTCTCGTCGCCCTGGCGCAGATACTCGAGCTTTCGACTCTCGACGAAGCGGTTCACGGCTGTCCCCCGGGTCCGGGACAGAATAGCGGCTCTGGTATGCTGCGCCCCATCACCGAGCGGATGGCGGAGGGCTCCTCGGGTGGCGGAAGGAAGCGCGGGAACGGCGCAGACGGGCTCTTCGGAGACCGCAGAAGGTCTGCGCACGCCGGCCTCGGCGGCGCCCGGGCCGGACCGGCCGGGTGCGAACGGAGACGACGCACAGGTGGCGGATGCGCGGCAGCGGGGCCTGGCGTGGGGCGTCCACGCCTTCACGGCCAGCGGCGCCGTGGTGGGCGCCGTGGCACTGCTGGCGGTGGTGGCCGGCAATCTGCCGCAGGCCGCAATCCTGATGCTGGTGGCGCTCGCGATCGATTCGGTGGACGGCACGCTGGCCCGCGCGGCGCGCGTCGGCGAGGTGCTCCCGCTCATCGACGGCCGCCGCCTGGACGACATCGTCGACTTCCTGAACTACGTCATCGTGCCGGTGGTATTCCTGGTGGCGGCGGGCTACGTGGGCCCGATCTGGGCGGGACTGCCGATCCTCGCCAGCGCCTACGGCTTCTCGCAGCAATCCGCCAAGACCGAGGACAACTTCTTCCTGGGCTTCCCGTCCTACTGGAACGTCGTGGCGATCTACGTCTGGCTGCTCGACGTCTCGGCCACCACGGCCACGGCCCTGGTGGCGGTGTTCGCCGTGGGGGTCTTCGTTCCGCTCAAGTACCTGTATCCGAGCAAGATGCCGGTGCTGCGCCGCACCACCAACGCCGCCGGGGCGCTCTGGATCTGCGCCGTGGCCGTGGCGGTGGTGGCCCCGGAGCTGGCCGGCCGCATCCGACTGGCCGAGATCTCACTGCTCTACCCGGCCTACTACCTGGTGCTCTCCTTCGCGCTCGGCGGCTTCGCCAGCCGCCGGGCCTGAGGTCGCCGTCGCCGCTACGCTGGTCCTCGCCATGAGCGAGCGAACCCGCGGCGTCCTGCTGCTGAACCTGGGAACCCCGGCGTCGCCGTCTCCGCGCGACGTGCGGCGCTATCTCCGCGAGTTTCTGGGCGATCCCCGGGTGCTCGACATCCCCGCCCCGGCGCGCTTCGCGCTGCTCTACGGCGCGATCCTGCCGTTCCGCCCCCGGACCTCGGCCGCCGCCTACGCCAAGGTCTGGCGTCGCGAGGGCTCCCCCTTGCTCTTTCACAGCCGCGCGCAGCAGGCGGCGCTGGCCAAGGCACTGGGCGACGGCTACGCGGTCGAGCTGGCCATGCGCTACGGCGAACCGCGCATCGGCGCCGCTCTCGATCGCCTGATCGCTGCCGACGTGGAGAGCATCCAGGTGCTGCCGCTCTTCCCGCAGTACGCCGCATCGAGCACCGGTTCGGCACTGGAAGCGGTGTACCAGGAGGCGGGACGCCGCTGGAACACACCTCCGCTGGACGTGCTCGGCCCGTTCTACCAGGCACCGGGCTACGTGGACGCGCTCGTCCGGGTGGCCGGGGAGCTGCCGCGCGAGCATCGCCCGGACCATCTGCTGGTCTCGTTCCACGGCCTGCCCGAGCGCCAGGTGCTGAAGAGCGATCCCAGCGGAAGCCACTGCCTGGCGCGCTCGAGCTGTTGCGACGCGGTCGGTCCCCACAACCGCTTCTGCTATCGCGCCCATTGCTTCGCCACGGCCCGCGGTCTGGCTGCGGGCCTCGAGCTGCGCGAGGAGCACTGGACCGTCTCGTTCCAGTCGCGTCTCGGGAGCACGCCCTGGATCCGCCCCTACACCGACGAGGTGCTGCCGATCCTCGCCGAACGGGGCGTGCGCGTGCTGGGCGTGGCGTGCCCGTCCTTCGTCGCCGACTGCCTCGAGACCCTCGAGGAGATCGGCATCCGCGCCCGCGAGCAGTGGCACGGCCTCGGCGGCCAGGATCTCGTGCTGGTCCCGTGTCTGAACGACCACCCGGTGTGGATCGAGGCGCTGGCGCGCTGGGTGCGGAGTTCGCGGCCCTTGGCCAGCGCGGGCGACTAGACCCGGAGCTGCGCTGCCACCGCGGCGCCGGCCCTCAGTCCCGAAGCAAACGCCTCGCCGAAGGCGACCCCGTCGAAGCTGCCGCCGGCCAGCGCCAGACGCGGGAACGGCTCGAGCGCCCGGCGGGCGGCGGCGATGCGAACCCCGTGGTCGCGCGCGGGCTGGGCCACCGCGCGGGGCCATCGGGTGACGCCCAGGACCGCGGGCTCCTGGTGCATGCCGAGCACGCGGTCGAGCTCGGCGAGGACGCCGTCGATCAGTCGGTCATCGGGCTCGTCGAGGACGTCGGGGCGGCGCACGCCGCCGACCAGTGCGGTCAGCAGCTCACGGCCCTCCGGCGCCCGTCCCGGGAAGAGCTGGTTCGGATACAGACAGCCGAGCAGGGCGTCGCTCTCGCCGCGGGGCACCAGGAAGCCGAAGCCCTCGGGCGCCACGGCACACGCCGCCGGATCGACCCCGAACGAGAGACTGGCGAGCGGGGCGAAGGCCACGGTCTCCAGCGCCTCCGCAGCTGCGGGCGCGAGTCCCCGCAGCAGCTGCGCCGCTTCGGGCGCCGGGAGCGCGAGCAGCAGGCTCCTGGCACGGATCGTTCGAGATCCTGTTTCCGCTTCGATTTCGATGCGATAGGAGTCATCCCCAAAGGCGATTTCACACACGCGATGCGCCCGCTGCAGGGCCCCCTCCAGCGGTCGGGCCAGCAGGGCGGCGAAGCCGCCGGCGCCCTCTGCATGTGACCAGGTGCCCGCGAGACCGCGGGGCGCGTCGGCGCGGCGCCGCGCGGCCATGCCGCGCACGATCGAACCGCGCTCGCGCTCGGCCTCCACCAGGGCGGGGAAGACGGCGGCCGCGCCCAGCTGGTTCTCGTCGCCGGCGTAGACGCCGGTGAGGAAGGGTCCGATCAGCGCCTGCACCGCCTCGGGGCCGAGCCGGCGCGCGGCGAACTCGGCGACCGACTCGCCGCGCCCGTCGCCGCGCGCGACGAACGGCTCCGCCAGCAGCCGCAGCTTGCCGCGCGTACTCAGCAGGGGCGTGGTGACGAAGGCGGCCACGCCCATGGGAACCGGGAGGAGCTTCCCGCCGCGCAGCAGGAAGCGCTTGCGACTGGCCGGGCGCGCGGCGAGCAGCGCGCCTTCGAGCCCCTCGTCCGTCAGGAAGCCGGCCAGGGCCGGTGGAACGCGGAAGGTGTTGGGACCGCGCTCGAAGAGGTAGCCGTCGCGGCGCTCGCTGCGGGCCACACCTCCGACCGACGCCCCGGCCTCGAGCACGACGAAGGAGAGCCCCGCCCGCTGCAGGGTCCGAGCCGTACCGAGGCCAGCGATGCCGGCCCCCACCACCACGGCGTCCAGGTCGGGGCTCACGCCCCTCCGCCGAGCGCGCGGGCCGCATCGGTGAAGGCGCGCACGCCTTCGACGGGCGTGCCGGGCAGGCATCCGTGGCCGAGGTTGAGGATGTGACCCCGCGCCGCCGCACCCTGCCGGGCCATGCGGCGCACCCACTCGAAGATGCGCTCGCGGGGAGCGGCCAGCGCGCAGGGGTCGAGGTTGCCCTGGAGGCTCACCCGAGCGCCGGCGCGGCGCGCCGCCTCGTCCAGCTCCACCCGCCAGTCGAGCGAGATCACGTCGGCTCCAGATTCGATCATCGGGTCGAGGAGATGGGCGCCAGTCTTCACGTAGAGGATCAACGGTGCGGCGTCGCGATCGAGGGCTGCCGCCACGCGCTGGTGGGTTGGCAGCACCCACTCCCGGTACTCCTCGGCGGTCAACAGGCCGGCCCAGGTGTCGAAGAGCTGCACCACCTGCGCGCCGGCCTCGACCTGGGCGTTCAGGTAGTGGATGGTCATCTCGGTGAGCGGATCGAGCAGCGCCCGCAGCACCTGGGGCTCGGCGTACATCATCCGCTTCAGCTCGGCGAAATCCTTGGAGCCCTTCCCTTCCACCAGGTAGGCGGCCAGGGTGAAGGGTGCGCCGGCGAAGCCCAGCAGCGGGACGTGCTCCGCCTCCAGCCGCTCGCGCAGCCGCGACAGGATCTCGAGCACGTAGGGCACCGACTCGCGCGGCTCGGGCACCTTGAGCCGTCCCGCCTGCGCCGCGCTGCGGATCGGATCCGCCACCACGGGACCGGGCCGGAAGTCCAGATCGACGCCCATGCCGAGCACCGGCACGAAGATGTCGGAGAACAGGATCACGGCCTCGGTGCCGACGAGTTCGAGCGGTTGGAGCGAGATCTCGACGGCGCGCTCCACGTCGCGGCAGGCCTCGAGGAAGGTCACGCCCTCGCGCGCGCGGCGGTACTCGGGCAGGTAGCGCCCGGCCTGGCGCATCAGCCAGACCGGAGGGCGGTCCACCGGCTCGCCTCGACAGGAACGCAGCAGGCGTTCGGAACGGGTGATGGGCACGGGGAGATCAGTAGCCCTGGAAGCGAGCCCAGCGGTCACGGTGGAAGGCCGCGTCGCCGAAGGTCAGCTCCGCGACCCGCGCGCGTTTCAGGAAGAAGCCGACGTCGTACTCGTCGGTCATGCCCACGCCGCCGAACATCTGGACGCCCTCGTTGGCGGCCAGCAGGAAGGTGTCCGAGCAGCGCGCCTTGGCCAGCGAGACCAGCCCTGCCAGGTCCGGAGCGGCGGCGTCGGCGGCGCGGGTTGCCGCCATCACGCTCGAACGGCACAGCTCGAGCTCCATGTAGAGGCGGGCCGCGCGGTGCTGGAGCGCCTGGAAGGAGCCGATCGGAACGCCGAACTGCTCGCGGGTCTTGAGGTGCTCGAGGGTGAGCTCGAAGATCCGGGTCATGCTGCCGAGCATCTCGGCGCACAGCCCTGCCGTGGCGCGATCCACCACGGTCTCGAGCAGATCGCCGGCGGAGTCCACCGCGCCCACCACCGCATCCTCGCCCACCTCGACGCCGTCCATCGCCACCAGCGCCGCGTTGCGGTCGTCGATGCGGTGCTGTCGGGTGATGCGCAGGCCGTCAGCGCCGCTCGGCACCAGGAAGAGCGTGCGGCCCGATGCGTCGCGTTCGTGGCCGGCGGTGCGCGCCAGCACCAGCAGCCCATCGGCCACGTGGCCGTCCAGCACCTGGATCTTCTCGCCTTGTAGCTGCCAGCCGGCGCCCCGGCGCTCGGCCCGGGTGCAGACGCGACGCAGGTCGTAGCGGCTTCCGACTTCCTGGTGCGCCAGCGCCAGCACGCGCCCGCCCTCGGCGACCCCCGGCAGCCACGCCGCCTGCTGCGCCTCGCTGCCGCCGCGGCTCAACAGCTCGGCGCCCAGCAGCACGGTCGAGAGGAAGGGCTCCGGCGCGAGGCCCCGCCCCAGCGCCTCCAGCACCACGGCCAGGTCGGCCAGCCCCATGTCGGCACCGCCGTGGCGTTCGGGCAGCAGGATGCCCACCCAGCCGAGCTCGGCCATCTGCTTCCAGAGGTCGCGCGAGAATCCGTCCGGATCGCTGCGATCGCGCAGGGCGCGCAGCCGCGACACGGGAGAGTGTTCGCGAACGAAGTCGTTGGCGGTCTTGGCCAGCAGCTCCTGGTCTTCGCTCAGGATCAATGTCATGGCCTTCTCCGGACCGCTCACGCGGGCAGTCCCAGCACGCGCTTGGCGATGATGTTGAGCTGGATCTCGCTGGTGCCGCCCTCGATCGTGTTGCCGCGGGATCGCAGCCACTGGCGGGTCAGATCCAGGGCTTCGGGCGAGAAGCCCTCGCCCTCCCAGCCCAGCGCCTCGGGCCCCGCAATCGACACCATCAGCTCCTGGCGGCGCTGGTTCAGCTCGGTGCCATAGATCTTGAACATCGAGCTCTCGGGTCCGGGCGCGTGACCGGCCTTGGCCGCGTCGCGGCTGCGCTGGACGGTGAGCAGAAACGCCCTCGTGTCCAGCTCGAGCTGGGCCATGCGGTCGCGCAGCGCCGGATCGGCCAGCCGGCCGCCCTCGAAATCGAGCGAGTGTCGGGCCCAGGCCTGGAGTCCGCGGCTGGCTCCGGCGCCCGCGCCGCCGCCGAAGGCGTCGGCGATCATGGTGCGCTCGTGCTGGAGCAGCGCCTTGGCCACGGTCCAGCCGCCGTTCACTTCGCCGACCACGTTCGAAACCGGCACCCGCACGTCGGTGAGGAAGGTCTCGCAGAACGGGGAGGAGCCACTGATCAGCAGGATCGGCTTCACCGTCACGCCGGGAGATTCCATGTCCATCAGGATGAACGTGATGCCGGCCTGCTTCTTCGCGGTCGGATCGGTGCGCACCAGCAGAAACATCCAGTCGGCCTCGTCGGCGTACGAGGTCCAGATCTTCTGGCCGTTGAGGACGTAGTGGTCGCCGTCGAGGACGGCGCGCGTCTGGAGCGACGCCAGGTCGCTGCCCGAGGCGGGCTCGGAATAACCCTGGCACCAACGGATCTCGCCGCGGCAGACGCGCGGCAGGTGCTCGCGCTTCTGTGCCTCGTTGCCGTACTGGAGCAGCGTCGGACCGATCATGGTGAGGCCGAAGCCGATCAGCGGCAGCGGCAGCTGCAGGGCCGCGAGCTCCTGGCGCAACACCTTGGCTTCGGCGCGGGAGAGACCGCCGCCGCCGTACTCGCGCGGCCACTCGGGCGCGGTCCAGCCGCGCTCGGCCATGACGTCGAGCCAGCGTTTCTGGTCGGGGTTGGTGTAGACCGCCTTGCGGCCGCCCCAGACACCGTCCAGCTCTCCGCCGCGAACGCCGCGCAGCGACGCGGGCGCATGGGCCTCGAGCCACGTGCGCGCTTCGGAACGAAAGTCGTCGAGTTCGGTCATGATGGGGGCCTCCGGCGGAACGATCGAGTGTACCGGTTCGCCCCCCGGACGCTAAGCTGCGCCCATGCAGGTGCTGCTCGCAAATCCCCGCGGTTTCTGCGCCGGTGTCGACCGCGCCATCGAAATCGTGGAGCTGTGCCTGGAGCGTTTCGGCCCGCCGGTCTACGTGCGCCACGAGATCGTGCACAACCGCCACGTGGTCGAGGACCTGCGCGCCAAGGGCGCCGTCTTCATCGACGATCCCAACGACGCTCCCGAGGGTTCGCTGCTGGTCTTCAGTGCCCACGGGGTATCGCCGCGGGTGCGCGAGATCGCTGCCGAACGCGGCCTGCGGGTGATCGACGCCACCTGTCCGCTGGTGACCAAGGTCCACGTGGAAGCGCTCCGCTATGCCCGGGACGGCCGCGAGATCGTCCTGATCGGCCACGCCGGTCATGTCGAGGTCGAGGGCACCATGGGCCACGCTCCCGAACGCATCCACCTGGTAGAGAACGTGGCCGACGTGGAACGGCTCCGGGTCCGCGACCCGGAGCGGCTGGCGTGTCTCACCCAGACGACACTCTCGGTGGACGACACCCGCGACATCCTCGATGCGCTGCGGCGGCGCTTCCCGCAGATCTCCCTGCCCCGCAAGGACGACATCTGCTACGCGACCCAGAACCGCCAGAACGCGGTCAAGGAGATCACGCGCGACGCCGACCTGCTGCTGGTGGTGGGCGCGCCCGAGTCTTCCAACAGCAACCGGCTGGTGGAGCTCGGTGCGAAAGCGGGCGCCCGCGCGTACCTGGTCCAGACCGCCGACGAGATCGACCCGGCGTGGGTCGCCGAGGCGCGCTGCGTCGGCGTCACTGCTGGCGCCTCGGCACCCGAGGTGTTGGTGCAGCAGGTGCTCGAGAGATTGCGCGCGCTCGGCGCCGACGTGGTGAACGCGCTGCCCCCGATCGACGAGGGTGTGGTCTTCCAGCTCCCGCCGGAGCTGCGCACAACCTCTGCTTCCGGCTCGAGCGGCTAGACGGTGCCGCGCCGATCCCGATGAGTTCGCCCGGGGAGCCGGACGACGAGTACGCGCGACTGGCGAGCTCCGAGGATCCAGAGGCATCGCCGCCGATCCCAGCCGCCTCGGTGGCCCTCAACGCCGCCGGTCTCTCGAGCCACGACGCCCGCGCCACCGACCGCGAGATCTGGTCGCTGGCCTGGCCGGTGATCCTGTCCCAGGTCCTGGCCAGCGCGGTGTCGCTGATCGACATCGCCATGCTGGGTCGGCTGGGGCCCACCACGCTGGCGGCGGTCGGCTACGTCACCCAGTTCTTCTGGCTCTCCCAGGCGGTGCTGATGGCGGTGGGCATCGCGGGCGTGGCGTTGATGTCGCGGGCGCTGGGCTCGGCCAACCCGGCGCGGGCCCGCGCAGCGCTGGCGAGCTGTCTGGCCCTGGCGCTCGGCATGGCGGCGTTGGTGGCGGGCACCGTGACCCTCGGCGCCCGGCCGATCATGAGCCTGCTGGCGGCCACGCCCGAGATCACCGACACCGCCCTGCCCTACCTGCAGCTCACCATGGCCGCCACGGTGCTGTTCGCGGTGTCGATCACCTACGAGAACGGCTTTCGTGCCGCCAAGAACACCCGCACCCCCCTGCTCGTCGCCGCCGCCGTGACGCTGATGAAGACCGTGCTGAACGCCCTGCTGATCTTCGGTCCCTTCGGACTGCCCCGCTTGGGTTTGGTCGGCGCAGGGCTGGCCACACTGGGCGCACAGGCGCTGGCGGTGGTGCTGCTGGTGTCGGCGAGTCGCCGGCCCGACAACGCGGCGGGGCTCTCGCTCGGGCGCAGCGACCTGGCCGCGGGACGGCGCCTGCTGCCGGAGGTGGCGCGCATCGCGGCGCCCGCGGTGGGCGAACGCGTGGTGCTGAACCTGGCCATGATGAGCTACTTCGCCGTGCTCGCGCAGTACGGCAGCGAGGTCCTCGCGGCCTACACCGTGGGCGTCCGCGTGCTCTCCTTCTCATGGATCCCGGGCGTCGGCTTCGCCGCGGCGGCGGCCACCCTGGTCGGGCACGCCCTGGGTGCGCGACAGCCGGAGGCTGCGCGGCGCGCCGGATGGAGCTCGGCGCGCTTCGCCGTCGCGGTCTCGATCGGTCTGGGGATCGTCTTCGCCTTCGCCCGCGAGCCCCTCGCGCGAGCCTTCACCAACGACGCCGGTGTCCTGCTGGAGCTGGGTCCGTTCATGCTGGTGCTGGCGCTGTCCCAGCCGCTGCTGGGACTCCACTTCACACTGGGCGGGGCGCTGCGAGGAGCCGGAGACACGCTCACGCCGCTGCTGGCGGCGACCGTGGGCAACTGGGGCTTCCGGGTACCTCTGGCCTTCCTGTTCGCGCGCGGCCTCGAGCTGCCGGTCATCTGGGTCTGGGCCGCGATGGTGCTCGACCACGCCGCCCGGTCGGCGTGGTTGATCCGGGCCTTCCGCCGCTGGTCGCGGAACCCGCAGCTCAGCCCTCGGCCTTGAGCTCCTCGTCGACTGCGGCCTTGAACGCCTCGAGGGGCTGCGCGCCCGACAGGTACTTGCCGTTGATGAAGAACGACGGCGTGCCGCTCACGCCCAGGCCCTGGGCCTCGCGCGAATCGGCGGTGACGCGGCTCTTCACGTCGTCCGACACCAGGTCCTTCTTGAACTGATCCACGTCGAGACCCAGCTCGGTGGCGTACCTGATGAAGGTCTCGTCGGCGAGGTCGCGCTGGTTGGCGAAGATCTTGTCGTGCATCGGCCAGAACTTGCCCTGGCGGTGCGCCGCCTCGGCGGCCGCGTGAGCGGCGGGGGCCCTGGGGTGGATGCTGGTGAGCGGCAGGTGCTTGAAGACGACCTTCACGTCTTCCGGGTAGTCCTTCTGCAGCTGTACGAGCGTGGGAGTCACGCGCGAGCAGAAGGGGCACTGGAAGTCGCTGAACTCGACCACGGTCACCTTGGCGGTCTCGGAACCCATCACGGGCGCGCCGTCGGTCTTCACCGTATAGCGCTTGTTGGGATCGGGACGGTTCGGGCGGCTGGGAGCCGCCGCGCGCGCCGGCGGCGCGCCCTCCTTCACCGCCGTCTCCAGGTCTGCCAACGCGGTGCGGATCTCGTCGGCCTGCACCTCGACCAGCATGGTGTTCTGGTCGATCGAACCCTTGATCATGACTGCGCCCGCGACGATGCCGACGGCCACGATGATGCCCGCGACGATCGAAGAAACTCCGGAATTCATGTCGTTCTCCTTCAACCCCGGGCGCCGCAGGCGCTGGGGAGCCCGGGAACATAGCTCGAAAAACTGAGACGAACAGTCTTCGAGCGGGGCAATCCGCGGCCAGCGCGCGCGTGCGTGCCCGATCCTCACCCGATTCCCCGAGCTCTGCGCCTGGCTTGCGCCTGCGCTGCCGGCGGCGTGCGCGCGCGCTTCCGCTCGTCGCGAGCGAGCGTTCGCGTGCTGCTACGTTCCCGCGATCGCTCCGAGGGAGTCGCGATGTCGCGCGTCCTGCTGCTCCTGTGCCTGCTCGGCTTCGCTCCGACGACCTCCGCCCAGGGCCTCGTCTTCCTGGAGTCCTTGCTCGACGAAACGGGCGGCGTGGACGGCATCGACGGCGCCGTCGATCTGACGGTGAGCCCCGACGGTGCCCACCTCTACGTCGCCGGCAAGACCGACGACGCGGTCGCCGTCTTCACCCGCGACGCAGGCGCCGGAACGCTCTCCTTCGTCGAGCTGGAGCGCGACAACGTGGGCGGAGTCGAGGGGCTGGACCGTCCGGTGGGCGTGGCGGTGAGCCCAGACGGCGCCCACGTCTACCTGGCGGGGGACGCCGAGGACGCCGTGGTCGCCTTCGCGCGCAACAGCCAGGACGGCAGTCTCACCTTCCTGGCCCACTACGCGCCGGATCCCCTCCAGGACCGGGTCTTCGACGTGACGCTGAGCCCCGACGGCGCGCACCTCTACGCCGCCAGCTTCCTGACCGACGGCATCGCGCTCTATCAGCGCAATGCCGGCACGGGTGCGCTCGGCTTCGACCACATCGTGCGCGACGGGGTCGACGGGGTGATGGGGCTCGACGGCGTGCGCTCGCTGGCCGTCAGCAGTGACGGCAACCACCTCTACGCCGCCAGCACCCTGGGCGAGGGTGCGGTGGCGGTCTTCGTGCGCGACGGCGCGAGCGGGGCACTCACCTTCGCCCAGGTGCTGCGCGACGGCGTCGCGGGCGTGGACGGCATCGCGGGCGCGCGCGAAGTGATCGTGAGCCCCGACGGCACATACGTCTACGCCACCGGCGGCACCGACGACGCCGTCGCCCACTTCTCGCGCGCGCCGACGACGGGGCTCCTCACCTTCGTGGCCGCAGTGCGCGTGGACGAACCGCCGAGCCCGCTGGACGAGGCCAACGGCCTCGTAGTCGCTCCCGACGGTCGACGGCTCTACGTCACCGGCCGCACCGCCGATGCACTGATCGCCTTCGACCGCGACCCCGCGACCGGCGCGCTGAGCACCGCCGAGATCCGGCGCGATCAGAGCGAGGGCGTGACGGGCCTCGACGCGCCCGTGGCCGCCGCCCTCGACCCCAGCGGCCAGCACCTCTACGTCGCGAGCGAAGCCGGCGACTCGGTCGCGGTATTCGTCCCGGAGCCCTCGGAGGCTTCGCTCGGGGCGTGCGCCCTGCTCGGTGTGGCCGGAGTTGCGACCCGCGCGCGCCGATCCGCGCGGCTGAGCGCCTCACCCACCGAGTGAAGCCGCCAGCCGGGTCCAGGCCTCGTCGGGCGAGGTCGTTCCGACCCCCTGGATGCGCGCGACTGCGCGCCACCAGGGAGGACGCGGACCGCCGTCCTCCACCAGCAGCAACCGGCGTGCGGCGCGCCCGAAGGCTTCGGCGTAGTCGTCGGGACGCACGTCGCCGGGCGTCTCGACCAGCCACGGGTCGGGCGGCCCGACCGCGTCGGGCGCGGGACGCCAGGGACGCTTCGGGTGATCGAAGTCGGGGCGGGCGCCGCCTCCATCGAGTCCGGCGCCGGGCCACAGCAGCGCACCCTGCACGGCTTCCGGACGCGCACCCGCGAGCAACAGCGCGACATATGCGCCCGAGCCGGCGCCCGCCAGCGCGGCAATGCCGATCTCGGCCAGTGCCACGTCGGCATCGGCGGCAAAGAGCTCGAGCGCGTAGGCGCCGCCGCGCAGCGGATCCGACCCACCGTGGCCACCGAAGTCGAGGGCATGGACCGGACCGGGCCAGGCGTCGACGCGGCCCTCCCAGGAATGCGCGTCGGAGCGCCACTCGTGGAGCAGCAGCAGCGGTGTGCCGTCGCCCGCGGAGAGCTGGTGCAGCACCAGCGACACGCGGCCGTGTCGAAGCGTGGTGCTCTCGCATCCCGCCGCGCTCATCGGGGCAGGAACCCCAGCAGCAGGTCGGCCGTCTCGCCGGGTTGCTCCATGTGGACGAAGTGTCCGGCGCCGGAGACGGTGGCGCGGTGGAGGTCGGAGACGTGCTCGAGCCGCTCGGCCAGCAACGGCTCCGGCAGGGGACCCCACGTATCGATCTCGGTTCCCACCACGGCCAGCAACGGCGCGCGCAACGTCTTCCAGAGCGGGCCGATCCACTCGGGCCGATAGGGCCCGACCCCCTGAGCCACCCACGGGTCCGCCTTCCAACGCCAGCCGTCGTCGGAGTGGCGGGCGCCGTGGTACGCGAAGTAGCGCAGCCACTCGGGGGAGAGCCGCGGGTTCTGGGCGCGCCGGCGTTCCACCAGGTCGTCCAGGCTGGCGTAGGGCCGCCAGCCTTGCCGGGAGGCGGCTCGGCGCCGGCGATCGAGGAAGAGCTGGAGCCGACGCGGCGCGTCCAGGTGCAGCGGAACGCCCCCCGGCAACGACGCTCCCTCGGCCGGCGGACCGAAGCCGTCCAGGTTCACCACGCAGCGCACGAGGTCGGGCACCATCGTGGCCACGTCGGTCACCTGTCCGCCGCCGCGACTGTGGCCCACCAGGTGAGCCGGCCCGCCGACGAACTCGACCGCGGCGGCGACGTCGCTCAGCTCGGTCACCCATCCGTACGCATCGGCCCACGACGATTCGCCGTGGCCGCGCGCGTCCAGCGCCACCACGCGGAAGCGCTCGGCCAAGCGCGGTGCCAGTGTGTCGAATCCGCGTCCGTGGTCGAAGAGTCCGTGACACAGCAGCACCGGCGGCGCCGCAGGATCGCCCCACTCGGAGAGGTGCAGCCGCAGTCCGCGGTACACCAGCTCATGCTGGCGCTCGGGCGGAACGGCGCCCGGGTAGTGCGGTTCGGGCTGGGACACGGGACGGCGAGCATACCGGGCGCGGGCACCCGCTACGAATCGTCGTCGAGCCAGTCGCGCGTTGGCAGGAATCGCTCGGTCAACGCCGCCTCGGGGCTGCCGGGCTGCGGATGCCAGTCGTAGTGCCATGCGGCGAGCGGTGGCATCGAGGCGAGGATCGACTCGACACGTCCACCCGACTGGAGCCCGAAGCGGGTGCCGCGATCGTAGATCAGGTTGAACTCGGCGTAGCGCCCGCGCCGGTAGAGCTGGAAATCGCGTTCGCGATCGCCGTAGGGCGTATCCTTGCGACGCGCGAGGATCGGCCGGTAGGCCAGGAGGTAGTGGTCGCCGACGCTGCGCTGGAAGGCGAAGCAGCGCTCGAAGCCACCCTCGCAGAGGTCATCGAAGAAGATGCCGCCGATGCCGCGCGCCTCGCCGCGGTGGGGCAGGAAGAAGTACTCGTCGCAGGCCTTCTTCATGCCGGGGTAGGCGTCGGTACCGAGCGGCTCGCAAGCGTCGCGGGCAGCCCGGTGCCAGGCCCGCACGTCCTCCTCGAAGCCGTAGTAGGGAGTCAGGTCGAAGCCCCCGCCAAACCACCAGAATTCTCCATCGGGACGGGTCGTGAAGAAGCGCACGTTCATATGCGAGGTGGGCGCGTACGGATTGCGCGGATGGACGATCAGCGAAACCGACACGGCCTCGTATCCGCGCCCGGCCAGCTCTGGGCGGCGCGCCGTGGCCGCCTCCGGCAGGCGGGCGCCGATCGTGTGACTGAAATGGACCGCGGACTTCTCGATGACCGCACCGCCGGCGATCACGCGAGGCCGGGCCAGACCGCCTCCGGGCGTCTCGATGCGCTGCTCCTCGAAGCGCGCGCCGGACGTCTCCTCGGCCTCGAGCCCGGCGCAGATGCGGTCCTGGAGATCGAGCAGGTAGGCGCGCACCTGTTCGACGGGTGCCACGGAGGTCACGACGAGGTGCTACTGGTCTCGCCGCGAGCCTCGAAGTCGAGACGCAGCGCGCCGTCCTCGGCCTCCACACGCACGCGTCCGCCCTTCGCCAGCGCGCCGAAGAGGACGGCTTCGGCGATCGGGTCCTTCAGCTCGCGCTGGATCACCCGGGCCATGGGCCGCGCACCGAAGTCGGCGTCGTAGCCCTTCTCGGCCAGCCATTGGCGCGCGGCGTCGCTCAGCTCGAGGGTCACCTTGCGCTCGCGCAGCTGCTCCGCGACCTCCTGGACGAACTTGTCCACCACCCGGACCAGCGCCGCGGGCTCGAGCGCGCGGAAGGTCACCACCTCGTCCAGCCGGTTGCGGAACTCGGGACTGAACAGCCGCTGAAGCTCCTTGCTGCCGTCGCTGCGCGGGCCTTCGTCGAAGCCGATCGCCCGGGCGGCCATCTCGCGGGCGCCGACGTTGGAGGTCATGATCAGCGTCACGTGGCGGAAGTCGGCCTCGCGTCCGTGGTTGTCGGTGAGCGTGGCGTGGTCCATCACCTGGAGCAGGATGTCGAAGAGATCGGGGTGCGCCTTCTCGATCTCGTCCAGTAGAAGCACTGCGTACGGATGCTTGCGGATGCGTTCCACCAGCAGTCCGCCCTCGTCGTAGCCCACGTACCCCGGCGGCGCGCCGATCAGCCTCGCCACCGCGTGCTTCTCCATGTACTCGCTCATGTCGAAGCGCAGGAACGGAACCGACAGGCAGTTGGCCAGCTGTTTGGCCAGCTCGGTCTTGCCGACGCCGGTGGGCCCCATGAACAGGAACGAGCCGATCGGACGCTGGCGACCGGAGAGCCCCGCGTGGGCCCGGCGCACCGCCTGGGCCACGGTGCGCACCGCGTCGTCCTGGGCGAAGACGACCTTGCGCAGGTCCTCCTCGAGCTTCGCCAGCCGGGTCCGCTCGGCACCGGCAGTGCGCGAGATCGGCACCTGGGCCACCCGCGAGATCACGGCCTCGATGTCTCGAACCCCCACGGTGCGCCCACGGCGCGATCCGCTGCGCAGGCGCACCGCGGCGCCGGCCTCGTCCATCACGTCGATGGCCTTGTCGGGAAGGAAGCGGTCGTTCAGATGCCGCGCCGACAGCTCCACGGCGGCCTTCAGGGCCGCGTTCGTGTAGCGGACCTGGTGATGGTCCGCGTAGCGCGGCGCCAGCCCGTGGAGGATGCGCACGCTCTCCGCGATCGAGGGCTCGTGGACGTCCACGCGCTGGAAGCGACGCGCCAGGGCCCGGTCGCGCTCGAAGTGACGGTATTCGCGGTAGGTGGTCGAGCCCATGCAGCGCAGCTCGCCCGCCTGGAGGATCGGCTTCAGCAGGTTCGAGGCGTCCACGGTGCCGCCCGACGCTGCGCCGGCGCCCAGGATGGTGTGGATCTCGTCGATGAAGAGCACCGGGCGCGGCCGTTTGCCGATGGCTTGGATCAGCGCCTTGAAGCGCGCCTCGAAGTCGCCGCGGTAGCGCGTGCCCGCCAGCAGCGCGCCGAGATCGAGCGAATAGATCTCGGCGTCGGCCAGGGCCTCGGGCACGCGGCCCTCGTGGATGCGCTGTGCCAGTCCCTCGGCGAGGGCGGTCGTCCCGACGCCGGTCTCGCCGACGAAGATCGGGTTGTTCTTGCGCCGCCGCGCCAGGATGTGGACGGTGCGCTCGAGCTCGGTCTTGCGACCCACCAGCGGATCGAGCCTGCCGGCGGCTGCCTCGGCGCTCAGGTTGGTGGCGAAGGCTTCGAGCGGGTCCTCGGGAAGCTCGCCCTCCTCGCCGCCCTGCACGCTCGGGCCATCCGGCGCGGGATACGAGGCGCCTTCCTCGGCACCGAGGCGCGAGATGCCGTGGGAAACGTACTGCAGCACGTCGAGCCGGGAGACCCCCTGCTGTCGCAGCAGGGACACGGCGTAGGCGTCGGGCTCCTGGAAGATGGCGGCGAGCAGGTCGCCCGCATCCACCTCCTCCTGCTCGGCGCTCTCGGCGTGTTGGAGCGCGTGCTGCATCACCCGGTGCACCGCCAGGGTCTGGCGGGTCTCGCTCTCGTCGTCCTCCAGGTGCTCCAGGTCCTGCTCGAAGAAGCGCAACAGCGCCTGCTTGAGCGCGTCGACGTCGCTGCCCGCGTGGCGCAACACCTCCTTGCCGCGCGCATCGTGCAGCAGCGCGAAGAGCAGGTGCTCGACCGTCACGTAGGCGTGTCGGCGCGTCACCGCCTCGCGGAAGGCCGCCTGGAGCGTCAGCTCGAGCTCTTTGGTGAAGCGGCTCATTCCTTCTCCATGCCCGCCCGCAACGGAAAGCCATTCTCCTCGGCCGCCCGGTGCACGTTCGCCACCTTGGTTTCGGCGACCTCCTGCACGTAGACCCCGCCGATGCCCATGCCACTGCGGTGGATCTGGAGCATCAGCTCCGTCGCCTCGGCCGGGCTCTTGCGGAAGATGCGCTCCAGGACCCCCACCACGAACTCCATCGGAGTGTAGTCGTCGTTGTAGAGGATCACCTTGAAGCGCGGCGGCCGGGCCACCCGCTCACGCGTCTGGGTCGCCGTTCCGCGCTCGCGCAGGGGCGTGTCCCCTCCCGGACCCTTCGGTCCGGAAGGCGGTCCGCCGGGCCCCGCCGGGCCCTCGACGCGCACGTGCAGGATCCCCGCGAGCGACACGCCCGGCAGGATAGCCCCGCGGCGGGGAGCGCACCCGGAGCCGGCGGTCTGCGGGAGGAACCGCCGCCGGCGCCCTAGACTGGGCGACGTGGAGATCGAGCTGGTCGACGGCGTGCGCAGCGTGGATCCCGATGCGTGGAACGCCCTGGTGGGAGACGAGACCCCGTTCCTCGAGTGGGAATGGCTGGCGTCGCTCGAGGAAGCCGGGACGCTGGGTGCCGAAGCGGGCTGGCTGGCGCGCCCGCTTCTGGCGCGTTCCGACGGCCGTCTGCGAGCGGCCTGCCCGGTGTACGTGAAGGGCCACAGCGAGGGCGAGTTCGTCTTCGACTTCGCCTGGGCCGACGCCGCAGAGCGCGCGGGTCTCCGCTACTACCCGAAGCTGCTGGTCGGCGTGCCGTTCACGCCCGTGGCCGGGGCCCGCATGCTCACCGCCGCGGGCGAAGACCGCCCCGCCTGGCTGGCGCGCTGCGGCGAGGCGCTGCGGCAGCTGTGCGGCCACGGCGCGCCGTCGAGCGTCCACGTCAACTTCTGCCGCGAGGACGAGTTCGAGGCCCTGCGCGGCGTGGGCTACCTGGGGCGCCTGGGACTCCAGTACCACTGGGCGAACCGCGACTACCGCGATTTCGACGACTATCTCGACGCGCTGCGCAGCAAGCGCCGCAACCAGGTCCGCCGCGAGCTGCGCCGCGTCGCGGAGGCCGGCGTGGAGATCGAGACCCGCGTCGGGGCGGACATTCCGGATGCCTGGTTCGAGCCGATGTACCGCTTCTACCGCACCACCATCGATCACAATCCCTGGGGGCGTCCCTACCTGAACAGGCGCCTCTTCGACCTGCTGCGCGAGCGCTTCCGCCACCGGCTGTGCTTCGTCGTGGCGCGCCGCGGCCGCGAGTTGATCGGCGGCGCCTTCAACGTCCAGAAGGGCGATGCGCTCTACGGTCGCTACTGGGGAGCCGACGAGTTCGTGGAGGGGCTCCACTTCGCGGTCTGCTACTACGCCGGCATCGCTCACTGCATCGGCGCCGGGCTGCGGCGCTTCGAGCCCGGCGCCGGCGGCCACTACAAGCAGGTGCGCGGCTTCGACGCCCAGCCCACGCGCAGCGCTCACTACCTGGCGGAGCCGCGGCTGGCAGCGGCGGTATCGCGCTATCTGGAAGAGGAGCGACGCGAGACCCGGGAGGCGATCGGCTGGTACCAGGACCACAGCGCGCTCAAGGCGGACCCCTCGCCCGGCGCCGGCCGAGCCGGTAGCCTCCCCTGCGGCGATGAGTGATACCCCCTGGACCCCGGAGCGCGGCGCCGACGTGCTGGTCGAGACCGCCGCCGACCATCCGATCGTCCTCTTCGACGGTGTGTGTCATCTCTGCCATCACACCGTGCGCTTCATCCTGCCGCGCGACCGCTCGGCGCGCTTCCGCTTCGCGCCGCTGCAGTCCGAGCCGGGACGCGCACTGCTGCGACGCCACGGCCGCGACCCCGACGCCATCGACGCCGTGGTGCTGATCGATGCCGAGGGCCTCCACGAGAAGAGCAGCGCTACGCTGCGCGTGGTGCGCCAGCTCTCCGGCGCGTGGCCGCTGCTGGCACTGTTCCTGTGGGTGCCGGCCGGCCTGCGCGACGTCTTCTACGATTTCGTCGCTCGCCACCGCTACCGGTGGTTCGGCCGCAGCGAGCAGTGCAGCCTGCCGCTGCCCGAGTGGCGCGATCGCTTCCTGGCCTGATCCATCGCCCGCGCACCGGAGGTCCTCGTGAGCGAACGCCCCCTCGATCCGGATCGCCTCAAGGACTACGCCAAGCTCGTCTTCGGCGCACTGGGCGGCGCCATGACGTCTTCGATGATCTACCTGGGCGACGCCATGGGCCTGTACCCGGTGCTGGCCGAGTCCGGGGCGATCACCAGCCGGGAGCTGGCCGAGCGCACCGGCCTCGACGAGCGCTGGCTGCGCGAGTGGCTCTACCAGCAGGGCGCGGCGGGCGTGCTCGAGTACCGCGGTGACGACCGCTTCGAGCTCTCGCCCGAAGGTACGGCGCTGCTCGCCGAGGAGGATCACCCGGCCTTCGGTGCCGGCTTCTTCTCCCATCTTCCCCAGACGCTCGCGCTGGTCGAGAAGCTTCCCGAGTGCTTCCGAACCGGTGTCGGCCTTCCCTACGACGCCATGGGGCGCGAGGGCGCCGTCGGCATCGAGCGCGGGCTCGGCGCCTGGTTCCGCGCGCTGCTGGTGCCCTTCGCCCTGCCCCGGGTTGCGGGCGCCGTGGAGCGGTTGAAGCGCGGTGCGCAGGTGGCCGACGTGGGCTGCGGCGCGGGGGTGGCACTGCTCGAGCTGGCCAAGGCCTTCCCGGCCTCGCATTTCCACGGCTACGACATCTCCCGGCACGCGCTGGAGCGCGCCCGGCAGAAGCAGAGCGAGGCCGGCCTCGGGAACGCCCACTTCCACGACGCGGCGCAGGAACCGCTGCCGGACGACGGACGCTTCGACCTGGTGACCACCTTCGACTGCCTGCACGACATGACCGACCCGGCTGGCGCGATCCAGTCGATACGCCGCGCGCTGCGCGACGACGGCATCTGGTTCGCGGCCGACATCAAGGCGCTGGACGGCTACGAGCGCAACGTCGAGAAGAACCCCATGGCGGCCATGATGTACGGCACGTCCGTGGTCACCTGCATGTCTTCGGCACTGTCCGAGCCGGGCGGCCTGGGCCTGGGAACCCTGGGCCTGCACAGCGACCTGCTGCGGTCCATGGCCGAGGACGCCGGCTTCACCCGCTTCGAGCCCCTCGACCTGGGCCACCCCGTCAACGCGTTCTACGTGGTGCGGCCCTAGGACGCCTTCTCGACCCCGAGCGCCTTGCGCAGCCCCTGGATCCCTCCGGTGTAGACGCTGGTGACGATCGCCTGTCCCTGCTCGGCGGGCGCACCGTCCGGCTCGAAGGT
>JBFGIM010000023.1:0-25988 GCA_041577695.1 Myxococcota bacterium | reverse complement strand
CCTGAACCTCGACGGCGACGGGCGCGACGTGGTGCTCCAGAGCATGCGGCTCGACAACGGCGTACTCCAGCCCGGCGCCCGCACGGCGGCATCGCTGGTGATCGCGTCGGGCGATCGCGCGCTGGTCTTCACGCCCGAGGCCGACGAGGGCAACGCGAACCTGAACGGTGCGGGCGATACGCGCCTTCCCGCGCCGCCGCCCAGCGACCAGGACAGCGCCGACGTCGTGGCACAGCTCTACGATGCAGGAGCAGACCAGCTGACGAACCTCGGCGTAGCGGCTTCCAGCGGCGGCATCTCGCTCAGCCACGTGTGCCTGGCCGTGTCGGAGGCCGGGCAGGCCGCGATGGATCTCAACGGCGACGGCGACACCGGAGACCAGGTGCTGGTCTGGGGCTCCGTTGCTTCGCTGTTGGGCGGCGGAAACCTGCAACCCGTTCCGATCGCCGTCGCGCGGGTGGGGGCCGCGGGTCAGCGCTGCGTGTTCACCGCCGTGGAGGCCGATCAGGACGTGGCCTTCGGCGGTTGCGCGCTCGTCGCGGGCGGCTGCGACCTCAACGGAGATGGCGACGCCGCCGACCTCGTGCTGGGTGTCTACGACACGGCGCTGGCGCTCTTCACCAACCTCGGCCAGGCCACCCAGGACTTCCTGATCGGGCCCGAAGGCGCGCGCGTGGCGCTCCGCACCTGCGAGAGCGCACAGGGCGCGACGATCCTGAACGGCGACGACGACGTGGCCGAGTGCGTGGTCCAGCTCTACGAGTTCGAGGTGCCCTCGGGCGCGCCGATGGGCGACGCGGTCCCGATCGGCCCCGGCCGGCTGCTCAACACCGAGCGCTGCGGCGTGGCGTGCCCCTTCCCGGGCTGCCCGCGCTCGGCGCTCACGCTCGACCAGACCGGCGGCGCGGCGCAGGGCGTGCTCGGGTCGCTCGGCCCCGGCGGCTTGCTCTCCTTCGTCGGGACCGAGGAATGCCAGGGTGGTGTTGCGATCCACGGCACCGGCTGCCTCGGCGCGGTCGCCGATCCGCTCTGCGATCTCGACGACGACGGCGACGGGACTGGTCGCGTGGTCCACCTGGTCAAGATCACCGACGGCTCGATCGCCTCGGCGGTGGCACTGCCGGTCTCCGACGTGAGCGATCCGACCGTGGATCCGCTCGGCGGGACCACCCTCGAGACCTTCACCATCGGACAGGTGCTGACCGAGTGCGAGGCGGCGGCGAAGGCCTGCGTCGAGACCCGGAACCGGGTGCCGGTGGGCGGTTTCCTCTCCGTGCTCTCGCCCTGTGAGGCGCGCTACGACGTCACGCCGAACCCGCCCGACGGGTTGCTCGACTGCGGCACCGGCCTGTTCTGGTTCGCGGGCGACACCCTCGATGGCGACTTCGTGATCGATCTCTTCGACAACGCCCCGACGGTCCCCAACCCCACCCAGACGGACCTGGACATGGACGGGCTGTGGGACGGCCTCCCCGGCGAGGAGCCCTCCAGCTTCGGGAACTGCGACCTGAACGGCGACGGCTTCGTCACCCAGAGTGACGTGGATCTGGTGATCGAGGCCCTGGGGCAGACCGCCCGGCCCGGCGATCGCCGCGACCGCGACCAGAACGGCCGGATCAACGTGCGCGATTCGCGCCTGTGCGTGGAGGAGTGCAGCTTCACCGAGTGCGGCGAGCCGGAGTTCGAGGGCGCGTCGGGCGGCTGCGGGCTGCTCGGAATCGAGGGTCTCCTCCCCCTGGGACTGCTCCTGGGCCGCCGGCGCCGCCGGATGAGAGGTGCGACTCCTGCTGGGATGGAGTAGTGTTTTTCCCACGGGAAGGGGCATCGTCCCCGCAGATACTCGGAGACTGACGTTGCCCAGCTCCCATGCCAGGTCCTTGCTCCCTCTTCGTCGCATCGCCTGTGGGTTCCCGTTGTTGGTCGCACTCTTCCTGGCGCTGCCGGCCCAGGCCGTGCCCATCCTCAGCCTCTCGACGAGCGCGACCACCGTGAACGTCGGCGACAGCATCGTGTTGTCGGTCGACATCTCCGGACTGGGTGCCACGGAAGCGCTGTCTGCCTACGATCTCGAGATCGGCTTCGACACCGGCGTGCTCGCCTTCGTGTCCGCCTCGTTCCAGGGCTTCCTCGGTACTTCCTCCTCGACTGCCTTCTCGGTCGCTGCAGGTGCGCAAGCGCTCGAGGTCTCCTTGCTGTCTGCGGCAACGCTGCTCGCGACCCAGCCCGGCTCGGGCGTCCTCGTCAACGTGGTGCTCCAGGCGACCGGCGTCGGGACGACCGGCATCAACTTCATCACGCCCTCCGCCAACCTGCTGGACCAGAACGCAAATGCCCTGGCCGGGAGCTTCCTGCCTCTCGACGGCTCGATCGAGGTCGTCCCCGAGCCGGCGACCGTGGCGCTGATCGGCGGTGGGTTGCTCTTGATGCTCGGCGTCGCCCGGCGTCGCTGCTGAGCGCCGCTCCAACTACACTGCGACCATGAGCCCGCCCGGAACGCGGCGCGAGGCAGGCGTCGTGCCCGAGCGCATGGCGCCGTGGCTCGCCCTCGTCGCCACCGCGCTCTCCGCCACGGTCTACGCCCAGGCCTTTGCGCCGCCGCGACTGGCGCCGCTGGCGTGGGTGGCGCTGGTCCCCTTCCTGGTGGCGCTGCGCCGCTCGAGCACCGGGATGGCGCTGGGGCTGGCCTTCCTGTGGGCGCCCGCCGCCTCGATCTTCGTGGCGCGCGCACTGCCCGAGGCCGTCTCGGGCTATTTCCTCCAGTCGCCGCTGGTGAGCTGGGGGATGGCGCTCTTCGTGTGGACCTTCACCGGCTCGCTCTACTACATGGCGTTCGCCGTGGTCTACCGGCTGGCGGGCCGGCGTCCGGGCGTCCTGCTGCCGCTCATCGCAGCGGCGGGCTGGGTGGCACTCGAGCTGGGCCGGGGGCGCCTGCTCACCGGCACGAGCTTCTTCGTGGGCAACCCGTGGGCGCTGATCGGCCACTCGCAGGTGGAGTGGATCGAGCTGATCCAGGTGGCGTCGCTGGCCGGCGTCTACGGAGTCGGCTTCGCGGTGGTGGCGGTGAACGCCGGTCTGGCGGAGGTCTGGCTGGCATGGCGGGCGCGAACGCAGCCGTTGCCCCGCGCCGGGGTTGCTGCGCTGCTCGCCTGCGTCCCCGCCGCGGCGGCGCTCGCCTACGGCGCGTCGGTGCTCCGCAGCGCGCACGAAGACGAGGAGCCGATCCGCGTCGCCATCGTCCAGGGCAACCTCGACCTGGGATCGCGCTGGCGCTCCGAGTTCTACGGCCGCAACCTCGACACCTATCTGGATCTCTCGCTCCAGGCGATCGACCGGGAGCGCCCGAGTGTCGTCTTCTGGCCGGAGCTGGCGCTCACCTTCCACCTGGCCGACGAGCCGTTGTTCCGCCAGGCGATCGCCCGGGTGCTCGCCGCGGGCGACGCCCAGCTGGTGGCGGGCGGCCCCTACGCCGAGGACGGCGCCGAGGACGATTTCCGCAACAGCGTCTTCGTGCTGTCGGCGGAGGGCGAGGTCCAGGCCCGCTACGACAAGCAGTACCTGGTGCCCTTCGCCGAGTTCGCGCCGCTTCCGCGCTTCGAGCTGGGCCGCCGCGACTTCGGCGCCGTGCGCGCCTTCGGCCGCGGCGCCAGCGCCGCGCCGCTCCCGACCCGGGCGGGGCCCGCGGGCATCATGATCTGCAACGAGGCGATGCTGCCCGAGGTGGCGGCGGAGCGGGTGCGCGCCGGCGCCCACTACCTGGTGAACCCCTCCAACGACTCGTGGATCGCCGCCCACGGCTTCGCCGAGGGGATGTTCGACATGGTCTCGTTCCGCGCGGTGGAGCAGCGCCGCTATCTGGTGCGCGCCTCCACCGCCGGCCCCTCGGCCGTCGTCGATCCGTGGGGCCGGGTTCGGGCGCGCATCGAGCAGGGTACGCGCGGGTTGGTGCTCGCCGGCGTGCGTCCGCGCCAGGAGCTCTCGCCCTACAGCCGGAGCGGGGATGCGTTTGCGCTGGGATGCGTCGGCGTCGCAATCGTCGCCGCGCTGCGGGGGGCGCGCCGCTGAGGCCGCGCGGCGTTCAGTCGTCCTTCCACGGTCGGTTGCCGAAGCGATCGAGCGATACCACCTCGCCGACCGGGCGGCGCGTCGTCGGCCCGTAGCGACCGATCGGCCAGCCCAGCGGCACGACGGCGCAGGGCGTCACGTTCCAGGGCAGGCCGAGGATGCGGCGCACCGAGAACGTGCTCCACAGCGGCAACGTGATCAGCGCGGCGCCCAGGTTGAGCGCGCGGGCCGCCAGCAGCAGGTTCTGCACCGACGGGAAGATCGAGCCGTAGTAGGACGCCGCCGCGATGTTGGGGAAGCCGAGCCGCATTCCCTTGAGGCACGCCACCACGATCACCGGGATGCGCTCCAGGTGGTCGGCCTGCCACTGCACCGCGTCTAGGACGCGCAGCATCTTGGGATCGTCCTTCGCGATGCGCCGCCCCAGGCCCCCGTACAGGCGCCATGCCTGGCGGTTCCGCCGCGCGAGCTGCGCCTTCACCGTGGGATCCTTGACGACGACGAACTCCCAGTTCTGGGCGTTCGAGCCGGTCGGCGCCTTCAGCGCCATCTCGATCAGGCGCAGCACGATGGCGTCGTCGACCGGGTCCTCGCGCAGCCGCCGCACCGCGCGCTGCGTGGTGATCGCTTCTTCGAGCGGCATCTCGAAACGGATCGGCTCACCCATGACGTCCTCCGGACTGGGACGAGGGCAGGTTTCCGGGCGTTGCCCTCGCCTCGAAGAGCATAGGCGATCGCCGAGTCGAGCCCGCCGGTGGCCCGGCGGCCCGACGCCGCCGAGCGCGCGGAACGCACCAGCAGCGAGCTCAGGCCTCGCGCTGGGCTGTGGCCTCGATCCGGGTGCCGGCGCGGCCGGTGATCAGCCGCCGGGCGTCCTGGAGCTTGCCGATCGCGGCGCGGCCGCCGCTCTCGACGAAGCGACAGGCCGCTTCGGCCTTCGGGCCCATCGAGCCCGGATCGAGCGACATCGCCCGCACCTCGTCGACGGATGCGCGTTCGAGCAGCTGGTCCTTCCGCGGCCAGTCGCGGTAGATCCCGGGAACGTCGGTCAGCAGCAGCAGCCAGTCCGCCCCGAGCTCGCGCGCCAAGAGCGCCGCCGTCAGGTCCTTGTCGATCACCGCCTCGACGCCGACCGGCGCGCCACCCGGCTCCAGCACCACCGGGATTCCGCCACCGCCCGCGCACACGACGAGAACGCCGGTATCGAGCAGCAGCGAGATCGTGCGAATCTCGCGGATCTTGCGGGGCTCGGGCGACGGCACCACGCGCCGCGCCCCATCCCCGTCCTTCGCGAAGTTCCAGCCGAAGCGCTCGGACAGATCGCGGGCTTCGGCGGCCGACACGCGGCGACCGATCGGCTTCGACGGCTTGGTGAAGGCCGGGTCGCCAGGATCGACGACCACCTGCGTCAGCAGCGCGGCCACGTCGTTGTTCGGGAAGACCGCCGAGAGCTCGCTCTCGATCAGATAGCCGATCTGGCCCTCGGTCTCGGCGCCGAGGACGTCCAGCGGATACGGATCTCCGTCGCTCTGCGCGACGCCCTGCATCGCGAGCAGCCCCACCTGCGGACCGTTGCCGTGGGTGATCACGACGTCGTGCACACGCACGATGTCCGCCAGCGCGCTCACCGCCTCGGCCACGTTGGCCCGCTGGCCGCGTGCACCCAGCTCCTCGCCGTGGCGTGCGATGGCGTTGCCTCCCAGGGCGATCACGACCTTCACGAGGCAGCCCCCCTCACGCGCTCGACGCAGCGGGCGACGAAGGAGTCGACGTGCGCGGCGAGCGATGGATCACCGTCCCGGAACGCATAGCGCGCCCGCACGATGGGCTTGTCGATGTGGACCAGGCGCGACAGGTCGAGCGGCGTGCCACTGACCACCAGGTCGGCGTCGGCCGCCTGCAGGGTCTGTGCGAGCGCGCGGCGCTGCTCGGGCCCATAGCCCAGCGCCGGAACCACCAGCCCGAGGTGCGGCCAGGCCTCGAACGCTTCGCGGATCCCGGGTGCCGCCCACGGGCGCGGATCGACCACGTGCGCGCCGCCGCGGACGGCTGCGACCCACCCGGCACCGTACGCCATGCCCCCGTGCGTGAGCGTGGGGCCGTCGTCGACGACCACGACACGCCGGCCGGCGATGGCGGGGCCTTCGTCGAGCACCACGGGGGACGATGCGCGCACGATCGGTACATCGGGTCGCAGCGCGCGCACCGCGTCGACGGCGCGCTGCGTCGCCTCCGGACCGGCCGATTCGACCTTGTTGACGACGACCACGTCGGCCGAGCGGACGACGGCCTCGCCCGGGTGGTGGGTCGCTACCTGGTCCGGTCGCAGCGCGTCGACGAGCGCGATGAGCAGGTCCGGCGCAAAGAAGGGCAGGTCGTTGTTCCCGCCGTCCCACACGATCACGTCGGACTCGCGTTCGGCCCGGGCGAGGATCTCCGCATAGTCGACGCCCGCGAATACCACGGCGCCTCTCTCGACGTAGGGCTCGTACTCCTCGCGTTCCTCGGCCGTGCACCCGGCGCGATCGATGTCGTCCTGTGTCGCGAAGCGCTGCACGCGCGCGGCGACGAGATCGCCGTAGGGCATCGGGTGTCGCACTGCGGCCACCGATAGACCCGCGTCCCGAACGCGCTCGACGATCCAGCGCGAGGTCTGCGACTTGCCGCAGCCCGTGCGCGCAGCGCACACCGCGATCACGGGGCGCTGAGAGCGCAGCATCGTGCGGCGCGGCCCCAGGATCGACCAGGTCGCGCCGGCTGCAAGGGCCCGCGAGGCCAGGTGCATCACGTCCGCGTGCGCCAGATCGCTGTAGGCGAGCACGACCCGATCGACCTGGTGCTCGCGGCACAGGACCTCGAGCTCGGTCTGGGGGCGGATCGGGATGCCGTCCGGGTAGAGTGGGCCGGCAAGCTCGGGCGGGTAGCGTCGATCGTCGATCCCGGGAATCTGTGTCGCGGTGAAGGCGACCACCTCCACGCGCGGATCGTTGCGGAAGACGGTGTTGAAGTCGTGGAATTCGCGGCCTGCGGCGCCGAGGATCACGACGCGCTCGCGCTTCGCATCGGGTGCGCTCACGCCGCGGCTCCGGCCGTTCGCCCTTCGACCTCCAGCTCGCGGCCGCGGATGGTTCGATGACGGCCACGGCCGCTCCCCTGTGTCACCACGGTGCACTGGTCGTGGTGGCCCGCGCGGTCCGAGTAGATCACGACCCAGTCGGCGGTCTTGCCGAGACGGTGGGCGCGCGCGGTGTTCGAGAACAGCGCGGTCATCTCCCAGCCTTCGCGCTGGGTGTGGAGGATGGGCAGCCAGGCGCGCCCCTCCGGGTTGAACCGGCGCGGGGCGATGCGGGGGAGGTCCTTCGCCTGCGCGCGCCGACGGTACTCGGCGTCGACGTCGAGGAGCGTGGCCACCGGGGGACGCTGGCCGCGTTCGGGTGCGCGGCGCCCCAGCCGCGCCACGAGTGATGCTTCGAGCGCCTCGAGCCGCCGCGGGCCGAAGCCCTCGAGTGTCGCGAGGCGCCCGTCCGCGCAGGCTGCCTCGAGCTGTTCCAGCGTCTCGATGCCGAGCTCTTCGTGGATGCGGGTCGCGAATCGCGGTCCGATCCCGGGGATGGACGCGAGCACCTGCTCGGCCGTCACGTCGCCCTCGAGCCGCTCGAGCAACGAGATACGCCCCGTCCGGACGTACTCGCGCAGCAGCGATCCGATGCTGTGACCTACGCCCGGCAGTCGCTCCAAGCCCTCGATGCCCTCCGCCTCGAAGATCTCCCCGACCGGCCGCTCGAGCTCGCGCAAGGTGCTGGCCGCACGACGGTACGCCGTGACCCTGTACGGTATCGCCCTCTGGGCCTCGAGCAGCTCGGCGATCGCCTCCAGCCGCCGACAGAGATCTTCATTCATCATGAATGAAACTTCGGCGCGCCCGACCCCGGGGCAAGGCGCGGGGAGTCGTCGGTGGAAGAGGGTGGCCGATGAGGGCCGCGCTGGAGGAAGCCGCGGAGCACGATCCGCACAACTCCTCGAATTGGCGGAGAGGGTGGGATTCGAACCCACGGAATGGCAAGCCATTCACCTGATTTCGAGTCAGGCCCGTTCAACCGGACTCCGGCACCTCTCCGCGGAGGCCCGACGGCGCGGGCGGCGCCGCCGCCCGGGCGAAGAACGATCCTAGCAATCCGCTCCGGCATCGTCGCCCGCGGGGGACTGCCAGCGGCGCGCCGCCTTTGCTAAACCCCTGCCGCCGGCGCCTCGAAAAGGCGCCCCCAACCGAGAGAGGCGACACCACTACGTGGCACGCGACGATCTGATCCAGACCACCGGCTCCGTCGACAAGATCCTCGGCGGCGGCCGCTACCAGATCAGCCTGGACTCGGGTCAGACCGTCACGGCACAGCTCTCGGGTCGGATGCGGCGCTTTCGCATCCGGGTGATCCCGGGAGACCGGGTGCAGGTGGGCTTGTCGCCCTACGACCCGACCCACGGCTTCATCACCTTCCGGCTGCGCGAGGAGCGCGGCTGAGCGCCTGGGTCGGCCCCGAGCCTCCCCCCCTGTCGCGCTGGCAGCGTTGGATGCTGCGCGGCATCCACCGACTCGACCAGCACCGGCTGCGCCGGCTGCGGGCCCGCCACCCGGGCCTCGAGATCCATCCCACCGCCAGCACCAACCTGTCGCGAGCCCGCTTCGAGCTGGAGTCGGGCGCCCAGGTGCGGATCGGCGCCCGCTTTGCCACCGAGCGGCTTCCCGGCGAGCTGCGCTTCCGCGTGGGCGCCGGCGCCCGCCTGGAGATCGGCGACGATGTCTGGATGCGCACCGACCTGGCGCCGGTGGTCCTGGTCGTGTTTCCCGGTGCCGAGATGACGATCGGGCCCGAGGGCTTCCTGAGCGGTTGTCAGGTTTCGGCCAAGACTTCGGTGACCCTGGGCCGCCGTGTATGGATCGGGCCCGGCTCCCGGGTCTTCGACGGCGATCAGCACGACATGGATGCAGACCACCCGGAGCGCCTGGAGCCGGTCGAGTTCGGCGACTACGCCTGGATCGCCTCGGACGTCACCGTGCTGCGCGGCGTGCGGGTGGGCGAGCACAGCATCGTGGGCTCGCGCTCGCTGGTGACCCGCGACGTGCCGCCCCACACCATCGCCCACGGCATCCCGGCCACGCCGCGGGGCGTCGTCGGCGACCGCTCGCAGGTGAGTTAGGGTTCGGCGTCATGCGCATCGCCGTGTTCGGACAGGCTGCCTTCGGCCGCGACGTACTCATCGGCCTGCTGGACGCCGGCCACGAAGTGGTGGGGGTCTACGTGCCGCCGGCCGGCGCCCGCCCCGACCCCCTGGCCGAGGAGGCCGAGTCGCGCGGGCTTCCACTGCTGCGCCACAAGTCCTTCCGGCGCAAGGGCCAGGCGCGCCCGGAGCGGGTGGAGGAGTACCTGAAGCTGGGCGCCGAGCTCAACGTGCTGCCGTTCACCACGGTGATCCTGCCACCGGAGATCGTGGATGCGCCCTCCCACGGCTCGCTCTGCTTCCACCCTTCGTTGTTGCCGCGTTTCCGCGGCGGCGCCGCCATCCCCTGGCAGATCATCCTGGGCGAGCGGGAGACGGGTGTCACCGTCTTCCGCCCCGACGCCGGCGTCGACACCGGGCCGATCCTGGTCCAGAAGGGCGGGGTGACGATCGAGGACAGCGACAACGCCGCCAGCCTCTACTTCGACAAGCTCTACCCGCTGGGGGTGGAGGCCATGCGCGAAGCGGTGGCACTGGTGTCCGAAGGTTGCGCCGAATACCGTCCCCAGGACGAGTACGAGGCGACCTTCCAGGGCCTGGTGGACGACGCGGCGGCGCGCATCGACTGGGAGCGACCGGGCCTCGAGCTGGGCCGTCTGGTGCGGGGCTGCGACCCCCAGCCTGGCGCCCACGCGCTACGCGAGGGCGAGCCAGTGCGGCTCTTCGGCGGCGTCTTCGCGCCGGGCCCGAGCGCGGCGCCCCCCGGGACAGTGCTGGCTGTCGAGACGGGCCGTCTCGAAATCGCGGTGGGCGGCGGGCGCCTGTCGATCGCCAAGCTACGGGTGGGGAACGCCCCGAAGAGGCCGGCCGCCGAGGCCGGGCTCGCGGTGGGAGAGCGCCTCCGTTAGACTGCGCCGCTTCCAAGGCTCCGGCCCCTCGATCGCGTCCGGATTTCCACTCAACCGCCGCGTTCCCCCGGCCGACACGAGCATGCAATTCGATCCACCAACCCCGTGTTTCCGGATCGGGACGAGCGTTCCGAGCGGAGCCCGGGTCGTCAGAGCCGCAGCCATGACCGTAGACCTCAGCCACATTCGCAACATCGGGATCAGCGCCCACATCGATTCGGGCAAGACCACGCTGACCGAGCGCATCCTGTACTACACCAACAGGATCCACCGCATTTCCGAGGTGCGCGGGAAGGACGGCGCCGGCGCCACCATGGACTTCATGGAGCTGGAGCGCGAGCGCGGCATCACGATCCAATCGGCGGCCACCCATACCGTCTGGCACGACCACCAGATCAACATCATCGACACGCCCGGCCACGTGGATTTCACCATCGAGGTGGAGCGCTCGCTGCGGGTGCTGGACGGCGCCGTGCTGGTGCTGTGCGGCGTGGCCGGCGTGCAGTCCCAGTCCCTGACCGTGGATCGCCAGATGCGGCGCTACAAGGTCCCGCGGCTGGCGTTCATCAACAAGCTCGACCGCTCCGGTGCGAACCCCCAGCGGGTCTGCGAGCAGCTCCGCGACAAGCTGGCCCACAATTCGGTGCTGATGCAGCTGCCGATCGGCCTCGAAGCCGACCACCAGGGCGTGATCGACCTGATCACCATGAAGGCGATCCGCTTCGAGGGCGACAACGGCGAGCACATCGTCTCGGAGGAGATCCCCGAGAACATGCGCCACGAGGCCGAGGCCGCCCGCGAGACCATGCTCGACGCGGTGTCGATGTTCTCGGACGAGCTCATGGAGGCGATCCTCGAGGAGCAGGTCACCGAGGAGCTGATCCACGAGGCCGTGCGCCGCGGTACGCTCTCGCGCGACCTGACCCCGGTCTTCATGGGTTCGGCCTACAAGAACAAGGGCGTGCAGCTGCTGCTCGACGCCGTGACCCGCTACCTGCCCAACCCGACCGAGGTGGAGAACACCGGCGTCGACCTCTCCGCCGACGAGGCGCCGATCACGCTCTCGGCGGACCCGCAGAAGCCGCTGGTGTCGCTGGCCTTCAAGCTGGAGGAGGGCCGCTACGGCCAGCTCACCTACGTGCGCGTCTACCAGGGCACGCTGGCCAAGGGCGGCACCATCGTGAACAGCCGCACCAAGAAGCGCCACAAGGTGGGCCGGCTGGTGCGCATGCACGCCGACGACATGGAGGACATCGACGCGGCGGGCGCCGGCGACATCGTCGCGCTCTTCGGGATCGAGTGCGCCTCCGGCGACACCTTCACCGACGGCACCATCGACGTGGCGATGAGCTCGATGCACGTCCCCGACCCGGTGGTCTCGATCGCGATCAAGTGCGTGGACAACAAGGCGCAGGACAACCTGGGCAAGGCCCTGGGACGCTTCGTCCGCGAGGACCCGACCTTCCGCTCACAGGTGGACCAGGAGAGCGGCCAGACCGTCATCTCCGGCATGGGCGAGCTGCACCTGGACGTCTACATCGAGCGCATGAAGCGCGAGTACAACGTCGCGGTCGAGACCGGCGCACCGCAGGTCGCCTACCGCGAGACGCTCTCGCAGCGCGCCGACTTCAACTACACCCACAAGAAGCAGACCGGCGGTTCGGGCCAGTACGGCCGGGTGGCGGGCTACATGGAGCCGCTCCCCGAGGGCTCGGACATCGACTTCGAGTTCGTCAACGAGATCCGGGGCGGCGCCATCCCGACCGAGTACATCTCGGCGGTGGAGAAGGGCTTCCGCTCCTGCCTGGGCAAGGGGCGGTTGATCGGCTTCCCGGTGCTCGGCGTGCGTGCCGTGATCAACGACGGCCAGTCCCACTCGGTCGACTCGTCGGAGATGGCCTTCCAGGCCGCCGCCCGGGGCGCCTTCCGCGAGGCCTTCCCCAAGGCGAAGCCGATGGTGCTCGAGCCGGTGATGAAGCTGGTGGTGGAAGGCCCCGCCGAGTTCCAGGGGGCCGTGATCAAGACCGTCATGCAACGGCGTGGTAACGTGATTGGCACCACGGAGGAGGCCGGCTTCTGCCGCGTCGAGTCCGAGGTGCCGCTGGCGGAGATGTTCGGCTATGCGACCGACCTTCGCTCCACCACCCAGGGCAAGGCGGAGTTCACCATGGAGTTCGCCAAGTACCTGCCGTGCCCGGCCGAGGTCTCGAAGAATCTGATCGAGGAACACGCCAAGAAGCGGCAGGAAGACGACTAGAGCGCCGGGGGAGAACCATGTACCGCCGCTTTCTGAATGCACGCAGCCCGCTGCGGCTGCTCGAGAAGGGCCTCCACGGAGGGCTGGGCCGGGGGAACCTGGGTCTGGTCCTGGCCGGACCGGGCGTAGGCAAGACCGCCTTCCTGGTCGGCGTGGCCCTGGACGACCTGATGCGCGGCGAGCCGGTGCTGCACATCACTCTCGATCACACCGTCACCCACGTACGCGATCACTACGACACGGTCTTCGAGGATCTGGCCCAGTCGACGCACCTGGAGAACGCCAGCGTGGTGCACACCGAGGCCGACCGGCTGCGACGCATCCGCGCCTATCCGCCCAGCGACTTCGACGCCAAGCGCCTGCGCGAGGCGATCGAGCTGGAGGCGGAGGTGGGCGCCAAGCCCGCGCTGATCGTGGTGGACGGTCTCGACGTGGCCGAGCGGACGCCGGCAGAGCTGGCGGACTGGCAGGAGATTGCCCGGGAGGCCGAGGCCGAGATCTGGATTTCCGCGCCGGCGTCCGACGAGGCCATCCCCGAGCTGCCCGCGGAGCTGAAGGCCCTGGAGCCGCACTTCGGCGTGGTACTGGCCCTGGAGCCCGGCGACCGCGTGGTCGGACTGCGCGCCCTCAAGGACCACGACAGTGCGGACACCAGCGCCCTCCACGTGGCGCTCGATCCCCGCACGCTGCTCCTCGTCCGCTCGTAACGCTCGGAGCTTCCGACCCGTGTGGCTAGCCGCAGCGCGCGCGACCGTGCTGTTGTGGGCCTGCGAGCTGGTGCTCGTGCGCACCAGCTCGATGCCGGCGCCCTGGCCGGACATCTGGAAGTCGGCGGTCGGTCTCGGCGCCCTCGCGCTGGGCGCGCCGCTGGCGGCGCGGCTCGCGAGCCGCGGCTCGCGCTCGCCGATCGTGGGTCTGGTCGGATACCTCCCGCTGACACTGGTGGCCGGCGCCGTGCTGCTTCCGGTCGCCGAGATCGGGGCGGCACGCCTGCCCGCTGCCTTCGGCGTGGCCGGGATTGCCGCTTTAGGCGTGTGGCGCGGCCGGGGCGGAGCGCCGATCCCCGGCGTGACGACCCTGGTCGGCACGCTGGCGGTGGCGACCGCAGCGGCGTGGGCGCTCCAGACGGACGACCCGCCGCCGCTCGAGCGGGTCGCCGCCACCGGGGCGCTGTGGGCGTTGCTGGCGTTGCTGAGCCTCCGCCCGGCGGCGCTGCCGCTCGCGGTCGCCCTCGCGCTGGTCGTCGGGCGCTGGCCGCTGGCCGGGCCGCAGGTCCAGTGGACCGCAACCGGTGAGGTCTCCGGCCCGGACCTGCTGCTGGTGACGGTCGACACGCTGCGCGGCGACGCCTCGCGCAGCATGGAGAGCCATCGCGTGCTGGCCTCCCGCGGTCTCGAGTTTCCCCACGTGCTGGCCAGCTCGCCGTGGACGCTGCCTTCCATGGCCACCACCATGACCGGCGCCGAGCCGGCGCAGCATGGTGCCACCAAGCGCGGCGCGGGCTCCTTCGGCGCCATCGCGCGCGAGTTGCCGACGCTGGCGGAACGGCTGGCGGCGCGGGGCTACGACACCGCAGCGGTGACGCCGATCAACCCCTTTACCGGAGCCCGCTTCGGCTTCGATCGCGGCTTTGCGGTGTTCGACTCTGCGCGCGCACTGGGCGCCCACGCACTGCCGCGGAGCAACCGCGATGCCACGTCGGCGCGCCCTGCAGTGGTGCAGCTGCTCTACAAGCACGGCCTCGACCAGCTGCACCCGGTCGGGAGCGCCGATCAACTGGTCCGGCGCGCCCGCTCGATCCTCGAGCGCCGGCGCGACCGCCCTCTCTTCCTGTGGATCCATTTTCTCGACAGCCACATCCCTTACCGGCATGCGGACGAGACCTCGGTGCTGCATTGGCGCGAGCTGGAGCGCACGACCCACACCGACAACCTGGCGGATCCATACTGGGCAACGGAGGAGGGCCGCGCCGAGCTGTGGGAGGCGTATCGCAACGAGGTCGCGCACGTCGATCGGGCCTTGCTCGAGCTGCTCACGGTCCTGGAGCGCGATACCGTCATTGCGCTCCTGTCGGACCACGGCGAGGAGTTCTTCGAGCGCGGCGGCTTCGAGCACGGCCACTCGTTCCACAAGGAGGTGGTCGAGGTCGCCTTCGTGCTGGCGCGCTTCGGTGGCGCAGTCGTGCCGGAGGTGGTCGAGACACCGGTCGGCCACCTGGACGTGCTGCCCACCCTGCTCGGCGCACTGGACGCCGCCGACCCCTCGCTCCCGGGTCGTGACCTGACCCGCACGCGCGAGGCGAGCGTTGCCCGCATCAGCGTGAACCCCCTCTACGGTCCCGACCCGGAGGCTGCCGCCGTCCGCGACGGCCGCTGGAAGGCGATCTACGGACCCGGCGCGGGCGTGCAGCTCTACGACCTGGACCGGGACCCGGACGAAAGGGAAGACGTTTCGGCCACGCGCGCCGGGGTGGCCGCGCGCCTGCGCGAGGCGGTGGCCGACCGCGCGCGCATCGAAGGCGGGGCCGCGACGGCTCCGGAGCTGAGCGAGCACGATCGCGCGGCGCTGCGCGCGCTCGGCTACCTGGACGAGTGATTCCCCGAGAGCGGTGAGGCCGGCCCGGCCGAGGTAGCCTCTGCCCCATGGTCGAGGCCGCTCCCTCCGACCGCGGCGCCGGCGCAACCCTGCGCCAGACCGGGTCTCGATGGAAGTTGATCCGCACCGCCATCGGCGGCCCGCGCCAGATCGGTGGCAAGCTGGCGCGGCTGGGTCGTACCGCGCGACTCTGGCTCTCGCCCGGCGACGTCGACGCGCGTCTCGCCGAGCTCGAACGTCGCGGCTACATCGACCGGCGGCCGACCCGCCTGCAGATCTTCTTCGGCAGCCTCGACATGCTGCGCTTCGTCATCGAGCCCGCCTCGCGCGACTACTACCGCCAGCGCGGCATCGAGTTCAACCTGCACCAGCTGCTGCGAATTCTCGACGATCCGGTTTCGTTGATCGATCCCACCGGCTTCCTGTCGGATCGCGACACCATCATGGGCCATGTGATGCAGGTGGTGCACCTGAACCCGATCTACGATCTGCAGCTGCTCCAGATGTTCCCGGATGGGCTCGATGAGTTCGAACGTCAGGTGCAGCAGATGGTCGACGGCAACCACCCGCGCGCGCGGACCATCGCCGCGATCGTGGAGGAGCCCGGCTACCACGCGCGGCTGCTCGACTACGTACGGCGCTACCGCCGCGATCCATCCACCGCGCCCATCGTGCGCGACGACCAGACCCTGCGCGAGGATCCGGCTTTCGCCGCCGCCGAGCGCACCTTCGCCACGCTCCCGGGCTTCATCGCGTACTGCAACGCGCTGCCGCGCGACGCGCGCGCCCTGCTGCGCCGGCTGTGCACGTCGAAGACGTTCCCCATGGAGCTGGAGCAGGAGCCGGTCTACCGTTGAAGCCGCCGTCTACCAGCTGTGCGCCCATTCCGGTGCGGGTGCCGGCTCGGGGCGGAGAGAGAGAGAGAGCCAGCTCGAAGTCGACGTGCCGGCGGCCCTCTTCCCATCGGCGGATCTGCAGCGCACCCTGGCGGGTGGCCGCCAGGAGTCGCCCGCGCTCGTCCCAGTCGGCCCACTGCAGGTCGTCCAGCGCGTGCAGCTCGTGCGCGTCCTCGCGCCGAGACATGGCGCGCCGGGGCGCGCTCGACGAACGGACCCGGGCGTTCGGCCCGACACCGACGATCGCCGCGGCGTCCTATACTGCGGCAGCTCGACGCGCGGGAGGTCGTCATGTCCGTCGAATCCGATCTGCTGCTGGCCGAGGCCCGCGCGGGATTGCCCGAAGCGGTGGCTCTGCGGCGCCGCATCCACCAGCACCCGGAGCTGGGGCTGCACCTGCCCGAGACCCGCAAGGCGGTGGAGGAGGCAATCGCCGGTCTGGACCTCGAGGTGATCGCCAGCCAGAAGACCAGCGGGCTGGTGGCGCGGCTGCGCGGCGATCGGCCCGGCGCCACGATCCTGTTGCGCGGCGACATGGATGCGCTGCCCATGCCCGAGTCGAACGAGCTGCCCTTCGCGTCACAGCAGGAGGGCCGTATGCACGCCTGCGGCCACGACGCCCACACCGCCATGCTGGCGGGCGCCGCCCGGATGCTGGCGGCGCGTCGCGCTGCCCTCGCCGGGGACGTACTCTTCTTGTTCCAGCCAGGCGAAGAGGGACACTTCGGCGCCCGGGTGATGCTCGAGGAAGGGCTGCTCGACGGAGACGCTGCGCCCGACGCGGCTTTCGCCATCCATATCGAGCCGCGCCTGCCGGTGGGCCGGGTGGCGTCGCGTCCGGGGCCGTTGATGGCGGCGGCCGACGTCTGGTCGATCGAGGTGGTGGGCCGCGGCGGTCACGCCTCGATGCCCCACGACACCCTCGACCCGGTACCGGTGGCCTGCGAGATCGTCCAGGCGCTCCAGACCTTCGTCACGCGCCGGATCGACGCCTTCGACCCCGTGGTGATCACCGTCACGCGGATCGAGGCGGGCACCACCAACAACGTCATTCCGGAGAGCGCGCATCTGCTGGGCACGTTGCGGTCCACCTCCGAGGCCGCCCGCGCCCACGCCCAGGCCGGCATCCGCCGCATCGCCAGCCAGGTCGCCGCGGCCCACGAGCTGGAGGCGCGGGTCCACGTGGTCGAGGGCTATCCGGTGACGGTCAACGACGCCGGCTTCTCGGCCTTCACCCGGGAAGTCACCGGCGAGCTGCTCGGCGAAGGCGCCTTCATCGACATGTCTGCCCCGGTGATGGGCGCAGAGGACTTCTCGTACCTGCTCCAGCGCTGGCCGGGCGCGATGGTGTTCCTCGGCGTGAGGCCAGAGGGCGTGGAACGACCGGCGCCCTGTCATTCGAACCGGATGCTGCTGAACGAAGAGGGCATGGCCGCCGGCATGGCGCTCCACTGTGCGGTGGCGTTGCGCTACCTGGAGCGCGCACCAGCGCGCTGAGCCGGCTGCCCGGTGCGAGCCGTGGTCAGGGCTTCGCGCAGTGTCGGCGCGTCACGGTGCGGATGAAGTCGATCTCCGCCGGAGCGAAGGGCGTGCCATCGGGGCGGTAGAGGTCGTGGTGCCACGGATCCGGCTCTTCGGCGTACGGCTTCACCCAGGAGTCCCACGGGTACTGGGTCTGGCTTCGCCCGGCGACCAGCCCCCAGCAGTAGGCGCCGACGTTCTCGTCGGCAAACCAGCCCAGGTGCGGGTCGAAGGTGCTGCCGAGGCCGCGCGCCATCCATTCGGTGCAGAGCAACGGCCGCCCGTAGCGGCGCAACGAGGCGACCCGGTGCTGCAACGCACCCAGGGATCCATAGTGGTGGAACGAGACGACGTCGGAGCTCTCCAGGGAGAGCCTCTGCAGCTCGGTGAGCTTGTCTGGATCGCTCCAGGTTCCGTGCCAGACGCCCGTGGTGAGGGGCTGCGACGGATCCACCTCGCGGGCCCACCCCAGCGCCTCCCGAAGCAGGGCCAGGGCGCACGCCTCCTTGTCCTCGATCTCAACTCTCGCGTAGGCCGGGTTGGGGTTGTCCGGCTCGTTGAACAGATCCCAGCCGTCGACGCGCGGATCGTCCCGCAGCGCATCCATCACCTGCTGCAGGTAGGGACGAAGGGTCTTGCGGCGCTCCGGGTCGCGCAGGATCTCGGCCCCGGGGCTCTGCACCCAGCGCGAGTTGTGGACGCGGGGGCGCGGTTCGGGCTGGGCACCCGGTCGTGGATGCGGGTCCCACACGCCGTCGAAGAACACCAGCAGCGTGCCCAGGCCGTGGCGATGTGCGAGGGTCAGGAAGCGGTCGAGCCGCTGCAGGAAGCCGGTGCGCTCGTGCTGGTAGACCAGGTCGTGCAGGAACACGCGCAGGCTGGTGAATCCCAGCGAGGCGGCCATGCCGAGCTCGCGGTCGATCGTCCCCGGGTCGAAGCTGGCTTCCTGCCACATCTCCAGAGGGCTCGAGGCGGTGCTCGGCACGAAGTTGCAGCCGACGCGCCATCCGCGCCGACGAATCCACGCCTGCGCGCGCTCGGGCTCCCAAGGTGCGTGCGCGGGGTCCGACGCGTCACTCACTTGCGCGGCCGGCCCTGGAACTCGGAGAGCTTGTCGCGGAACTCCGCGCGGATGTGGAGCACCTCCTCGCGCAAGAAGCCGAGCTCCTCGCCGATCGCCGCGATCTCGCCGCTCTCGGCCCCGGAGATGGAGCCGTCCGCGGCGGCCACCGCGTAGAGGCAACGCAGCAGCCGCTCGCGCTCCTCGCGGCTCGAGATCTTGCGGAACTCGCGGGTCACCACGTAGTTCTCCGTATGGCCGAGCAGCCGCGCCTGCGACTTCGCAATCTCGACGGCGAGCGCCGCCTCTTCCTCGGCCAGGTGCGCGGTGTCGCGCAAGATCTCCAGCATCGCCCCGGTCTCGGTCTCCGAGATGTTCAGGTCGGCGTGGGCGACGCGGGCCAGCACGTAGGCGAAGGCGGCCAGATGGCGCGCGGCCTCGGGCTCGAGGCGCTCGAGCCGCGCGGCGATGCGGCGCACGGTCTCGGTCTCGCCGTCGCCCGAGGCGGGACGCTCGTCTTGGCCGCGGAGAAAGCGCAGCAGGAAACTCATGGGCGTCGAGGATGGCGCAGCACCGCCGCCGGTACCAGCGCGCTATCCTGCGCCGCCGGAGGATGGCCCTTGACGCTCCCCGCTTCGGACACCGAGATCGTGCTGCTCCACAATCCGCGCTGCTCCAAGAGCCGAGCGACCCTGGCGCTGCTCGAGGAGCGCGGTGTCGATTTCACCGTACGCCGCTACCTGGAGCAGCCGCTGTCGCGCGATGAACTCGGAGATCTGGCGCTCCGGCTCGGCCTCCCGGTGGCCGAGTGGCTGCGCCAGGGCGAAACCGCCTTCGCCGACGCCGCCCTCGACACCGATGCCGGCCATGCCGCGCTGCTGGAGGCGATGGCGCGATACCCCATCCTGATCGAGCGGCCGATCCTGATCCGCGGCAAGCGCGCGCGGGTCGGCCGCCCCCCCGAAGCCGTGTTGGATCTGCTGGACTGAGCCGGTTCAGCCAGTGAGTCGCAGCCAGGCGTCGAAGATCTTCCGAACCGTCGGCGTGAGCCGCGTGCGGTTGTAGGCGTCGCCGAGCTGGCGCAGGGCCTCGGCCTGGGTCGGGTAGGGATGGATCACCCGGGCGAGTCTTCCCAATCCGATGCCGGCGCCGATCGCGAGGGTCGCTTCCCCGATCATCTCGCCGGCGTGGCGGGCGACGATCGTGCAGCCCAGGATCTTGTCGCCGCCCTTGGCGGTGATCACCTTGACGAAGCCCGTTTCCTCTCCGTCGGCCAGGGCCCGGTCCACGTCGTCGAAGTTCCGGGTGTAGACGTCGACGTCTAGGCCGCGCTCCTCGGCCTCGCGTTGCCCCACGCCCACGTGCGCGATCTCCGGGTCGGTGTAGGTGCACCAGGGGATCGTCAGTGCCGACAGCTTGCCGCGGCCCACGAAGAGCGCGTTCTGGATCACGATGCGTGCGGCGGCGTCGGCGGCGTGGGTGAACTTGGCCTCCATGGAAACGTCGCCGCAGGCGAAGATGCGTTTGTTGCTGGTGCGCAGACGGTCGTCCACGACGACGCCGCGGCGAGGATCGGTCTCGACGCCGGCCCGTTCGAGACCCAGGTTCTCCACGTTGGGACGGCGGCCCACGGCGACCAGCATGGTGTCGGTCACCACTTCCTCGGTGCCGTCCTCGGTCTCCAGGTGCAGGACGCGCTCGGCCCCGTGGCGCTCGACGCGCACCAGTCGCGTCGAGAGACGCACGTCCACGCCGTCTTCGCGCATGGACGCGAGCAGCGTCTCGGCGGCGTCCGGATCCTCGCGCGGAAGGAACTGGGCGTCCATCTCGACCAGCGTCACGCGCGAGCCGAGGCGCGCGAAGGCTTGCGCCAGCTCGCAGCCGATCGGACCGCCGCCGATCACCGCGAAGCGCGCCGGCCGTTCGGTGAGGGAGAAGATGCTCTCGTTGGTGTAGTAGCCGGCATCCTCGAGTCCTTCGATCGGCGGCACCATGGCGCGCGCGCCGGTGGCGATGACGGCGCGCTTGAAGCGGAGCGTCTGGCCGCCGACCTCGACGCTGTCGCGGCCGGTGAAGGCGGCGTCACCCAGGAAGACGTCGATGCCCAGCTCGTCGCGAAAGCGGGCGGCCGAGTCGTGGCTGGAGATGCGCGCGCGGATGCTGCGCATGCGCTCCATCACGGCGCCGAAGTCCACCTGGGGCTCACCGCTGGGATGGACCCCCAGGCTCGGCCCGTCGGCCATGTCACCGATCACCCGCGACGAACGGATTACGCACTTCGAGGGTACGCAGCCGTAGTTGAGGCAGTCGCCGCCCATGAGCGCCCGTTCGACCAGCGCCACCCGGGCGCCCACGCCGGCGGCGCCGGCCGCCGTCACCAGCCCCGCCGTGCCGGCGCCGATCACCACCAGGTGGTAACGGCCCGCGGGCTCGGGGTTGAGCCAGTCGTCGGGGTGGACGCGGGCCTGGAGCCGGGCATTGTATTCGTCTTCGGGCTGGATGCGGTAGGGCAGGGCCATGCGTGTCGACTCCCCGTGGCTGGGAACCGCAAGCGTCGGGCCCCCAACGCGGTAGGATGCCATGCACGGCGGGAAGTTTCGCGCCGGGCTCCGGGGGTGCTGCTCGGGACCCTCCGGACCGGCGGCCCTCGGCGGGAGGTCGTCATGACGGATTCGGAAGATCGACCGGTGCGCGGACCCTTGCACGAGCGGCCCACGCCCGCGCCCGAGACCTCGGGCGGCGCGCGCCGCCTGGCCCTGGTCACAGGCGCCTCGGCGGGCATCGGGCGTGCCTTCGCCGAACGACTGGCGCGCGACGCCTACGACCTGATCCTGGTGGCGCGACGTCGCGACCGACTCGAGGAGCTGGCCAGCTCGCTGTCGGCTTCGCACCAGCGCAACGTTGCGGTGCTGCCGGCGGATCTCACCCGCCCCGAGGGCGTGCGCGCGGTGGAAGAGCGCATCGCCAAGGAGCCCACACTCGACCTGCTGGTGAACAACGCCGGCTTCGGGAGCCACGGCCGCTTCGTCGAGCTCGAGCGGGATGGCGAGGCCCAGCAGGTGCAGCTCAACGTGCTGGCCCTGCTGCGGCTCACCCACGCGGCGGTGGCGGCCTTCAGCGAGCGCGGCCACGGCTCGATCATCAACGTGTCGTCGCTGGCCGGCTTCCAGCCCGGCCCCTACACGACCACCTACAGCGCCACCAAGGCCTTCGTGAACGCCTTCACCCAGGGACTGGCCGAAGAGCTGCGCGGCTCTGGGGTGCGGATGCAGCTGTTGTGCCCCGGCTTCACGCGGACCGAGTTCCAGGACGTGGCGGGCGTGTCCACCAGCGAGATCCCGGACTTCGCCTGGATGGAGCCCGAGCCGGTGGTCTCCGCCTCACTCGCCAGCCTGAAGCGCGGCGAGCTGATCTGCATCCCGGGCACGGCCAACCGCGTGTTCGGTGCGGTCTTGCGCGCGCTTCCCACGGCGGTGGCGCGGCGGCTGGGTGGGTCGGTCCTCCAACGCGGCCTGCGCTGATTCCCCTCGGGGTTGAGCTGGGATTCCCGTTGAACCGACGGACGGGGTCCTCTAAGATCTGGTGAAGCCTGTTTCAGTAGATGAATCTGATTTCATTCTCTCGAGCCTCTGGTCGAAGTGGGAGCGACAAGCCCTCTTGAGCCTCGCCGCCAGGTCAGAACGCGCCCCGGAGCGCAGCCGCACCGAGACGCGCCGCCGCCTGGTGGCCGCGGCCACCGAGCTGTTCGCGAGCCGTGGCCTGCACCGGACCACGACCGTGCACATCGCGCGCGGCGCCGGGGTGGCGGCCGGCACCTTCTACCTGCACTTCCCGGACAAGCACGCGCTGTTCCGCGAGATCGCCTTCGACGCCCTCGGTCGCCTGCGCGCGCGGATGGCCGGCGCCGCCGCATCGGAGGCGGACCCGATCGAGGCCCTGCGCGCCCGCATGGGCGAGCTGCTGGCCTTCGCCCACGAGAATCGCGATCTGGTCCGCATCCTCTTCGGTCGCGGGCCCGAGGCCGGCGCGCTGGGCGACGAGCTGCTCGACGAGCTGTTCCCCGATGTCGAGGCGCGGCTGCGCCAGCACGTGGAAGAGGGCCGCGTCGATCGCGCGCTGCACCCCGCCACCACCGCCCAGGCGCTGTTGGCGATGTGGACGCGCATCGTCGCCTGGTGGGTCGAGGACCCCGAATGCGCCCCCCGCGACGACGTGGTGGACACCCTGGTCCGCCTGCATCCCCTTCACGCTTCGACGCGCTGAAACAGCGCCGGAGGACTCCGATGGCCGAACACATCACCCACGATCCGATCTACGACACCGTCGACCGTGACGATTTCGACTCGATGGTCGAGGTCGAGCGCTACGCGCGCCGCACCGGTGCCTTCGACGAGATCATCTCGGCCACCGTCGACCACTTCTGGGACCCGCTGGATCCTGCCTACGTGGATTTCGACGCGGACTTCGACACCGAGGGCGAGACCCTGATGCCGCGCGATTTCGTCATGGAGCTGAACTGCGCCGTGGCAGACCGGCTCGACGAGGGCCAGCAGATCGAACTCGCCAACCAGGTGACGCGCTTCAACCTGTCGCAGATCCTGCACGGGGAGCAGGGCGCGCTGTCGCTGTCGGCCAGCCTGTGCCACGTGCTGTGGGACCCCGGCGCGCAGGAGTACGCCGCGAACCAGGTGCGCGAGGAAGCGCGCCACGTCACCGCCTTCTCGCGCTACATCGACAAGCGCTGGGGTACGCCGCTGCCGGTGGGCCCCACGCTCGTCAACCTGATGAACGAGCTGGTTCTCGCCCCCGAGGTCTACAAGAAGCTGATCGGCATGCAGATGCTGATCGAGGGCCTCGCCATGGGCGCCTTCGCGACGCTCCACTCGAAGACCAATGACCCGCTGCTGCGTCGCACCGTGCAGCTGGTGATGACCGACGAGGCCTTCCACCACCGCTTCGGCCGCATCTGGGCCAAGCGGACCGTGCCCAAGCTCACCGAAGAGGAGCACGAGAAGGTGGAGGAGTGGGCCGCCCAGTGCTTCCACACCATCTTCAACAACCTGGTGAACTCCGAGCAGCGGCAGGGGATCTATCCCCAGTTCGGCTTGGAGTGGCAGTGGGTGCGTTCGGCGATCCAGGAGGCGTTCACCAATGCCGATCGGCGGCGCATGATGAAGGAGAGCACCAACATCTTCCGGGTGCTGATCAAGACCCTGCTGCACGGCGGCATCATCACCGAGCGCACCCGTCCGCTCTACGACGCCTGGGTGGACATGGGCGAGCTCGAGCGGGAGCCCGAGGGCGTGGTGGGTGACGCGGTGGCCGACGAGGCCATGGAGGAGCTGCGGGAGATCAACCGCGGCCGCAAGAAGATCGGTCGTGCCTTCAAGGAGATGAAGCAGGCCGGCTGAGACCCGCGGCGCTATGTTGCGCCCCTGGTTTTCGTCCCTCGCATCGAGAAGGAATCCCCCCATGAGTGAGATCCGATACGACGACAAGGTGGTCGTGATCACCGGGGCCGGCGGCGGCCTCGGCAAGACCTACGCGCTGCAGCTCGGAGCGCGCGGCGCCAAGGTGGTGGTGAACGACCTGGGCGGCTCCAAGGACGGCACCGGCGGCGGCTCGGCCATGGCCGATCAAGCGGTGAAGGAGGTCGTGGAGGCCGGTGGCGAGGCCGTGGCCAACTACGACTCGGTGGCCACGCCCGAGGGCGGCGCCGGCATCATCCAGACCGCCATCGACCACTTCGGCCGCGTGGACGTCGTGATCAACAACGCGGGCATCCTGCGCGACAAGAGCTTCGCCAAGCTCGAGCCTGCCGCGCTCGAGGCGGTGATCGACGTCCACCTGAAGGGCGCCTTCTACGTGACCCAACCGGCCTTCCGGCACATGAAGGAGCAGGGCTACGGCCGCATCATCTTCACCGCGTCGAACGCCGGCATCCTCGGCAACTTCGGTCAGAGCAACTACGGCGCGGCCAAGATGGGCCTGGTGGGCCTGTCCAACGTGCTGGCGCTCGAGGGCGCCCGCTACAACATCAAGTGCAACACCATCGCACCGGTGGCCCGCACCCGGCTCACCGAGGAGCTGCTCGGGCCGATGGCCGAGGCCCTCGACCCCGAGTGCGTGACCCCGCTGGTCACCTGGCTGGGCTCCGACCAGTGCGACGCCACTGGCCAGATCTTCTCGGCCGGCGGCGGTCGCTACGCCCAGATGTTCGTGGGTGTCACCCAGGGCTGGTTCGCCGGCAAGGACGCCAAGCCTTCGCCCGAGCAGGTGCGCGACCACCAGGCCGAGATCACCGATCGCGAGGACTTCATCGTCGCCGACAGCGTCGCCGACGAGCTCAAGCTGCTGCTCAGCAAGTTCAAAGGCTGATCGACGCACCGATCGCATCCGAGGCCCCGGTCGCGCCCCTCGCGCACCGGGGCCTCGCTGCATCCGGCTCGCTCCAGGAGAATCCACCAGTCCGCACAAGCGCGAGGTGAGGGGCCGCTGGGATCCCGAAGCGGAAGTAGAGCGCAGGCCGCCACCGACGTCGGCGTACCTCGACGTGCCCCCGTGAACCGACCCGCCACGAAGGCGGCCGAGCCATGAAGCGAAGGGATCCCAGCGGCCCCGACGATCACGTGCTCGTCAATTCTCGAGGAGCGCCTCGAGCACCGGCCAATCGATCGCCCGCTGCGAAGCGAACGCCCGCAGCAACAGCTCGCGATCCTCCGCATCTTCGGCACCCGCCTTGCGGAACGCCGCGACCGCCTTCTTCAGCTCCGCCTCCGCCGGCTGCGCCGGTGCATCGCCCTTGAGCGTCCCGTCCTCGTGCTCCAGCCCGAGCTGGTCCAGCAAGCCCACCAGCAGCTCGGAGCGACACTCGAGGAAGTAGACCGCGAGCATCTCCTCGGCCAGCGCATCCGACGCAACCCGCGACAGCGCCCGCCGTACGAAGTGCGCTCGCTTCTCGAAGGGAAGTCGCCGCAGTGCCACCGGACGCATCTTGAACGCACCGGCGGCCAACGCCTGGGCCTGGGTGAAGGAGTTGGGAGCGTCGTCCGCCAGCGCGCGACAGAACGCCACCGCCCGCTCCGGGGTCATCGAGGCGAAGATCTGGAAGGGCTTCATGGATCCGGGGCTCCGATCGGGAAACGCGCGACACGGTGTAGCAGATCCGCGCTTCGCGGGATCGAGGTGGCCTCAGGCGGCGTCCTCTTCCGAGGACCCGACCGCGCGGTGCGGCCCGCTGCGCCGCGCGCCGACGATGGCGCGCAGGCCCAGGTCGTAGCTGAAGTACTGATAGGTCCAGTTGAGGAAAACCGAGGCACGGTTGCGCCCGCCCGCCAGGAAGACGATGTGGGCCAGCAGCCAGAGCAGCCATGCCGAGCGGCCCGTAAGGCGCAGGCCGAAGAGCCAGGCGACGGCGCGGTTGCGGCCGATGGTGGCCATGGCGCCCGGGTCCCAGAACGAGATGGGCAGGG
>JBFGIM010000022.1:0-27299 GCA_041577695.1 Myxococcota bacterium | reverse complement strand
GGACCCGGTGACGCTGGGTGGCGCCGTCGCCGAGGCCGTGCTCGAAGCGGGCGGCGCGGAGATCCTCGCCGGGCTGCGCGCCGAGGCGTCGGCGTGAGCACCGGCCGCGTCGTGCTGGTCGGCGCCGGACCTGGCTCGCCCGACCTCATCACCCTGCGCGGAGCCGCGGCCCTGGGTCGCGCCGAGGTGGTGGTCTACGACTCGCTCTCCTGCCCCGAGCTGCTCGAGCTGGCCCCCGCGAGCGCCGAGCACATCGACGTGGGCAAACGCGGCCACGACGCCCCGACCCGGGGCCAGGACGAGATCAACGCGCTGCTGGTCCGGCTCGCCCGCGCCGGTCGTTACGTGGTGCGGCTGAAGGGCGGCGATCCCTTCGTCTTCGGCCGCGGCGGCGAGGAGGTGAGCGCCTGCCGCGCCGCCGGCGTACCGGTCGAGGTGATTCCGGGCGTGAGCTCCGCCGTGGCGGCCGCGGCCGCGGCGGGCATTCCGGTCACCGACCGGCGCCACGCGGCGTCGGTCGCGGTGGTGACGGGTCACCGGGACGCTTCGCGCCCCTGGACCGGCATCCGCTGGGACCGCCTGGCGACGGGGGCGGATACGCTGGTGATCTTGATGGGGATGCGCAATCTGGAGAAGATCACCGCGACGCTGATCGATGCGGGCCGTTCGCCGGAGACGCCGGCCGCGGTGGTGATGGAGGCCGAGACACCGCGCCAGCGCGTGGTGCGGGGACCGCTCCACGACATCGCGCGCCGCTCCCGCGAGGCGGGGCTGGGGGCGCCCGCCGTGGTGGTCGTGGGAGACGTGGTGACGCTGAGCAACGAATCGACGGGAAGGGGCCTCGCCGGCCGACGCGTGCTGGTGACGCGACCCGCGTCCGCGGACGATCCGCTGGTAGCGGCATTGGTGGCCGCCGGCGCCGAGCCGGTCTGCGTGCCCACGGTGCGGGTGGAGGCCGTCGCGGCCGACCCCGAACCCGATGACGCCCGCCGCGTCGCTGGGTGCGACGATCTGCTCTTCACCAGCCGCAACGCGGTGCGCTTCCTACGCGAGCGCCTCGCACGGTCCGGCATCGACCCGGCCACTCTCGACGCGCGGGTCTGGTGCGTGGGCGAGGCGACCGCGGAGGCGGCGCGCACGAGCGGGTTTCCTCGGCCGCGCGTTCCGCACGCGCGCTACCAGGCTGCGGCGCTGCTCGATGCGATCCGCGCCGAGGGCCCGCTGCGCGGGCGCCGCTTCCTCTTCGCGCGGGGCCTGCGCGCCGGCAACACGCTGCCGGCAGGGCTGCGCGAGGATGGCGCCATCGTGGACGAATGGGTGCTCTATCGCACGGTGCCCGAGAACTTCGACGCGCCGGCGCTCGCCGCGCGGCTGGTGCGCGGCGAACTCGATGCGCTTACCTTTACCAGCCCCAGTGCGGTGAAGGCCTTCGCAGCCGGTCTGGGGGCCGAAGCCCTCGAGGCGGCTCGTCGCTCCACGGTCGCCGCCATCGGTTCGGTCACCGCCGAGGCGCTGCGCGCAGTGGGCCTGGTGGCCCACGCGGTTCCCGAGCGAGCCGGGATGGGCGCGCTGGTCGAGGCGCTCGAGCGCCTCTCCCGGGCGGCCGAAGAGGAGGGGCGATGAGCTTTCCCACGGTCAGGATGCGGCGGCTGCGCCGCAGCGAGGCGCTGCGCCGCCTCGCCCGAGAGACCCGTCTCTCCCGCGACGACCTGGTGCTGCCGCTCTTCGCGGTGGAGGGTCGCGGCGTTCGTCAGGCCGTGGCGTCGATGCCCGGCGTGCACCGCCTGTCGGCCGACCAGGTCGCCGAAGAAGCCAAGGCGGTCGCCGATCTCGGCATTCCGGCGATCATCCTGTTCGGGATCCCGGCGGCGAAGGACGCGCGCGGCTCCGGCGCCGACGCCGGCGACGGGGTGGTGCAGCGTGCCGTGGAGGCGGCGAAGGCGGCGGCGCCCGAGCTCTGTGTGATCACCGACGTCTGCCTGTGCGAGTACACCGATCACGGCCATTGCGGCATCGTGTCCGGCGACACCGTGGAGAACGACCCGTCCCTGGAGCGGCTGGCGGATACCGCCGTCTCCCACGCGCGCGCCGGCGCCGACGTGGTGGCGCCCTCGGACATGATGGACGGCCGCGTGGGTGCGATCCGAAGCGCACTCGACGCCGCCGACTTCGACGGGGTGCCCATCCTGGCCTACGCGGCCAAGTACGCCAGCGCCTTCTACGGGCCCTTCCGCGACGCCGCCGAGAGTGCGCCGGCGTTCGGCGATCGCCGCGCCTACCAGATGGATCCGCCCAACCGGCGCGAGGCGCTGCGCGAGCTGGAGCTCGACCTGGAGGAAGGGGCCGACATCCTGATGGTCAAGCCGGCCATGCCGTACCTCGACGTGCTGGCCGATGCGCGCGAGCGTTTCGACGTTCCGCTGGCCGCTTACCAGGTTTCCGGCGAGTACTCGATGCTGATGGCTGCCGCGGAGCGCGGCTGGATCGACGGCGATCGCGCAATGATGGAAGCGCTGATCGCGATCCGCAGGGCGGGCGCGGACTTCATCCTGACCTATGCGGCCAAGGAGATCGCGCCGCGGCTCGGGCCGTGAGCGCGGGATGCCAGGGGGATCGCGACGTGGCAGTGGAATACAAGGTGGTCGAGACCAGCTCGGTCAGCGATGACGAGCTCGAGAAGATCATCAACGAGTGGGTGGGACAGGGCTGGGCCTTCGAGGGCTTCCACTTCGCCATGCGCGAGCACTCGAAGCGGCCGGCGATGGCGTTCGTCACCTTCACGCGCGAGACATGATCGGGTCGCGCCTCAATCCAGCGCTGGGAGCACCTGTCCCAACAGCCGCTCGAGCGAGCGCTGCACCTCCGCCGGCTCCAGTCCCGGAGCCGGCCGCACCACCATCAGGTCCATGCCGAGGCGCTCCCGATAGCGCGAGAGCTGCTCCGTCACGTCGCCGGCTTCGCCGATCACGCTTCGCTCCGCGCCGACGCCGCCGGCCTGGGCTGCGAGGGAGCGCGTGCCGCGTGCGGCGAGCTGTGCAAAGTCGCGCTCGATCGCCGCCGCTACCCGCACGGCCTCTGCGCCGTCCGCCGCCACGTGGACGGTGCGCATCACCGGCACCTCGAGATCGTCCGGATCCACGTGGTCCGGCAGCGCTTCGCGGTGGAGCGCCTGGTTGCGCACGAGGGCCTCGAGGGTCTCGAGCGGCGATGCGAGGTAGGGCAGTCCCCGCCGCCCGGCCTGGGCCAGGGCCTTCGGCCCGAAGGCTGCGACCATCAGCGGCGGATGGGGCCGCTGCACCGGAAGCGGCCGGGCGCCGTCGTCGCGCGCGTCGGCCCAGGTGGCGAGGATGGCGTCGAGGGCGGCGTCGAAGCGGTCGCGCTTGCGGCGCGGGTCGACGCCGAAGGCGCGCAGCAGTTTCGCGTCGAAGCCGCGTCCCAGCCCGAGCACCACGCGGCCGTTGGACAGGCGGTCGAGGCTCGCCACCTCGTTGGCCACGCGGCGCGGCTCGTGAACCGTGATCAGCAGCGACGTCGTGGCCAGCCTCACCCGTCGCGTGCGCGCGGCGAAGGCGGCCAACATCAACAAGGGGGCGCTGGTGGCGCCGTGGCGGAAGTGGTGCTCGGGCAGCCACAGTGAGTCCAGACCCGACGCGTCGGCCCAGGTGGCGAGGTCGAGCATCGCATCGCTGTGCTCGGCGTCGGTGGGACCGCCCAGAGCCAACCCGACGCGCAGGGGCGCGGCGCCGGGGCGCGGGTTCACCACAGCTCGGGCGGCGTCGAAGGACACGACCAGGAGCCCCCGAGGTCCTCGTCGTCGTTCCCATCCCCGCCCTCCCAGTCATCCTCTTCGGGATACGGCGGGTTGTACGCGCACTGCACCCAGCGCGGCGCCGAGAACTCGAGCAGATAGCTGGTGCCGAAGGCCTGGTAGCGGAAGGAGCGCTCGTTGCTGAGCGGGCCGAAGCCGATGCGCGGACCGGGCACTTCCGCGAGGTCGCCGTTCTCCACCAGCTCGTCGAGCCGTTCGGGATAGACCAGCTCGCGCTCGTAGTAGGCCTGGAGACCCTGGATCAGCTCGGCCGCGCGGCCGTCGCGGGTGGCGCGGTAGTCGAGTCGTGCGCAGGCCTGTCCCACGAAGAGCGGCAGCGACAGCAGCAGGGCGCCGGTTCCGAAGGTGAGGCCGCGGTAGCGCAGGCCGTGGGGTCGCCAGCGTATCCGCACCGTGGCCGCCAGCAGCAGCAGGACGGTGCATGCCGAGACCGCCGTGACCATCCCGCGGGCGCCGACGCGGAAGGGCAACAGGCCCTGTGATCCGAGCCACAGCCATGCGGCGGGCACCACCAACCCGAGCAACGCGGTGAGGGTCCCGAGCACCCGATCCGGGGTCGCGGTCGCCCGGCGCAGCCGCGCCAGTCCCAGCAGGCCCAGCGAGACCCCGGCCGCCTGCGCGGCGAGCGTGGAAGCCAGGGTCTCCAGTCCGAAGACCGGAACCACGGGCCAGGGCGAGATCGCAAAAACGAGCTCGGAGTTGGTGCCGGTGACGTTGCGCTCCACCGCGACCACGGCCAGGAAGACCGGCAGATAGACCAACAGCCGGGCCGGCCAACGCAGTTTCAACCAGCGCGCGGCCAGCCAGGGCGCCACGAGGCACACGCCGATCACGAAGCCCAATGCGACCAGCGTGGCCGAGCCGCGCCAGTGAAACAGATTCCAGGCGAAGCGGGAGATGTTGGAGCTGAGCGCGTAGAACGCGAAGAGCCCGGTGGACGCAGCCGCACTGACCGCGCAGGTGCGCAACAGGGCGGACCGGGTCGCGGCGAAACACGCCACGACCAGGAGCAGTGCCGGGGTCAAGAACACCGCCATGCCCAGCCGCAGATCCGCGAGCCAGTCGCTGTAGGCGCTGCCGGCCAGCTCCCGCCACAGGAAGCTGCGTGGCGACCACCAGTGCAGATTGCCGTCGGGACGCGGCCCGAGACCGTGGTGCACCAAGGTCGCGTAGGCGACGAGCACCCCGAGCAGGAGGAAGGGCAGCAGGCGTCGCAGCCACCAGCTCACGAGCGGGTCTTCCGGGACGGCGACCCGCTCCTGGAATCTTCTTCGCGGGGCACGAAGCGCACCTTCGCCTGGATCTCGACATCGTGGCCGGCAAGCAGCCGCTCGGCGAGGTCCGCCCAATCGACGCCGTGCATGCCGCGGGCGATCTCTCCGGAGAGGCGTTCGGCGAACTCGCGCCGCGCTCGCTCGCTCTGGTCCACTGCGAAATCCACCCATTCCTTGGGCATCGTGTCGCCCAGCGCCCGGCGCACGGCCTCTTCGGTGACGAAGAAGCCGGAGAGGCCCGCACCCATCAGCCGGCGCAGCAGCTCGGGCAAGCGACCCGAGTCGGAGCCCGCCTCCTCGGACGCTTCCGGTCTTCTCTTCCCGCTGTCGCCCGCCATGGTCTAGACTGCTCCCATGTGGGACGCTCGCGTCCGCGACATCATGCAGACGAAGGTCGTGACGATCGGCGCGAGCGAGAGGCTTTCGACGGTCGAAGATATCATGACCCTGGGGCGGGTGCGTCACATGCCGGTGGTGCGCGGTGGCGAGCTGGTGGGCGTCCTCTCCGAACGCGACCTGCTGCGCGCATCGCTCTCCGAGGTCGGATCCTATGGCGCCGACGCGCGGCGCGCCTTCCTGCACGCCATCGAGATCGAACAGGTGATGTCGGCGCCGCCCATCACCGTGGATCCGGCGGCGCCGGTCACCGACGCGGCCCAGCTGATGGCCGAGCACAAGATCGGCTGCCTGCCGGTGGTGGAAGAGGGTGCGTTGCGCGGTCTGGTCACCGAGACCGACGTGCTCTGCTGGGTCGCCGGGGTGAAATCGGAACCGTCCGACGGCTAGGCTCAACTAGAAAGCGGATTCATCCGCCAGGAGACGTCGTAGCGGCGCCGGAAGCGAGCGCTCATCGGCGTCCGCCGATCGGGGCGGGTCGATCGACGAGTAGGTATTCCAGAACAGCGCCGGCAGCCGCCCCCGCCCGTCGTCGATCCGAGCCAGCACTTCGGCCATGCACTTGGCGGTGTAGGTATCCTCCAACGCGACGCCGACCTCCGCCACGCGCTCGAGTGCGCGGTGCCCCTCGGCCGTGGGCGATCCGTAGCCGCGCCCGATCTGCGCGGTGCACAGCTCGAAGTCCTCGGCGCGCACCCGAGTGGCGGGCACGCTCGGGTCGGCCCGTCGCAGGAGCCGCGCCGTCGCGTTTGCCAGGCGCGCCAGCCGCGGGCGGCTCGGCGCGAGCAGGTCCGTCACGAGCACGCCCACCACCGGGATCGGCAGACCCGCAAGCTGCAAGCCGAGCCGGAGCCCCGCCACCGTGCCGCCGCTCCCGACGGGCGCGTAGATCTCGGCGGGCGTGGGCGCGCCTCCGCTGCGGATCTGCTCTGCCAGCTCGAAGGCGGCGGCCACGAATCCCACCGTTCCCAGCGGCGACGAGCCGCCTGCCCCCAGCCAGTACGGGCGTTCGCCACGCAGTGTCGAGCGGGCCAGGACCCACGCCACCTGGAGCGCGGCGCCCGCCACGTTGCGCCCGTAGCGGAGCTCGGCGCCGGAGGCGGCGAGGGCGTGAAGCTGGTGGCGCACGTGATCGGTGACGGGCTGGTCGACGAGCGCGAGGCTGGTGGCGATGCCCTGGGTTCGCGCCAGCAGCGCCGTCGCCAGCCCGTGGTGCGTGCCGAGTGCTCCGACCGTCACGATGCGCCGCGAGCCGCGTGCGCGGGCCGCGCCCAGCACGAATTCGAGCTTGCGGGGCTTGTTGCCGCCGTAGAGGGCGCAGGAGATGTCGTCGCGCTTCACGAAGAGGGCCCCGGCCGGCACTCCGCGGGGCGCCAGGGGCTCGATTGGCGTGGCGCGCACCAGGGAAACCCGTGGCAGGGAGGCCAGGCCGGCAAAGCGTCCCAGGAGCGCGACTTCTTCGGGCATCTCCGTGAATTCGCACGAACCTCGGGTCGCCACAAGGGGCCCCCGACCGCGGAAGTCGATTGACATTTTCCCCGGGGGTCTCGTACTCTCGCCAACCGCTGCCCCGAGGGAGGATCCATGGCGCTCGCCGAGGCCGTCAACCCCGCGCCCGACGGACACAGGCGCTTGCGACTGAAGAGTCCGGCCACGCTCGAGCCGATCGGCGAGATCGAGTGCCAGACTGCCGGCGACGTGCGCGCTGCCCTCGAGCGCGCCCGCAAGGCGCAACCCGCCTGGGGAGAGGCGAGCTTCGACGAGCGAGCGCGCTACATGCGCCGCGCGGTCAAGGTGCTGCTGGAGCGGCGCGACGAGTTCGTCGAGGTGATCTCGCGCGACACCGGCAAGCCCGACCTCGAAGCGCTCGGGGCCGAGGTGCTGACGGCTTGCGATTCGCTCGAGTTCTATGCCAAGCGCACCAAGCGCGTGCTGGCCGACCGCACCGTTCCGCTCCACCTGATGAAGACCAAGAAGCTGCGGCTGCTGTACCGGCCGCTCGGCGTGGTGGGCATCATCACGCCGTGGAACTTCCCCTTCATCCTCTCGCTCAACCCGACGGTCCAGGCGTTGATGGCCGGCAACGCCGTGTTGCTCAAGCCGTCCGAGGCGACTCCCCACGCCGGACACCTGGTCGAGGAGTTGTTCCGCTCGGCGGGGCTGCCCGAAGGCCTGGTGAGCTGCGTGCTGGGCGACGGGGAGACCGGCGCGGCCCTGGTCGAGGCGGGTGTCGACAAGATCTCGTTCACCGGCAGCGTGGCGACCGGGCGCAAGGTGGCCGAGGCCTGCGGTCGCCAGCTGATCCCCTGTACGTTGGAGCTGGGCGGCAAGGACCCGATGATCGTGTGCGCCGACGCCGACCTGGAGCGCGCGGCCAACGGCGCCGTCTTCGGCGCCTTTGCCAACGCGGGACAGGTCTGCATCTCGACCGAGCGGGTCTACGTGGTCGACGAGGTCGCGGACGAGTTCATCCGTCGCGTGGTCGAGAAGACCGCCGCGCTGCGCCAGGGGCCGAGCGGCGAGTCGGACGTCGGACCGATGATCTGGCCGCCGCAGCTCGAGATCGTGGAGCGCCAGGTCGAGGATGCGCGGGCGCGGGGCGCCCAGATCCTGACCGGTGGCCGACGCAACCCCGACTACGACGGCCTCTACTACGAGCCCACCGTGATGACCGGCGTCGACCACGACATGGCGGTCATGCGCGAGGAGAGCTTCGGACCGCTGATGCCCATCATGCGCGTGCGAGACGAGGACGAAGCGCTGCGGCTGGCCAACGATTCGAATTACGGCCTCAATGCCAGCGTCTGGACCCGTGACCGGCGGCGCGGCGCCGCCCTGGCGAAGGCGATCGAGTCGGGCGGCGTCGTGCTCAACGACTGCATGGTCACCTATGGGATCCCCGAGTCGCCCTTCGGCGGGATGAAGCAGAGCGGCATCGGCCGCGTCAATGGTGAGATCGGACTCAAGAGCTACACGCAGGTACAGTCGATCGTGATCGATCGCAGGAGTCCGAAGTCGGAGATGCTCTGGTTCCCCTACGAGGGGCGCAAGCGGCGCTCGTTGGAGCGCGTGATGCGCTTTCTGTGGGGCACCCCGCTCGGCCGTTGGCTCTCGTAGCCGCCGGCGACACGCGAGGAAGGCATGATCGAAACGGTTCTGGTGGCAACGGATGGCTCGGAAGGTGGCGCGGCGGCCGAGCGCTATGGCGTGGTGCTGGGTGCACGGCTGGGATCGCGAGTGGTGGGCCTGGCGGTCGTCGAGGAGCGCTTCGCACGCGGCTTGCGCGCCGACGGACTCGGCGTGACGCCGCCACCGGCCGAGCCCATCGAGGCCTTCCACACCGCGAGGGCGGACGCCGCCTGCAGACGCATGGCCGAGTTCGGCCGCAGCCGCGGTCTCGAGATCACCTGCGAAACGACCCGGGGCATCGCCGACGACACCATCGTCGAACGCGGCAAGCAGGCCGACCTGATCGTATTGGGGCGCGATGGCGAGAGCGCGCGCTTCCGCACCGAGCTGATCGGGTCGACCGCGGACGGCGTGCTGCGGAAGACGTCCAAGCCCGCCATCGTCGTGCCGAGCGGCGCCGAGCTGTCGGGCCCGGTGCTGTTGGCTTTCGACGGTTCGCCCGGCTCGCGGATCGCCGCGCGCCTGGCGGTGGAGCTGGCCGGCCGACTCGGCGAGTCCATCCACGTCTTCGTCGACTCCAAGGACAAGGGCCGGTCGGCCGCCCGTTTCGAGGAGGTGCGCCGGCTGCTGGGCTCGCCCAGCGTGCCCGTGCGCGAGGCGGCCTCCACGCTCGGCCGGCCCGACGCCAAGATCGTTGACGCCGCCCGCGAGTGCAGCGCGGGCATGATCGTGATGGGCGCCTTCGGGCGCAGTCGCATCCACGAGTACTTCCTGGGCAGCAACTCCGCGGCGGTCGTCCGCACCTCGCCGATCGCCGTTCTCCTGGCGCGCTAGCTTGCCGATCCGCCCCACGTCGCTGGGCGAGATCGCGGAGCTCCTCGGCAGGGATGTGGACGGCGACGCCGACTTCGTGGTGCGCGGGGTGGCCTCGCTCGACGACGCCGGTCCCGGCGACCTGGTATTCGCCCGATCGGTGAAGCTGGCGGGCGCCCTGGCCGAGAGCGCCGCCGGCGCGGTGATCGGTCCGCCCGATCTCGACACCGGCGGACGCCCCGCGATCCGCTCACCGCGCCCGGATCTCGACTTCGCCCGGGCGGTGGCCCGCATCGCACCCGCGCCCCGCCCGGCGGCCGGCGTGCACCCCAGCGCCGTCGTGGCCGAGGACGCCGAGGTCGACGCCAGCGCCTCGGTCGGTGCCCACGCCGTCATCGGGGCCGGCTGCTCGGTCGGCCCGCGCACGGTGATCCATCCGCACGTCGTGCTCTACGACGGCGTTCGCGTGGGCGCGGAGTGCGTGCTCCACGCCGGTTGCGTGCTGATGTACGGCGTCGAGATCGGCGATCGCGTATCGATCGACCCCTGCGCCACGCTCGGGGCGGACGGCTTCGGCTACGCACTCGACGAGCAGGGTCGCCCGCTCAAGTTCCCCCAGATCGGACGCGTGGTGGTGGACGACGACGCGGAGATCGGCGCCGGCGCCACGATCGATCGCGCCACCCTCGGAGCGACCCGGATCGGACGCAACGCCAAGGTCGACAATCTCTGCGTGGTCTCCCACAACTGCCAGGTGGGCGACGACGTGCTGATGGTCGCGCTCACCGGGCTGGGCGGCTCCACGGTGCTCGGGCGAGGCGTCGTGATGATGGGACAGTCCGCAACTGCCGGGCATCTCCGCGTCGGGGCGGGCGCCTTCGTCGGCGGGCGCGCCGGCATCATCGAGGATGTCGAAGCTGGCAGCCGGGTCTGGGGCTTCCCTGCCGTTCCCGAGCGTCAATGGCACCGGGCCGTGGCCGCACTGCAGCGGCTGCCCCAGGCGCTGCGACGGCTGCGCGCCGTCGAGCGGCAGCTGGGGATGCGGCCCTCGCGCGATTCGTGAACATTTCCGAGCGACCGCCGCTGTCCGCGCTGCGGGCCCGCGCGCGGGAGGCCCGCAGCAGCCGCGACCTACTGCGCATCCAGCGCCAGCTCGAGGGTGACCCGCGCAGCGGCGCGCAGCAGCTCGCCGACCAGCTCGCGCGCCGCATCGAGTCCGCTCGCCGCGAACGCCTGCGTTGGCGGCGGCTCTGGTCCCACCGCACAGCCCTGCGCCGGGCCGGCGCCGAGTGCGTGGCGGGCGTGGACGAGGTGGGCGTCGGCCCGCTGGCCGGCCCGGTGGTGGCAGCTGCGGTGGTGCTGCCCGACCGGGTCTCGCTGCCCGGGCTGGACGACTCCAAGCGTGTGCGCCGGGCGAACCGCGAGGCGCTGGCCGCGGCCATCCGCGTCCAGGCCGTCGCGTTCAGCATTGCCGAGTCGTGGCCCGAAGAGATCGATCGCCTGAACATCTATCAGGCCGCCCTGCAGGCCATGCGCCGCGCCGTGGCCGGGCTGACCGAGGCGCCCGACCACGTGCTGGTGGACGCGCGCACGATCCCGGGCATCGGCATCCCGCAAACCGCCCTGATCGGCGGCGATGGCCGCGACGCATCGATCGCCGCCGCGTCGATCGTCGCCAAGGTCCACCGCGACGAGCTGATGCGGCGGCTCGATCTCGAGCACCCCGGCTACGGCTTCGCTCGCCACATGGGCTACGCCACCGCGGAGCACCGCGCGGCGCTGCGGCGCCTGGGGCCATGCCCGGTGCACCGGCGCTCGTTCGCCCCGTGCTCGCAGCTCGCGCTCTGGTCGTGATGGCGAGGCTGCGCGCGACGCCCGAAGACTTCCTGGTCGAGGAGATCGCTCTATACGAGCCGAGCGGCGAGGGCGCCCACACCTTCGTCTGGGTCGAGAAACGCGGGCGCTCCACCGAGGAGATCGCACGCGCCCTGGCGCGGGTATCGGGTGCCGAGGCGCGTGACGTGGGCTACGCGGGGCGGAAGGACCGCTGGGCCGTTGCACGCCAGTGGTTCTCGGTGCCCGGGCTCGAACCGGAGCGCGCGCTCTCGATCGAGCTGCCCGAGGCCCGCGTGCTGCGGGCGGCGCGCCACCCCCACAAGCTGCGCACCGGGCAGCTGCGCGCCAACCGCTTCGAGCTCCGGGTTCGCGAGGTGGGGGCCGAGGCCGCCGCAGCGGCGCAGCGAGAGCTCGATCGCGCGGTGCGCGTCGGCATGCCCAATCGCTACGGCGAGCAGCGCTTCGGTCGCGATGGCGACAACGCCGAGCGCGGCCGCGCGCTGCTCGAGGGTCGGCTGCGGCCGCGCGATCGGCGCGCGGCGCGCTTCTGGTTGTCGGCGCTGCAGGCGGAGCTCTTCAACGCCGCCCTCGAACGCCGATCGCTGCCGCTCGACCAGGTGGAGCTGGGAGACCTGGCCCAGGTGTGCGCGAGCGGGGGCGTCTTCCTGGTGGAGGACCTGGCGCGCGAAGCGCCGCGCGCCGCCGCCTTCGAGATCAGCGCCACGGGGCCGATCTTCGGCACCCGCATGTCCGAGCCGGCCGGCGTCCCCGCCGAGCGGGAACGCGCCGTGCTGGAAGCCTTTGGCATCGCGCCCCCCGCGGCGTGGAAGGTGCCGCGCGGGCTGCGCGTCCGGGGCGCGCGGCGGCCGTTGCGGGTGCGGCCCGAGGGCGCCACCGCGAGCCACGCCGACGGGGTCTTGCAGCTCGCGTTCACGCTGCCCGCCGGAAGCTACGCCACGGTGCTGGTCCAGACGCTGCTGGGCCCCGATGTCGAAAACGGCCCGGCGGCGGAGCCGTTCGGTGGTAACCTATCCGCTCCCGATTCCTCGCGCCCTGCATGACCGCCAGGAGGCCACCCCCCTGAACATCGCATCGAGTGTCATCGAGCTGATCGGTCGGACCCCCCTCGTCCGTCTCAACCGCGTCGCGCGCGGCGTGCACGCCGAGATCGTCGCCAAGCTCGAGAGCCAGAATCCCGCAGCAAGCGTCAAGGACCGCATCGGCCTCGCCATGATCGAGGCGGCCGAGCGGGAGGGACAGATCCAGCCCGGCAAGCACACCATCGTCGAGCCCACCAGCGGCAACACCGGCATCGCGTTGGCCTTCGTGGCTGCGGTGAAGGGTTACGAGTGCATCCTGGTCATGCCGGAGACGATGAGCCCCGAGCGGCGCGTGGTGTTGCGCGCCTTCGGCGCGAAGCTGGTGCTGACCGAAGGGCCCAAGGGCATGCGCGGCGCGGTCGAGAAGGCCGAGGAGATCGTCGGTCGGATTCCCAACGCCTTCATGCCGCAGCAGTTCAACAATCCGGCGAATCCCGAAGTGCATCGGCGAACCACCGCCGAGGAGATCTGGGCCGACACCGAGGGCCGCGCCGACGCGATCGTGGCCGGCGTCGGCACCGGCGGCACCATCACCGGAGTGGCCAGCGTGCTCAAGGAGCGCAAGCCATCGTTCAAGGCGGTGGCGGTGGAGCCCGAGGCGAGCGCAATCCTCTCCGGCGGTCCGCCCGGGCCCCACAAGATCCAGGGCATCGGCGCCGGCTTCGTGCCCCAGGTGCTCGACCGCAAGCTGGTGGACGACGTGATCAGGGTGAGCAACGACCAGGCATTCGAGATGGCGCGCCGCCTGGCCGCCGAGGAGGGTCTGCTGTGCGGCATCTCGTCGGGTGCCAACGTGGCCGCTGCGATCGAGTTCGGCAAGCGCTCCGAGAACGAGGGCAAGCTGATCATCGCGATCATCCCGAGCTTCGGCGAGCGCTACCTCAACACCGATCTCTTTGCGCCCTTCCGCTATGAGGGAAGCGACGACGTCTGAACCGTCGCGTGCGGGCGTCTGGATGCTCCCGTACCGCGGCACCTGGCCGCGGCTCCATCGGGACGTCTGGGTGGCTCCGGGCGCGGCGATCATCGGCGACGTGGAGATCGGAGCCGACTCGAGCCTCTGGTTTGGAACCGTGGTGCGCGGTGACGTCCACTCGATTCGCATCGGCGAGCGCACCAATCTCCAGGACCACTGCGTCGTGCACGTGACCCGTGACCAGCACGCGGCCGAGATCGGCAGCGACGTCAGCGTCGGCCACCGCGCGACGGTGCACGGTTGTCGGGTGGAGGACGGCGCGTTGGTGGGGATGGGGGCGACGCTGCTCGACGGCGCCGTGGTCGGCGAAGAGGCGTGGATCGCGGCCGGTGCCCTGGTGCCGCCGGGTGCGCGGATTCCGCCCCGTTCTCTGGCGCTCGGCGTGCCCGCCCGGGTGGTGCGCACGCTCGACGACGGGGAGCTCCGCACCCAGCGCGATCGCACCCGGCACTACGTCGAGCTGAGCCGCGAGTACCGTCAGGCGGGTGCGCCGTGACCGGGGTGCCCCCGTCCGTGCCGCCGCGCGCGCCGCGCCGCGCCGAGAAGAAGGCGCTGCAACGGCAGCGCATTCTCGAGTCCGCTCGCGAGGTCTTCTTCCGCGACGGCTTCATGGCTGCGAATCTCGACGAGGTTGCCCAGAAGGCCGGGGTCGCCAAGGGGACCCTCTACCGCTACTTCGACAACAAGGCCGAACTCTACGTCGCGATGTTGCTGCAGAAGGGCGAGATCTTCGCGGCGAAGCTCGAGGAGGCCATCGACCCCGCCCTGGGCTCCCACGAACAGGTGCGGCGCATGAGCCGCTTCTATCTCGAGCACTGGACGGCCAATCGTGAGTACTTCCAGATCTTCTGGGCGCTCGAGAACGAGTCGGTGATCGGAGAGCTGCCCGAGGCGGTGGTGGACCAGGTGACCGCGCTCTGGGAGCAGTGCCTGCGCATCCTATCGGGTGTGCTCGAGCGCGGCACCCGCGACGGCGAGTTCGCGCCGCACGACTCTTGGGAGGTGGCGCACATCCTCTGGACGCTGTGCAACGGGCTGATCCAGGCCGAGCACGCCTCCGCCACCCGCAGCCTGCGCCGGCGTCCCGTCGAGGCCGTCTTCGGCGACGCGGTGGAGATCTGCCTGCGGGGGATCGCACCGGAATCGCGTTGACACCCCCGGGTGCCTGCGGGAAGCTCAGCGCGGACGGCTTCGCCGGAGGGCTTCATGGCCACGGACGGGTCGGAGACCGCGCTTCGCGTGCGGCGGGTGATCGCCCAGCAGCTCGGTCTCTCGGTCGAGGAGCTGGTTCCGGAAGCGGACATCCTGGCGGATCTCGGCGCCGACTCGCTCGACGTCCTGGAGCTGGTGATGGCGCTCGAGGAGAGCTTCGACCTCGAGGTACCCGACGCCGACGTGGAGGCGCTTCGCACCCTGGGTGACGTCGAGCGCTACCTGGTGGGACGCCTCGCCCGCTGAGCCCGCTTCTTCAGCGTCGCCGCAGCCCCGGCAGCACCTGGGTGTAGGTGCCGGCGGCGACGCAGAGCACCGCCACCAGGAACGCCCACGGCGCGCGTCCGCGCAGCGCGTCCTGGGCGATGCGCGCAGCGGCCTCTTTCTCCTGCGGCGTGAGCTCGCCCCCGGGCGGCAGGGCCATGGCCGCCTCGATCAGCGCCGGCAACACCACCGCGAAGCAGATCACGAAGAAGAAACCGAACAGGTAGAGCAGCAGCAGGGTGAATTGGGGCCGGAAGGCGGCCGTGCGGCGCGGAGGACGGGGAGGTGACGTACTCACCGGACGCACGCTAGGAACGCGTCGCCCGGCGGTCAAGGGCGACTTCGCTTGACCCGCCCCCTGCGTCGGCGTAGGCTCGCCGCGCCCTGTCGCAGGGCCTCTCCAACGCGCCCTTGGGGGTCCCACTTGTCGCCCGCTTCGTCGGATGCCACCCCCGCGCCGACCCACCGGCTCGTGGTCGTCGACGCGGCAAATTGTCTCTACCGCGCGTTCTTCGCAATCCCCCCGCTGCGCACGGCCGACGGCGTGCCCACCAACGCTGCGCTCGGCTTCGTCAACATGTTGAACAAGGCGCTGCGCGAAGAAGACGCGGACCACGTGGTCGTGGTCTTCGATCCGCCCGACGGCAAGAGCTTCCGCACCGAGATCGATCCGCGCTACAAGGCCCAGCGCGACGCCCAGCCCGAAGACCTGTCCTCCCAGTTCCCGCTGGTGCGCGAGCTGATCGAGGCCTACCGGATTCCAGCGCTCGAGATCGAGGGCTTCGAGGCCGACGACGTGATCGCCACGCTGGTCGAGCGCGTGCCCGACACCTACGCGGTCTCGATCGTCTCCACCGACAAGGACCTGATGCAGCTGGTCGGTCCGCGGGTGTCGCTGGTCGACACCATGAAGGAGCGGCGTTACGGCCCCGAGGAGGTCGAGGCCCGCTTCGGCGTGGCCCCCGAGAACCTGCTGGACGTGCGGGCGCTGGCGGGCGATCCCAGCGACAACATCCCCGGCGTGCGGGGAATCGGCGAGAAGGGCGCCGCCAAGCTGATTCGGCAGTGGGGAACACTCGAGAACCTGATCGAGCACCGTGACGAGATCTCGCCCACCCGCACCCGCAACGCCCTCGACCAGCAGGTGGAGGAAGCGCGCTTGTCGAAACGCCTGGCAGCGCTGCGCCGGGACGTGCCCCTGCCGGTCGGGTGGGACGATCTGGCGCGCCGCGAGCCCGATACCGAGCGCCTGCGGGCGCTGCTCCGGCGCCTGGAGTTCACGCGTCTGCTTCGGGATCTCGAGGGCGACGAGGGAGCGGCCGACGGCGCCGAGGCGCGCTCGCTCCCGGTGGAGACCGACGTGGTCCGCGACGACGCGGGACTGCGGCGCCTGGTGGAGGCGCTCGAGGCCGCCGAGCGCCCGGTGGTCGTGCCGGTGGGCAGCGCCGACAACGCGCTGCGCGACCCGCCGGTAGGCCTGGCCTTCGCCCTCGGTGAGGCGCGCGCGACCTACCTGCCGCTGGGGCACCGGCGTCTCGAGGACGCCGGCGGTGTGGCACCGGCGGCCGCGCTCGAGACGATCGCACCGTTCTTCCGCGACGCGGGCTGGGCGGGGCGCAGCACCAAGGTCTTGCAGGGCTTCCTCGGCGAGGCGCTCTCCGCAGCGGTATCCGAGGATGAGCCGCGCTGGCCGGTGGGGATTCCCGGCTTCGACGTCGAGCTCGCCGCCTTCCTGCTCGACCCCGCCGGCGCTCGCACCACGACGGCGCTGGCCTCGCAGCACCTGGGGTGCGACGTGCCGAGCTGGGAGTCGCTGGCCGGTCGCGGCGCGCGGGCGACGGCGCCCGCGGACCTGACGGTGGAGGAGACGGCGCGATGGGCCGGGGTCGAGGTCGCGGCGGTGGCGGATCTGATCCCGCTGCTCGGCGGGCGGCTGTCCGACGAAGGTCTCGAGCCGCTCTTCCGCGACGTCGAGCTGCCGCTCACCGCCGTGCTGGCGCGCATGGAGTGCGCCGGCGTTCGCATCGACGAGGATGCGCTGCGGGCGCTCTCGCGTGAGTACGAGCGCAACCTCGTCTCGCTGGAGCAGGAGATCCACCGCCTGGCCGGCGAACCCTTCCAGGTGAACTCGCCGAAGCAGCTCCAGCACATCCTGTTCGAGAAGCTCAAGCTGCCGGTGGTGCGCAAGACCAAGACCGGCTACTCGACCGACGAGGGTGTACTCGAGCAGCTCTCCTCGCAGCACCCGTTGCCGGCGCAGGTGCTCGCGTACCGGCGGCTGGCGAAGCTGAAGAGCACCTACGTGGATGCGCTGCCGCCGCTGGTCGATGCGCGGACCGGGCGCATCCATCCCACCTTTCATCAGACCGGTGCTGCCACCGGTCGGCTGTCGTCCTCGCAGCCGAACGTGCAGAACATTCCGATTCGCAGCGCCGAGGGCATCCGGATCCGCGAGGCCTTCGTGCCGGCCGAGGGCATGCACCTGCTCTCGGCCGACTACTCCCAGGTGGAGCTGCGCATCCTCGCGCACTTCTCCGGCGACGAGAGCCTGCTCGAGGCCTTCCGCGCCGGCGACGACATCCATCGGCGTACGGCGGCCGGGGTGCTGGGCATCGAGCCCGCCGACGTGACGCCGGACCAACGCGCCCGCGCCAAGGCGATCAATTTCGGCATCATCTACGGCTCCACCGCCTTCGGCATCGCCAACCAGCTCGGCATCGCGTCGGCCGAGGCCCAGGAGACCATCGACGCCTATTTCGCGCGCTACGCCGGCGTGCGCCGCTTCCTCGACGAGGTGGTGGCGCAGGCGAAGGACCAGGGCTTCGTCCGCACCCTGCTCGGGCGCCGGCGTTACCTGCCGGACCTGAGCAGCCGCAACCGGGTGCTCCGCAACGCCGCCGAGCGCATGGCGGTCAACACCGTGATACAGGGTACGGCCGCCGACCTGATGAAGCGGGCCATGGTGGACGTGGACCGGGCGCTCCAGGACGCGCGGCTGGGGGCCAGAATGATCCTCCAGGTGCACGACGAGCTAGTCTTCGAGGCGCCCGAGGCCTCGCTCGAGGCCCTGGGCGCGCTGGCGCGCCAGGGCATGGAAGGTGCCGGCAAGCTGCGGGTCCCCCTCCGGGTGGAGCTGGGGACCGGTCGGAACTGGCGCGAGGCCCATTGAGGGGCGCTGTCCGGGGTCGAATAGGCCGTTCGCCGCCCCCGTCCAACGTCCCGAGCGCAAGGTCCCGGGGAGGCATGGGCGCAAGCGGAGTCAATCCTCGGAGCGGTGCCATGGTCGACCTGAGCGAGAGCGAAGCGGTCGATCGGGCTCGCCGAGGCGATCACGATGCCTTCCGGGTGCTCGTGGAGCGACACCAGGGCCGGGCGTACCGGCTCGCACTGCGGGTCCTGCGCGACGAGGAACAGGCGCGCGACGCCGTCCAGGAGGCCTTTCTGAAGGCGTATGTGAATCTCTCCCGCTTCCAGGGCCGCTCGAGCTTCTACACCTGGCTCTACCGGTTGGTGATGAACCTCTGCCTGGACGTGAAGCGGCGCGACCGTTCCGCCCAGCGGGTCGATACGCCGGAGGCCGCCGATCTGGAGCGGGTGGCGATGACCCAGAGCGAGACCTCCGACGACGGCTGGCACGAGCACCGGGAAGGTCCCGAGGAGTCGCTGGGCCGGACCCAGCTGCGAGGCGCCGTGGCCAAGGCGATTGCCGAGCTGCCGGATGGCGCCCACGAGACATTGATGCTGCGAGAGGTCGAGGGACTCAGCTACGCCGAGATCGCCCGGGCTCTCGAGATTCCGAAGGGAACCGTGATGAGCCGGCTGCACTATGCGCGCAAGCGCGTCCAGGAGCTTCTGCGCGAAGCGGGAATGGTCGATGCCGACATGCTGCCCACGCCGGGGAGCGCTGGAGGAGTACGATGAGTGCGTGCGAGCGGATCGCGGAACGCCTCGACGGCTATCGCGACGGTGAGCTCGGCTTCCTGAGTCGCTGGCGCGTGGGGCGCCACGTCGCCGGCTGTCGCGAGTGTCGGCAGCAGTTCGAGGCGCTGGGGCGCACGGGCGACTGGGTGCGCCAGGCGGCGCTCGCTTCGGCGACCGGGGCGGCCCCGGACTTCTGGCCGGGCATCGCCTCGCGGCTGCCCGCCCTCGATGCCGCCAGGCGCGAAGAAGCCGCCGCTCCGGGCCGCTTCGCCCCGGGCCTGTTCGGCCCGGTGCTGGGGGGGGCCGTCGCGGCCACCGTCGCGATGCTGCTGTGGCTTGCCCTGCCGACCTCGGAGCCGTCGGCCAGCGGTGTGGTGCGCGCGCTCTATTCCCAGGGGAGGCAGGTCGTGGTACTCGAAGAGGAAGGCGCCGACACCATCATCTGGGTGATGGACGAACGCGGTGGCGTCGAGGGGGTCCACCGAGATGGCGCGGAGATCAATCGTGTTTCGGCTTAGGTACGCGCTGGTCCTGGGCCTCGCACTCGGCCTCCCCGCGCCGGCCTGGAGCGAGGACGCGCCGAAGCAGGTCCACGTGCGACTCGTGGTGACCCACGCCTCGCCGAAGCCCGGTCCGATCGACCCGGACGTTCGCGATCTGCACGAGCGGCTCAGCCGCGAGTTCCGTTACGAGAGCCTGCGCGTGCTCCAGCAGAAGGACTTCAAGCTCGGCATGCAGGAGGTCGCAAGCGTGAAGCTTCCGACCGGCAAGATGGTCAAGGTGCGACCCATGCACGTCGGCGACGACGGGGTGCTGCTGTCGGTGAGCATCGAGGGCTCGGTGAGCGGTGACTACCGCGTCCGGAACCACCACCAGGTCCACTTCGGAGTCGAGCGCTACGAGGACGGGAAGCTGATCTTGAGCCTCGAGGCCAATTACTGATCCAACGCCCCTCGGCTCCTCCTGACTCCCCTCGGGGATGTGATTTTTCTTAGATTTTCCTGCCACGACCGGCCCGCGCTGGCCACCTAGATACCAGACAGCACGAACACATCCCCTTCCCAGGGAGGCCCGACGTCCCCAAAGGCGCCGGGCCTTTCCTTTTTGGGCCCTTCTTTCCCGGCACAGCCACTTCCCGGGGGTGGTAGAGTGATTCCTCAGCAATTACGGAGGTCGAGAGATCCTATGCGTAGCTGGATCGCGAGCGTCGTGGTGGTGACGATGGTCGGAGTCGCGGGCACGGCCCAGGCCGTGGACCTGCCCTTCACCGGCACGCTGTCGCTAACCGTCAATACGATCATCAACGACGTTCCCGCGTCCGGAACCGCCGGAGTCGCCCCGCGAGGCACCAATCACCTGCTCAGCATGACGGTCCCTGCGAGCATCGCGCAGACCGTTTCGCGGGTCGTGCCCGTGACCGATCCCGCAGCTGCGCCCATCGGGGGGCTGCAGCAGACCGTCGCCAACGGGCCCGGCGCCTTCGCCGAGACGCCCGCCAGCGGGCCGCTGACCGGCATCATGAGCCTCGTTGGTGTCTCGAAGGTCTGTCTGTTCGGTCCCTGCAGCGGCGCGGCCGCGAACGTCACGGTGCCGCTCTCGGTGGTGGGGCAGGGCGGTACGACCTATGCCAGTGCCTTCGTGAACGTCACGGTGACCGGCGCTGCCTGGACCACCGGCGCAGTCGATTTCGTGCTGAATCCGAACATGATGACCACGGGTTCGGCCAGCGGGCCTGGCTTCCAGGCTTCCTCCACCGCCCAGTCTGGCGGACACGTCCGCCTGGTGTCGCCGGTCTTCATCTCCACCAACATCCCGGCCTCGGCGGTCGTGCCGTCCTTCGCCTCCTTCGACATCACCTTCGCCCCGGAGCCCGGCCAGCTCGCCCTGCTGGCCAGCGCCGTGGGCACCCTGCTCGCGCTCGGCCGGGCTCGCCGTCGAGGCTGAGCCGGACCTGGCAAGTTCCACGAGACGGCCACCCCGCGGGGGGTGGCCGTCTTCCTTCTGGGGGCGGTATTGACACGCCTCGTCGCAGAAGGGTAGATTGCGCGTCCATTTGAAATTGAAAACTATTTTCAATTTCAAGATCACCGCGCGGTCACCCCCGGAGCTCGCTCCCGGGATCCCGCCCATCCCGGGAGAGATACGCCCATGGCTCCGAAGACGTTTCCGTGCCTCGCGTTGGCGGCGCTGCTGATGTCCGCGGGCACCGCCCCGGCCGACGACGGCGGCGATGACGAGCGGGCCAGCCAGGACCGCATCCTCGAGCTCGAGCGCAAGGTCGAGGTCCTGACCGAGGAGCTCGGCCGGCTGCGCGCCGAGGGGGTCGTGCCCGAGGAGCCGCCGCCGCTCGAGAGCTACGGCGGTCTCGGCCCCGCCGCCTCCAAGATCTACGGGCTGAGCCAGGGCCTGTCCCTGGGCGGCTATGCCGAGGCCAACTAGCGCCACTTCGTCGGCGACCAGGACAGCGACCCCGGCGACAACGCCAACACCTCCGATGCGCTGCGGGTGGTGCTCTACGCCGGCTACCGGTTCAGCGATCAGCTGCTCTTCAACACCGAGATCGAGTTCGAGCACGGCACCACCGGCGAGAACCTCGACGGTCGCAGTGGCGAGGTGTCGGTGGAGTTCGCGAGCCTCGACTATCTGTGGCGCCCGGAGGTCAACTTCCGCGGCGGCCTGCTGCTGGCGCCGGTCGGCTTCGTCAACGAGATGCACGAGCCGCCCTTCTTCCACGGTGTGAGCCGCCCCGCGACCGAGCAGCTCATCATCCCCACCACCTGGCGCGACAACGGCGTCGGCGTCTTCGGGCGGATCGGCGAGGACTTCGAGTACCGGGCCTATGCCATGACCGCCCTCGACGCGGCGGGGCTGAGCTCGTCGGGGCTCCGCGGTACGCGGTCCGACGGCAGCCGTTCCCGATCCGAGGACGTGGCGGGGGTGCTGCGGATCGACTGGACTCCGCTCCAGGGCCTGTTGCTGGGCGGATCGGTCTACAGTGGAGACATCGACCAGGAACGCTCGGGGCTGCCCGATTCGAACCTGACCCTCTACGAGATCCACGGGCAGTACCGCTCCCACGGCTTCGAGATGCGCGGGCTCTTCACCCAGGCATTCCTGGAGGATGCCGACGACATGACCCTGGGCCTGCGTGCGCTGGGCGACATCGGCGGCTCCGAGACCATCGCCGAGGAAATGCTCGGGGGATACCTCGAGGTCGCCTACGATGTCATGCCGTGGCTGAGGCCCGACTCCGACTGGTATCTGGCGCCCTTCCTGCGCTTCGAGTACGTCGACACCCAGAACAAGGTTCCGTCCGGAGCGCTGTTCTCCCGGGACGAGTCCAAGGCCTTCCGCCTGTGGAACCCGGGCTTGAGCCTGAAACCCCACCCCAACGTGGTGCTCAAGCTCGACTACCGTAACTTCGACCCGCTGCGGGGCGACACGGCGGATGAGGTACAGATTGGATTCGGAGTGGCGTTCTAGAACGGTCGCGGTACTCGTCCTCGGTGTGGGAATGCTGCTGGCTTCGGCGCCACCGACGCCGGCAGAGGTCTTCCTGAGCCGTGCAGAGGCATTGGCGTGGGCCTTCCCGGACGCCGACGCGGTGGAGCCCCGTACCCACATCCTGACCGACGCACAGGTCGACCGGGTCCAGGCGCTCTCGGGAGCGCGGCCGGACTCGAAGCTGGTCACCGTCTACACGGCGCGCCGCGGCGATCGGGTGACGGGCCACGCCTTTCTCGAGGTGAACACCGTCCGCACCCACCCCGAGGCGTTCCTGGTGGTGCTCTCGCCGGAAGGCCGCGTGGAACGGCTGCGCATGCTCGCCTTCCACGAGCCGCTCGAGTACCTGCCTCCCCCGCGCTGGCTGGCCCAGTTCGAGGGGGTGGACGAGCGCGCGCCGCTGCGCGTCTCGCGCGACATCCACGGGATCGCCGGCTCGACGCTCTCGGCACACGCCGTCACCGGCGGCGTGCGCCGCGCTTTGGCCCTGCATCGCATCCTGGTGCGCGGAGAGGAGTGAGCATGCGCTTCGTCGTCACCGGAGAATGGAGCCGCAACCGGCTGCTCCAGCTCATCGTGGTGCTCTACTGCGTCTACGTGGCGCTGCTCTGGGTCACCAACGCGCTGCTCTACTTCCAGAAGATGACGCTCTGGCCCGCCTCGGTGGTGCAGTACTACCTGGGCGTCGAGGAGATCTTCCTCAACCCGCGCTCCTACCAGGGCATGCTGGAGGTCTCGCACTTCCATCTCTTCGCCATGGGCATGCTGTTGCTGGTGCTCACCCACCTGATGCTCTTCATCCCGGCGAGCGGTCGGGTCAAGGCGTGGCTGATCGCGGTACCCTTCGCCTCGGCCCTGCTCGACGAGGGTGCGGGCTGGGCGGTGCGCTTCGTGAGTCCGGGGTTCGCCGTGTTCAAGGTGCTGGGCTTCGTGCTGCTCCAGGCGAGCCTGGCCGCGCTGATCGGGGTTTCGCTGTGGACGGTCTTCCGGGGCTCCGCCGCGCAGTACGGCAGCGGCGAGCCGGTCTTCGACGAGTTCGACGAGGCCGACGACTTCGGCGGACCGGGCGGGCCCTAGCCCTCCTGTCGCTGGCGGCGTGCGCGCCCCACGTCGCCGAGCGCGCTGCTCCAGTCGCCTCCGGGTTCCAGGTGGTGAGCGACGGGCGCTACCAGATGGGCACGATCCTCGAGATCACCCTGGTGGAGCCCGACGCCGAACACGGGCGCCGTTGGCTCGAGGCGTTCTTCGCCGAGGCCGAGCGGGTGGAGCAGCTCACCAGCCGCCATCGCGCCGACAGCGCCCTGTCGCGTCTCAACACCGCCGCCGGCGACGGATCCCAGCCGGCGCCGCGCGAGCTCGTCGAGCTGCTGGAACGGGCTCGGTCCCTGTCTCGGGAGACCGGGGGCGCCTTCGACGTGAGCGTCGGTCCGCTGATGTCGCTGTGGACACGCGCCGCGCAGCGCGGCGCCGCGCCTACGCCGCAGGAGCTGGACGCGGCGCGCGCGCGGGTGGGTCCCGACGCGTTCGGCGGCGGCTCGGGGCGCGCCGAACTCCGCGAGGGAGCTGCGCTCGACCTGGGCGCGCTCGCCAAGGGCTACGCACTGGACCGGATGGTGGCGCTGGCCCGCGAGCGCGGCGTCGGACAGGCGTTGTTCAACTTCGGTCGCAGCAGCCTGTGGGCGCTGGGCTCCGCGCCCGACGGCGGGCCCTGGCGACTGTTGCTGCGCGATCCCGCCGGTGGAAACGCCGGCGTGATCGCGCTGCGCGACCAGGCCGTCTCGATTTCCGCGAGCCTGGGCCAATGGAGCGAGATCGGGGGCCGACGCTACGGACACGTGATCGATCCGCGTTCGGGCGCACCGCTGCTGCGCGACGCTCAGGCGGTGGTGCTGGATGCCGCGGCCGAGCGCGCCGAGGCACTCAGCACCGCCTGGCTGGTGCTCGGCGCCGAGGCAGGTGCAGAACGGATGGGCGAACTCGGCGCGCAGGGTCTGTGGCTGGGCGCCGGAGGAGAGCGCCTCGCCACGCCCGGGTGGCGCGCGGCGAGCGGGTTCGCGGACACTGTGGAGACGCCGCCCGCGGCGCCAGAGGAGTGATCGTCCATGGTGCTCGTCCGCATCGTCTTCCGCCTGGCGCTGGTCGCCGCGGCCGCGCTGGTGCTGTTGCTGCTCTGGACCCACTGGCAGATCCGGCAGCTCGATCCGCCGCTGCCGGAGCTCGAGGCGCTCCGCGCCGTGGCGCGCCACGCCGACCTCCCGATACGGCTGCAGATGTGGAATACCGCCAGCCAGCGCTCGCCCCGGGCGCAGGTGCTCGACCCGAAGGTCGATCCGGAATCCGGTACCGATTACGTCATGAGCCATCCGGCCTTCCTGCTGGAGTGGGCCGACGGTCGCGCCCTGCTGATCGACGCCGGCATGGATCGCGACGCAGCGCGCTCCTTTGGTCGCATGCTCCAGTGGGTGGGCGCCGATGCGCTGGAGGACCACGGAGGAATCGGCGAGGGGCTGGCGCAGGCGCTGGCGGAGCGCCCGCTGGCGATCGTCTTCACCCATCTCCACACCGATCACACCCAGGGCGTGGCGGCGCTCTGCCGCGAGCGCGGGTCCGACCGCACGGTTCGCCTGTTCCAGGGCGCGGAGCAGGGCGAGATCGTCAACGCCACCACGTTTGCCGGTCGCAACCACCTCGCCGACGCCGGGTGCCTCGTGAGGGAGCCGTTGGTCGCAGCGGCGCTGGCGCCGCTGCCGGACCATCCGGGCGTGGCGGTGGTGCGTGCCGCGGGACACACCCCCGGCAGCCAGGTGATCGTCGCCTGGGTGCGTGAGCCGGGCGGGGCACCCCGCGGCATCCTCTTCACCGGCGACGTGGTGAACCAGGTCGACGGGATCCTAAACGACTTCCCCAAGCCCGCGCTCTACCGGACCTTCGTGGTGCCCGAGTCGGAGGCGCGCCTGACGCGCATGCGCCGCTTCCTGCGCGACGCCGCCGAGCGCGGCGGCTTCGCGCTGGCCGTGTCGCACGACCAGCGTCAGCTCGAGCGGATCGGGATCCGGCCCTGGGGAGAGTGAGCGGCGCCGCCGACTCGCTCGCCCGCCGCTGGCTGTCGTTGGCCGGGGGCGATCCGCAGCACGCCGCGGGCGCACGCCTGCGGGTCTTCCGCCGCTTCCTGCTCTTCTACGGCGCCGTGCGCAGCTGGCTGTGGTGGGCGTGGTCGCCCAGCGACCACGGTCTGCTGGCCGCGTGCGCGTTGGTGATGAGCGCCAGCGCGGCACTGGCCTGGAGCCGGCGCCACGAGGCGCTGGCGCCCTGGCTGGCGCTGGCGCCGCTGCTCGTCCAGCTCGGCTGGCGCTTCGTGTCGTCGGCGAATCATCTGTACCTGGAGTTGCTGTGCGTGGCGCTGCTGTGCGTCGCCGACCGGCGCGCGCGACCCGACCGGGCGCTGGCCCTGCACGGACTGCGCTGGCTCACCGTCATCGTCCTGTTCCACACCGGTCTCCAGAAGCTGCTCTACGGCCACTACTTCCACGGCGACTTCCTGGCGTTCATGGTGGGAACCCAGGACCGCTTCGCGCGGCTGTTCCAGTTGCTGCTGCCCGCCGCCGAGGTGGCGCGCCTCCAGTCGCTCGATCCCTGGCAGACCGGAGCCGGGCCCTATCGGACCGGCCATCTGCCGTTCGTTCTCGCCTCGAACGCCGTGGTGCTGGCCGAGCTGGTGCTGCCGGCCCTGCTGCTCCTGCCGCGCACGCGGCTCTGGGGCGCGGCCTGCGCCATGGCGCTGATGGCGTCGATCCAGCTCGGCGCGCTCGAGCTCGGCTTCGCCTTCCTCTTCCTCAACCTGCTGCTCCTCTTCGCGCCGCCGCGCTGGGCCTCCCTCGTGCTGCCGATCTTCGCGGCGACACTGCTCTACGCCCTGGGTGCGGCCGCGGGATGGTTGCCGGGCAGCCCGCACGACTGGAACCTGTTGTGACGCGTCGCAACGGTGAAGCTGCCTCTCCCGGCCGCGTCCGCTTCGTCGCGGCGCTGCTGGTCGTCGTGGCGCTGTGGCCGCCGCTGCACCGCGTCGCCGTCGCCGCCTGGGAGCTGAATCCCTGGAAGCTGGGTGGCTTCGCGATGTACGCCACCCACACCACCTCTCTCGCCGTGTTGCTCGAGCCGGCCGCTGGCGTCTGGCGCCCGCTCGACGAGGCGGCGTTGGCGCCGCCGGTGCGGCAGGCGCTCGCCGAGTTCCGACGTCAGCGCGATGCCCTGGGTCTGCTGCGCACGCCCCGGGACGTGGCGCGGGTGGTCTTCGAGAACGAGCCCGGCCGCGAGCACATGCTCGTCACGGTGCAGCGGCTCCACCTGGAGCCCTCCACCGGTCGCATCGGCTCGCGCAAGGCCCAGTACTTCTACGAGCGCTCCGAGTTCTGAGCCCAGTCTTCACAAAACTTTACCTCGGCGACAGCCGGGGGAAACGCGCGGGGGGTACGCTTTCCTTCGTTCGAGCGCCCATCGAAGAGGAGCTTCCCATGACCGAGCGAGAGAAAGCCAGACGCGACCGCCGGACGGCCCTTGCGATCGTCTCCAGCGTCGGCGCCGTGATGATGATCCTGCTGGTGGCGGGCGCCCTCCTGCCCTCCTGCCGGGGCCACGGCCACGGGTTCGGCAAACGCCACGGTTTCGAGAACGTGGACGCGGCCAAGGAGCACGCGCTGCACGGCGCGGACTGGGCGCTGGGCCGGCTGGACGCCACCGACGAGCAACGCGACCGCGTCGCCGAGATCATCGGCGACTCGGTGGAGGACTTCTACGAGGTGCGGACCCGGCATCGGGAACACCACGAGCAGGCGCTGGCGCTGCTCACGGGGGCGGAGATCGACCGCCAGGAGCTGGAGGCGCTGCGGGCCGCGGAGATCGAGCTCGCCGATGCTGCATCGCAACGGCTGATCCAGGCGCTGGCGGACGTAGCGGAGGTCCTGACTCCCGAGCAGCGGACCGAGGTCCGCGAGTGGGTCGAAGACCATCACCACTAGCACGGCGCTACCCTGGCTGGGGGGGGGGGG
>JBFGIM010000021.1:0-28348 GCA_041577695.1 Myxococcota bacterium | reverse complement strand
CTGGGCCCGAGCGTCGAAGTGCGCCTGGAGGAGATCCGCCGCCGCATCCAGGCGGCGCTGGTCTACCCACACAGCGCGCGGCGCCAGGGCCTCCAGGGCGTCGTCTGGGTCCAGTTCGAGATCGACCGCGCCGGCGCCGCCCGGGGCATCGAGCTGTCCCGCTCCTCGGGTCACGCGCTGCTCGATCGCGCCGCCCGCCGCAGCGTGGCACGGGCCGGGACACTTCCGTGGGTCTACGGACGCATCGAGGTGCCCGTGCGCTTCTCGCTCGAGAGCCGCGGCAAGCGGCGCCGCGTGCCGCCGGAAGGCGCCGGCTAGCCGGGCCTCGCGTTGGACGCGGCTCGCCGGATGTCCGATGGTGTCGGGCATGGCAGACGTCATCCTGAACAACGGTCGCGACCGCTCGGTGCGGCGTCGACACCCCTGGCTGCTGTCGGGGGCCGTAGCGCGGGTCGAGGGCGAACCGGCTCCGGGGGTCGAGGTGCGGGTGCTGTCGGCCGAGGGCGAGGTGCTGGGATACGGCCACTGGTCGCCGCATTCCCAGATCCGGGTCCGCCTGCTCCACTTCGGGAAGGACATTCCCGCGCCCGACGCGCTGACGAGGCGTATCGCGTTGGCGGTGGCGCGGCGCCGGGACGACCCCGGGTTGGCCGACACCGAGGCCGTGCGCCTGATCAACGCCGAGGCCGACGGGCTGCCGGGCCTCGTGGCGGATCGCTACGGCGACACGGTCGTGGTACGGGTCTCCTCGGCGGGCATGGACGCCCGCCGCAAGGAGATCGGCGCCGCACTGCGCGACGCCACCGGGGCGGCCGCCGGACTCGAACGTCCCGACGCCGTGGCTGCGCGCCGCGAAGGCGTGGCGGCGCACCAGGGCGCGTTGTGGGGCTCGCCGCCCGACGCGCCGGTGACGATCCGCGAGCGCGACCGCGAGTACGCCGTGGATCTCCAGCACGGTCAGAAGACCGGCTTCTACCTCGACCAGCGCGAGGCGCGCGACGAGGTCCAGCGCCTGGCATCGGGCCGGCGTGTCCTCGACCTGTTCGCCTACACCGGCGGGTTCTCGGTGGCGGCCGCCCGGGGTGGTGCCGCCTCGGTCACCTGGGTCGACAGCTCGGCGGATGCGCAGGCGTTGGCCGAGCGCAATCTCGAGCCCTGGACGACGACGCTGCCGCTGCGCTTCGTCAAGGCCGATGCATTCCGCTTCGCGCGCAGCGACGGCCAGCGCTACGACCTGATCGTGGTGGATCCGCCGCCGCTGGCGCGCCGCAGTGCCGACGTGGCCCGCGCCTCGCGCGCCTACAAGGACGTGTTGCTCTCGGCGCTGCGCCGGGCGGACCCGGAGGCGCTGCTGCTCGCCTTCTCGTGTTCGCACCACGTGGGACCCGACCTGTTCCGCAAGATCGCCTTCGGCGCGTCGCTCGACGCGGGGCGGCCGCTCCAGGTGCTGCGCGAGCTCGGTGCGCCGCCGGATCACCCGGTGTCGCTCGACCATCCCGAGGGCCGCTACCTGACGGGCCTGCTGCTGCGGACGTGAGCGGTGCTGCCGAAGCCGCCGATCGCGCGGTGGCCTTCGTGCGGGCCCACGGCAACGACCTGTCCCGGCTGCGACTGGACGTAGTGCTCGGAGTGGCGCCGGCGGTGACGGTGCGCGACGCGCTGCGGGAACGGCAGCGACCCGACGGCTCCTTCGGACCGCTCGGGGGGGCCGCGGCCGCAGCCGACGCCCTGGCGGCCACCCTCGAGGCCGTCGCCGTCCTCGACGACCTGCACGAGCTGGTGGGTGCCGAAACCGAAGCGGCGGTCTCGTGGCTGGTGTCGCAACAGGAGACGGACGGTTCCTGGCGCCGCGGCGAGCCCTGCGAGACGCGGTCGGTCGTGCTGACCGGCCTGATCGGCGGCTACCTGGCCAAGACGCCCTTCGCCTCCAGCGCGGCGCTCGAGTCCGCCGGCCGCTTCCTCGGCGAGCGATGGTCCCCGGACCGGGTGAGCGGCGGTGCCTATGGTCCGCTGGTCGCCTTCACGCACTTCTTCGCCATCACGCCGCACGAGCTGGGCGACGCCGCGCTCCAGTGGTGCGGGCGCGAGCTCGAGCGCGGCTACCGCACGGGTGCATTCGAGGCGCTGCGCACCGTGCGCGTCTTCACGCTGTGCGAGGCGCAGTCGCTGCCGGGCGGGCGTCTCGACGCCGCCCAGCTGGTGGAGCCACTGCTCGCCGAGCAGGCCGGCGACGGGGGTTGGCGGCCCGGCGCACCGACCCGCCTCCGGGTCGAGGAGACCCTGGCGGCGCTGGTCGGCCTGACGCGGCTGGTGTGAAGCCGGAACCGGCCCGAGCCACAGCGCTGCGTTGCGGGCGCGGCCGACTCGCGGCAGGCTTCGCCTCTCGAGCCTTCGACCCGGAGAACGCCGTGCTGAACCTCGCCGCCATCCACGAAGCCATCGCCGAGCGCGCGCCCGAACGCGAGTGCCTGATCTTCGGCGAGCGCCGCCTGAGCTGGGGCGACGTCCACGATCGCACCCGTCGGCTCGGCGCGGTGCTGCGCTCCCACGGGCTCGGCTGCCACACCGAACGCTCCGAGCTGAAGGGCTGGGAGAGCGGCCAGGATCACGTGGCCCTCTACCTCTACAACGGCAACGAGTATCTGGAGGGCATGCTCGGCTCCTACAAGGCGCGCTGCGCCCCCTTCAACGTCAACTACCGCTACGTCGACGACGAGCTGCTCTATCTGTTCGACAATGCCGACGCGCGCGCGGTGATCTACCACGCCAGCTTCGCACCCACGCTGGCGCGCATCCGCGAGCGTCTGCCCAAGGTGCGGCTGTGGCTCCAGGTCGCGGACGAGTCGGGCGAGGCGCTGCTGCCGGGCGCCCTCGACTACGAGCAGGCGCTGGCCGACGCCAAGCCCGAGCCGCCCAGTGGCCTCTCGGCCGACGATCTCTACATCCTCTACACCGGCGGCACGACCGGCATGCCGAAGGGCGTGTTGTGGCGGCAGGAGGACATCTACCTGGCGGCGATGGGCGGGCCGGCACCGCCGCGCACGCTGGAAGGCGTGGTCGAGAAGGCTGCCGCGGGCGGCCCGCGGGCGCTGCCGGCGCCTCCCTTCATGCACGGCGCGGCCCACTGGGTGGCGTTCAACCTGTGGGCCGCCGGCGGCACCGTGGTGGTGCAATCGAATCCGCGCAAGTTCGATCCCGACGACATCTGGTCCACCGTCGAGCGCGAGCGGGTGAACCTGATGACCATCGTGGGCGACGCGTTCGGGCGGCCGCTGGCCGACCAGCTGGCCCAGCGCGACTACGACCTGTCGTCGCTCGCGATGCTGACCTCGGGCGGTGCCATCCTCACCGCCGCGCTGAAGGACGAGTTCCTGGCGCGGCTCCCGAAGATCCGCATCCTCGACGCCCTCGGTTCGTCCGAGAGCGGTGCCCAGGCGTCCCAGTTCTCGAGCGCAGAAGCCAAGTCGACCACCGGTGACTTCGCGGTGGCCCCGGACAACGTGGTGCTCAAGGAGGATCTGTCGGGGCTGGTCGAGCCGGACTCCGGCGAGATCGGCTGGCTGGCCCGCCAGGGGAACATCCCGCTCGGCTATTACAAGGACGCCGAGAAGACCGCGCGCACCTTCCCGGTCGTGGATGGCTGCCGCTATGCGGTCCCCGGCGATCGAGCCACGGTGGAGCCCGACGGCCGGCTGCGGCTGTTGGGGCGCGATTCGGTCACCATCAACACGGGTGGCGAGAAGGTCTTCGCCGAAGAGGTGGAGCACGCCCTCAAACACCACCCCGGCGTCTACGATGCCGTGGTGGTGGGCACGCCCCACCCGCGCTGGGGTCAGCAGGTGACCGCGCTGGTGCGCCCGCGCAGCGGCGTGACGCTCGACGAGGACTCGCTCCGCGCCGTTGCCGGTGAACACCTGGCGCCCTACAAGACGCCCAAGGTCTTCGTCTTCGTGGACGAGTTGGTGCGCGCGCCCAGTGGCAAGGCCGACTACCGCTGGGCCGTGGCGCGCGCGCGCGAAGCGCTCGGTCTCTCCGACTAGCGGAGCTTCGAGGCGAAGGCGCGGATGCGCGCAGCGTTGATGCCCAGGTCGCCCTGGCCGTCGCGCGACTTGGAGCGCACGTCCACCGTCGAGCCGTCGGGCGCTGGAGCCACACGGACCACGATGTCGTCCACGAAGCGGAACAGGCCGGAGGTTGCGCGCGCTTCCAGGTGCCCGCGCGCCGGATCCGCGGCCACGATCTCCCAACCCAGCTGCTCGGCCGCCTTGCGGCAGCGCTCGAAGGCTTCGGCCGGCGGCAGTCCCAGCGAGACGCTCCGGAGGTCGGAGTAGGCGCTGCGCTGCTGCGCGGCAAAGTCTGCTGGATAGGACATGTCGCGCCCGCGGTTCGGCTCGTCCTGTCCCGCGGCTTCGAAGGCGGGCGGATCATCGGGGCTGGTGGTGATGTCGTTGATGCGAGGCAGCCCGCGTCCGGGCGATGCCGATACGAGCACCACGCCGCTCACGGCCAGTCCCACTGCCACGCCGAACCAGGCGCCACCGCGTCCCGGTCGTCCGCGGGAGGTGAAGAGTGCGAGCAGGCCGATCACCAGCGCCGCCAGACCGTCGAGCGCGCCGGCCAGGAAGATCGTGAAGCCGGTCATCGGGGCGACCACGCCCACCGAGGCCAGCAGCGGGCCCCCGACGACGCCGACCAGGGCGAGCACTGCCAGCAGGACGGCAGCACGGGGCAGAAGGGGCGGACGTTCGATCACGACGGTTTCCTCCACGGTCGATCGAACGCGCACGATACCACGGAAGGGCGCTGTGATAGCATCGGCCGCTTTCCCGGTGGAGGAGTCGGCGTGAGCGAACCGGTCAGTGTCGAGCGAAACGGCGCCGTCGCCGCGATCACCCTGCAGCGCCCCGACGTGCTGAACGCGCTGGATCGGGCCACCCTCGACGCGCTGCGCTGCCAGCTCGCCGGCCTGGCGGACGACGCCTCCCTTGGCGCCGTGGTGGTGACCGGCGCGGGGCGGGCGTTCGCCGCCGGCGCCGACATCGCCGAGATGCGCCAGCTCGATCCTGGGCAGGCCGAGGCCTTCAGCCGCCTCGGTCACGAGGCCTTCGCAGCACTCGAGGCGCTGCGCGTTCCCACCCTGGCCGCCGTCAACGGCTTCGCCCTGGGCGGTGGCTGTGAGCTGGCCCTGGCCTGCGACTGGATCTACGCCTCGAGCAAGGCGCGCTTCGGCCAGCCCGAGGTGAAGCTCGGCCTGGTGCCCGGCTTCGGCGGCACCAGCCGACTGGCGCGCAGGGTCGGGATGGCGTGGGCCAAGGAGATGGTGACCACCGGCGAGGCGATCGACGCCGAGACGGCGCTTCGCATCGGGCTCGTCAACCGGGTCTTCGAGCCCGACGCGCTGATGGAGGCGGCCGTGAAGGCTGCGGCGACGGCTGCGGCCCAGGGGCCGGTCGCGGTTGCGGCCGCCAAGCGACTGATCCAGGAAGGACAGGACGCCGACCCGCGCGTCGCCCACGTGATGGAGCAGCAGGCCTTCGGGTTGGTGTTCGCCAGCGAGGACCGTCACGAGGGTATGGACGCGTTCCTCGAGAAGCGGTCGCCGAAGTTCAACGGGAAGTAGGTCGCTCGAGCCTGGGAGCTCGGGCGCGTGCGGGCGATTCAGCTGGCGAAGTTCTCGACGTAGGGAAGTCTGCGCGCCGCGGTCTCGATGGCGTCGCCGGCTTCCAGGAGCTGGGCGGTAGCGTTCCACTTGCCTTCGAGCAGGGCGCTGCGCACGCCATCGGGAATCAGCGCCGCGAGCGTACCGCCCCGGTAGGTCAGCGAGCGGCTGGCCAGGTTCAGGGTCAGCTGCTGGGACGGGTCCAGCTCGACCGATTCCATCAGCTTCGCGAGATCGTCCGGGGGCAGCGTGACGCAGGGCAGGCCCAGCGCGGTGCAGTTGCCGAAGAAGATCTCGGCGAAGGAGGCGCCCACGAAGGCGCGGAAGCCGTGGCGCATCAGCGATTGGGGTGCGTGCTCGCGCGAGGAGCCGCAACCGAAGTTGCTGGCGACGATCAGGATGGAGGCGCCCTCGAAGCGTTCGTCGTCCAGTGGGTGATTGCCCTTGGCCTGGATGCGGTCGTCCTCGAAGGCGTGCTCGCCCAGGCCGTCGAAGGTGACACAGCGCAGGAAGCGCGCCGGGATGATGCGGTCGGTGTCGATGTCGTCGCCGCGCAGCACGCAGCCGCGACCGTCCACCCGCTCCACGGCGGTCGGCGTCATCAGAGGATCTCCCGCACGTCGGTGACGGCGCCCTTCAGCGCCGCCGCCGCCACCATGGCCGGCGACATCAGCAGCGTGCGCCCGGTGGGCGAGCCCTGGCGGCCCTTGAAGTTGCGGTTGCTCGACGAGGCGCACAGCTCCTTGCCGACCAGCTTGTCCGGGTTCATCGCCAGGCACATCGAGCAACCGGGCTCGCGCCAGTCGAAGCCCGCCGCGCGGAACACCTCGGGCAGGCCCTCGGCCTCGGCCTGGCGCTGCACCTCCTGGGAGCCGGGCACCACGAAGGTGCGCAGGCCGGGCGCCACCTTGCCGGTGCGCGCCACGCGTGCCGCCTCGCGCAGGTCGGAGATGCGGCCGTTGGTGCAGGAGCCGATGAACGCCACGTCGATCGGCGTACCGGAAATGGGTTGGCCGGGCTTCAGGTCCATGTGGGCCAGCGCCTCGGCGAAGGATGCGCGCTCCGAGATGTCCACCGCGGCCGGATCGGGCAGCCGCTCGTCAACGCCGATGGCCTGGCCCGGCGTGATGCCCCAGCTCACGGTGGGGGCGATGCTGTTGCCGTCGATCTCGACGCGGTCGTCGAAAGTCGCGTCGGGATCCGTGGCGGTGCTGCGCCACCAGGCGACGGCGCGTTCGAAGGCCTCGCCCTCGGGCGCGAAGGGCCGGCCGCGCAGGTATTCGAAGGTGGCCTCGTCGGGATTCACGTAGCCGACCCGCGCGCCGCCCTCGATCGACATGTTGCACACGGTCATGCGCTCCTCGAGCGTCATGGCGTCGACCACCGCGCCGCCGTACTCGTAGGCGAAGCCGATGCCACCCTTCACGCCGAGCCGCCGGATCACGTGCAGGATCACGTCCTTGGCGTAGACGCCGGCGGCCAGCTTCCCGCTGACGTCGATGCGGCGCACCCTGAGCGGCTCCAGCGCCAGGCACTGGGTGGCCAGCACGTCGCGCACCTGGCTGGTGCCGATGCCGAAGGCCACCGAACCGAAGGCGCCGTGGGTGGCCGTGTGGCTGTCGCCACAGGCAATCGTCATTCCGGGCTGGGTGAGCCCCAGCTCGGGGCCGATCACGTGGACGATGCCCTGGTGGCCGCTGTCCGGCCCGAAGAAGTGGATGCCGTGCTCGGCCACGTTGCGCTCGAGCTCCACCATCATCGCCTCGGCCAGCGAGTCGGCGAAGGGCCGCTTCTGCGAGCCGGTGGGGATGATGTGGTCCACCGTGGCGAAGGTGCGCTTCGGAAAGCGCACCGGCAGCCCCGCCTCGCGGAGCGCCGCGAAGGCCTGGGGGCTGGTGACCTCGTGGATCAGGTGGAGCCCGATGAAGAGCTGGGTCTGGCCGCTGGGCAGCTCGCGCACCGTGTGCGCATCCCAGACCTTCTGGAGCAGATTCTTCGCTTGGAGGCTGGCCGTCATGGGAGGACCTCGCGAACCGTTTTGGGATAGCACTTCCCCGCCGGGGATCCTATGGTGCGCCGCCATGGAGCTGCTTCACACCGCGCACGTGCCGTCCGGCGACGGCCCGTTCCCCACGATCCTCGCGCTGCACGGCTGGGGTGCCAGCGCCCACGACCTGATCGGGCTCGCGCCGATCCTGAACGGCGGCAAGTGCCTCGTGCTCTGCCCCCAGGGGCCGACGGCGGTCGAGATCGGGCCGAACATGGTCGGCTACGGCTGGTTCCCGCTCTCGAGCGGACGTCCGCCGGACCCCGAGGAGTTTGCACGCGGCTTCCAGTCGCTGAACCACTTCGTGGACCAGGCCTTCGAGCACTACCCGATCGACAGCAACCACTTCGTGCTGCTCGGCTTCAGCCAGGGCGGCGTGATGGCCTACGAGATGATGCTGCGCGAGCCCGAGCGCTACGCGGGGCTGGCGGCGCTCTCGTCCTGGCTGCCCCAGGACCTGGCCGCAGCCCACCCGCCCCGGCCGGAGCACGAGAACAAGCCGGTGTTGGTGATGCACGGCACCGAGGACCCGATGATCCCGATCGAGCGCGGCCGCGAGTCGCGCGACACGCTGCTGCCCTATGGCGTCAACATCTCGTTCCGCGAGTACCCCATGGGTCACGAGATCAACCCGGACGCGCTGCGCGCGCTGGTCGAGTGGCTGGACGACAAGGTCGTCAATCTGATCGCACTGGCCTGAGGCCGCCCCGCGCGCTTCGGGGCGCGCTTGTGCGGCCCTCGACGGCCGGGGATACTCTCGCTTCGGGCCCCGGACCTTTCTGCATCGGGGTGTAGCTCAGTGGCTAGAGCCGGAACTTTGGGGGTTCCGCGTCGTGGGTTCGAATCCCACCACCCCGACCAAGAGCCAGCGAATCCATTGGGCTGGATTGCCAGCCGCGGAACGTTTCCAAACCACCTCGATCGGCGGCGAGGCGTTCTCCGCGCGGCAGATCGGGCTCGCCCATCCTCGCGAACGCAATGGGTAGGCGAGCGGCACGGGGTCCAAGCCAACGCGAATTGGTGAGATCACGCCGGGTCGCTCGAGAGCGACTTGGTGAATTCCTCGAAGCTCTCGCGGATTCTCTCTCTCGGTGGCGGCGCACTCCACATGGGAAAGATCTTCGCCAGCGGGTGGCTGAGCGTTCGTTCCCGCAGCCAGGCCTCGTGATCCCACTCGACTTCGGCGAGATGCAACAAGCTGTCCGTCCACTCCTCGCGTCCGCCGATCCAGGCGTGGCGTGCGGCGACCTCGTACTCTTCGATGTTGGGGCGTTCGAGCCTTCCGGCTCCATACATGGGCAGGAACCACCCTCCCACGCGGCACACGACGCTGATCATCGTCCCGATACACCGGAACACCAGGTCGCGACGCCGGTTCGAGCCGGCTCCCAGCTCGGCGAGGTAGCGCGCCACGATGATGAGGTGGTCCTTCTCATCCTGCTCGATCTGCTGGATTCGCCGGCGATCTTCGGGGTCGCTCAGCGACTTCCAATGACCCCGGTAGGCGAGGATTGCGGCGGTCTCTCCCGAATGGGCGTGACGCAACACCTCGATCAATCTCTCTCGAGCGATCTGGGGTCTCGGATCGAACGGAGTCTCTTCACTCATCGGAAGACCTTGCAATTCGAGGAGCATCCCGCCGACACCAGAGCATAGGGCAGACAGCTCAGGGAATTCCCCGACTTCATACAGCGCCGTAGAAGTGCTCCTCTATGCGATAATCGCGTCCATGAAGAGAAGAACGAAGATAGTCGCCACTTTGGGTCCTTCGACCGACGATCCGAAAGTACTGAGAGAGGTCATCGACGCCGGGCTGGATGTCGCACGCATAAATTTCTCGCATGGCGAAGACGCCGATCATCGTACGAGGATCGAGGCCTTGCGAGCGGCGGCAGCGGCGGCCGGTCGAGAAGTCGGTCTCATGGGCGATCTACAGGGCCCCAAGATCCGCGTGAGGCGTTTCAAGGACAGCAAGGTGACTCTGAACGAGGGAGCCAAGTTCTTCGTCGACTCGACCTTGGGAATGAACGATGGCAACAGTGAGGGCGTCGGTGTTGCCTATCCGAAGCTGCACGAGGACCTCAATCCAGGCGATGTGCTGCTCCTCAATGACGGGCAGATCAAGCTGAAAGTAGACAACGTCGAAGGCACCAGGGTAAACACGACCGTCATCCTCGGTGGCATCTTGTCCGATCACAAGGGTATCAACCGGAAGGGGGGCGGCTTGTCGGCGCCAGCGCTGACCAGCACCGATCGCAAGTACATCCAGTTTGCCGCGGAGATCGGCATCGATTTTCTGGCCGTTTCCTTCGTTCGAAATGCGGATGACGTCGACGAGGCACGCAAGTTGCTCCGTGCCGCAGGGGGTCACGGACTTGTCGTGGCAAAGATCGAAAGGGCAGAGGCGGTCGACTGCATCGAATCGATCATCGATGCTGCAGACGCGATCATGGTTGCGCGCGGAGACCTCGGCGTCGAAATGGGTTACGCAGAGCTGACCGGTATGCAAAAACGCATCATCCGCTTGACGCGAACGAGAAACAAAGTCGTGATCACGGCCACTCAGATGATGGAGTCAATGATCAAGAACCCGATTCCAACCAGAGCCGAAGTCTCGGATGTCGCGAACGCGGTCATGGATGGCACGGACGCCGTGATGTTGTCTGCGGAGACGGCGGTAGGCGAACATCCGGTCTCGGTCATTTCTGCAATGAGCGAAGTCTGCATCGGTGCTGAAAAACACGTGCTCGCGAGGGGCCGAACGACCCATCGACTCGACGATCGTTTCGAGAGCGTCGACGAAGCGATCGCGATGGCGGTGATGTATACGGCCAACCACCTGGACGTCAAGGCGATCATCGCGCTGACCGAGTCGGGGTCGACCACGCTCTGGATGTCGCGAATTCGCTCGGATATTCCGGTCTATGCGTTCACACCACACGAAACCACGAGCAGACGCGTGACGTTGTATCGGGGTGTTCATCCGGTGTCGTTCAAGATCGAAACATCGGACGTAGAGCGCCTGCACCAGGACATCTTCGAGACTTTACTGACAAAGAAACTGGTTGAAGAGGGCGATCTGGCCATCTTCACAAAGGGCGACCTGACTGGTGTCTCGGGCAGCACGAACTCGATGAAGATAGTCCGTGTAACTTCATCTCGCCCCGACGGCAGAGCCTCGTGAGCGTACGACCTCCTCGCCGGTCCGTTCTGTCACCCTGTGGCGTGGCAGAACGCCTCTGACCTTCCGGGGGCAGCATGACACACTCAGTGATCGTAGGTGCCTGCATGCTGATGCTGGTGGTTCCGGCCGCGGCCATGAGTCCAGAGGAGATCGACAGCGCAATCGAGCGGGGGCTCTCAGCGGACAGCATCGACGAGGTCCCGCCGCTCCTGATCGTGGGTCGAAAGACTCTCTCAGCTTCGGATCGGGGAGTCGCTTCTGAACCGGAATACACCTTCATGATCCGTGGTTGCAGGCAGTGGATCCCGAACTCTGCCTTCCACAGGAAGATGACCGGCCAGAGCATCGACAGGAAGCGCGTCGACGAAGGATGTCTAGGCCAAGATCAGATGCTGCGGGTTGCCGTGCTCGGACGAGGTGATGCCGGGCTGCAGCCCATCACGGCGCTGTCCCTGCAGGTGGACGGAGAGACCGTCGATCCCACCTCCACCGAGAATTTCGAAGCGTTTGGCCAGGGCACCGGGACCGCCCTCTTCGACGGCGAGAAAGTCAGGCGAGGGAAAAGCGTCATGATCGTCGCAAGCCTCGCCGCCCGGCGGAGGCTCGAGCTGGCCGTGCCGGGGGCGATCCTGGAAGAGGTCTTTCCTTCCGCAGGCCAGGAGGGGGCGATCGTCGCGATGCCGCACTACGCGCTCAGGATCCCGCCCGATCGGGGCTGGCGTGTCGAGAAACCGGGAGATCCAACGCACTTGGTCCTGGACGTGGTTCGGCTCACGAAGAAGAAGGCAGACACTCCTACTGGGCCCATCTTCGCTGAGATCAAGCTGATGAGGAACCGCATCATCGATGAGGGCCGCAGGAAGAAGACGGCACGCGAGAACGCGGACCACGTCAGAGACATGGAGAAGAGCACGATGCTCGAAGCGGGTGTGAGACGGGGCCTGTACGGCTTGCGCGACGTGAAAACGGGCGAGGAGGAGATCGGAGGCAAGAAGTTCTACTTCATGGATTACACGACCCAGACCAGCACCGACAGGCAGTGGTCTTCCTTGTACCTCCTGTTTCCAGAAGAGAAGGACAACGAAGCGTTCCTGATGATCCTCCAATCAGAAATCGCTCCCGTCGAAGTCGATTCGTTCGAGCCCTCCAAGCGTGAGCTGAGGGAGATCCTCGCAACGCTCTCACTCTACTGAGCGAGCGCAGCCCAGAGGCTTCCGCCATATCTACGGCTCCGGCAGGTCCCGCGGCAGCACGATGTTGGCCGTCTCCGTCTCCGGATCGAAGACGAGCCGGGCCTCGCCCGAGCGGAGCTGCGCCATGACCTGGACGACCTTCTCTTCGACCCTCCGCTCCACGGCGCCATAGTCGGTCCCGTCGCGGGTGACGAACTCCTCGACCAGCTGATTCAGCGTCTCGGGGCTCAGCGCGTCGATCGGAAGCTCGATGCCGCGGCGGTCCGTGTCTTCACCTTCTTCCGCCATCGCCGAGCAGACCTCCTCCTATAGCCTAACGGCGGCCGGCGCCGGCGCGACCTCTTCCCTCGCCGCCGGGCATGCGCGATCATAGCGATAGGAGGATTACGCACTCATGGCTGCCAGGAAGAAGGTTCGGAAGCAGAAGAGCAAGCCGCGCGCGAAGAAGAAGGCCGCGCAGAGGAAGGCCACTCGCAAGCGGATTCCCGCGAAGAAGAAGGCAACGGCCAAGAAGGCCGGCACGAAGCGGACGCCGGGGAAGAAGGCCGTGACCAAGAGGACCGCGAAGCGGAAGTCCGCTCTGCAATCCGACGACGCGCCGAGCGGCAGCAATCCGCTGCGCGCGCTCGCGCGGTCCTTCGCCGCGCGCCACCTGCGCTGAAGCGCGTGGAAGCTCGGGTTCACGCGCCAGACCCGAGCTGCGGAACACGGCTCGCGGGCGAATGCTCGGTCGATTCGATTACGAGTCCACGTAGGCGATGCAGTCGATCTCGACCGCGGCACCGAGTGCGAGCGCGGCGCAGCCCACCGTGATGCGGGCCGGGCCATCGGCACCCAGGCACTCCATGTACGCGCGGTTCATTTCGGCGAAGGTGGACATGTCCGTCAGGAACACGTTCACCTTGACCACATCGTCGAAGCCCACGCCGCAGGCTTCGAGGACCTTCTCGATGTTGCGCAGGGTCTGGAGCGTCTCGGGGCCGGTGCCGCCGGGCGCCAGATCCATCGAGCCGGGCAGGGTTCCCAGCGTGCCCGACACGTAGACGAAGCCCCCCGCGACGCTGGCGTGGCTGAAGGCCGGCAGACGCCCCAGACCCTCGACGACGACGCGTTCGACGGCCATGCTCGCTTCTCCTTCCCTCGCGGCGACCTCGCTACCCGGCCGCGCCCGTCGAGGCGCCCATGGCCTCGAGCACGTTGGCGCGCGAGCCCAGCGTGTGGGCGATGCCCGAGAGCAGCGAGAAGACGCGGCCCACCAGCACGAAGTCGCTGGGTACCCGCACCACCGGGTTCTCTCGGATCGCCTCGAAGAGCTCGCTGGTCATCTCCTCGGTGAACTCGCCCTCGAAGCGGCCACTGTCGCTGCGCTTCATCATGCGGCGGGCGATCGCCACGAAGGTGCTGGTGTCGCCGGTCTTGGTCTCGAAACCGAGCTCTTCGAAGGCGCGGATCATCGCGGCTTCGTTCAGCGTCATCATCGAGAACATCAGCTCGAAGAGGCCCAGGCCGAAACCCTCGGGCAGCTCCTTCGAGAGACCGAAGTCGAGCACGACCACCTTGCCGTCGGGCTGCACGAACAGGTTGCCCGGGTGCGGGTCGGCCTGGAAGAAGCCCGCCGCCAGGATCATGCGGGTGTAGATCCGCATCAGCTCCTGCACCACATCGGCCGGGCGCAGGCCCGCCGCCACGATGGCGGCACGGTCGGTGATCTTGATGCCCCCCACCAGCTCCATGGTGAGCACACGGCGGGTGGACCACTCGCGGTGGATGCGCGGCACCACCACGCTGCCGTCCTTGGCGAAGAGCTCGCGTACCCGGTCGGCGCAGTCGGCCTCGCGCAGGAAGTCGAGCTCGAGCTCCAGGTGCGCGGTCAGTTCAGCGACCAGCGGCAGCAGCTCCAGTGGCTGCGGCTCGAAGCGCTCGTAGATGCGACAGACCCGCCGCATGTTGGCGAGATCGGTGCGCACGATGCTTTCGATGTCCGGATACTGGACCTTGACGGCGACCTCGCGCCCGTCGAGCAGAACGGCCCGATGCACCTGGGCCAGCGAAGCGGCGGCCAGCGGCCGGAGCTCGAACTCGCGGAAGACGGCGTCGAGCGGCTTGCGCAGCTCGCGTTCGACCTGACCGCGGATCTCCTCGAAGTCGTGGGCCGGCACCGCATCGTGGCACTGCTTCAGGATCTCGATGACCGGCGGCGGGAAGACGTCGGCGCGCGTCGCCACCACCTGGCAGAACTTGATCAGCACGCCGCGCAGCGAGAGCGCCGTGTCGAGCATCAGGCGCGCCGCCCGCTCGTGGGTGGCGTCGAGGTCGTGGGGCTGCGGCTGGCCGCTCAGCTTGCGGCCCCAGCTCGACACCTTGTAGAGCCCGTAGATGGCCGCCGCGGCCGAGCCGATCCGGGCGCTGCGGTAGAGCCGGACCGGAAGCTTCACGCGGGTTCCGCGGGCTCGAAGCCGGTGCGTTCGGGAGCCGTCCAGGGCGTCTCCAGCGCGTCGAAGCGCTCGAGCAGGCCCGAAGGGTTCGCGTGCTCCTGCATCGCGCCGACCAGGCTTTCGCGGATGTCGCCGCGTTGCTCCTGGCGTCGCTCGCGGGTGAGGCCGCGCAGCGTGGCGTGGAGCAGACCGTCCACGATCGTGCGTCCCGGCAGCGTCTTGCCGTCCACCGTGCGCACGGTGCGCGCCGACAGCTCGGAGAGGGCGGTTCGCAGGTACTCCACGTGGGGATTCTCGTCGCTGCGGATGTGGCGGATCATGGCCCCGGCGCCGGCGGGGTCGGCCGAGACCTCGGGATCCGACAACAGCTGCTCGCCCCAGTCGAAGGCGCCCATGGCGAACACCTCCACCGCCAGCACCTGTGCCATGGTGGCCGCGAGTTGCTCGAGGTCGGGGTCGATCTGCGGAAACGCGCGTCGCCGCTCGCGCCGCCGGCCCGCGCCCTGGCCCATCATGCGCATCAGCACGTCGCCGGGAATCCTGGGACGCTCGAGTGCAAGGTCGCGGGCGGCCTCCCACATCTGCTTGTGGCCGCCCTCGTCGCGATAGCCGGCCTCGTCGCGGGCGTGGGCCTCGAACAGGCCGCCGCCCAGGTGGGCGAGGGCCGTGCCGTCGATCGGTTCCACCAGAATCGACGTCAGATCGGGAACGCCTACGTCGCGGATGATGGCGCCGAAGCCTTCGACGATGGAGATGATGGTGAGCCGGCGCACCACCGGGTCGCGCACGCCCTCGCGCAGCAGCAGCCGCGCCTGCTCCACGTTGGGGTACTGCGGCGGCATCAGGCCGGGGTCGATCTCGAGCAGTGCGTGGCCTTCCTCCGCCAGCCGCGTCTGCCAGGCCCGGATCGCCGGCGCGCGGTGCAGCGTGCGGGGCGAGCGGTAGCGGCCGTCGGCGTCGAAGCCGCCGTGGCAGCGCATCCCACCCGCGATCAGCGGGGCGTCGTAGGCGCCGCTGTCGAGCAGCTCGGCCTCGCTGTAGACCCGCGGGAGATCGGTGGCGCTCGTGGGAGCGGCGGACTCGGACATCGGAACCTCCGTCGAAACAGCGCGCGCGGCGAAGCCGGTCGCCACCCAGGCGGCGAAGCCGCTCGCCACCCGGATGGCGGCGTTCTAGCCTCGCGCGGTGAGCCTAGGACGCAGCGGGAACGGGGTCGACCCTGCCCGCGGACCCGCACCCGAACAGCTGCGGATCGCGCGCCTCTGCCTGTGGGTGCTCGGCGCGCTGGGGAGTGGCTCGCTGCTGGGCGTGGCCGCCTCGCTCTACCTGGTCAATCACCATCCGCTCCTGCTGATCGCACTCAGCCCGATCGGCCGGCACATGGTGCTGGTGGCGCCCGCGGTGCACCCGGCCGCGTTCATTGCCATCCTGGTCACGCGGCGGATGCTGTTCTACCTGGCGTGCTTCCACCTGGGGCGCGCGCTCGGCCCGCTGGGGATTCCCTGGCTCGAGGCGCGCGCGGCCCGCCTCGCCCGCTTCGTGCGCTGGCTGGAGCGGATCTTCGCGCGAGCGCCGCGCCTGGTCGTGCTCGGCATGGCGGGTCCCACCATCAGCGCCCTGGCGGGCATCTCGGGCATGCGCGTCTGGGCATTCTCCGCCCTGGCCGCCGCCAGCCTGGTGCTGCGCTCGCTGCTGGTGCTCGGCTTCGCCGCGTGGATCCGCGAGTGGATCGAGCTGGCGCGCGCCTGGATCGACGAGTGGTGGATCCCCGGCACCGTGGTGATGGTGGCGCTGGTGATCGTGTACCGCTGGCGCCGCCGGACTCCCCTGCGCTCGATGGAGGATTGACTGGGCTCACGCCGCCGGGCGCAGCTCCAGTCGCGTGGGGCCGCGCACCAGGAACGAGTCGATGCGCTCGACGGTCTCGCTGGGGCCGCGCAGACGCGGCAGCTCCGGCACCAGCGCCTCGAGGGCGACGCGCGCCTCGAGCCGCGCCAGCGAAGCGCCCAGGCAGAAGTGCTTGCCGAAGCCGAAGCCGACGTGGGCCTGGGGGTTGCGCTCGACGTCGAAGCGGTCGGCGTCCGGAAAGCGTCGCTCGTCGCGGTTGGCCGATCCCAGCAGCACCGCCACGGTGTCGCCCTGAGGAATGCGCACCCCGGCCACTTCGGCATCGCACAGCGTGTTGCGGAACACCAGCTGCACCGGCGCGTCGTAGCGCAGGGTCTCCTCCAGCAGCGCCGGCACCCGCGCCGGATCCGCCGCCACGCGCGACAGTTGATCCGGATGGGCCAGCAGCGCCGCCACGGCGTTGCCGATCAGGTTGGTGGTGGTCTCGTTGCCCGCCACCAGCAGCAGCAGGCCGAACTGGATCACCTCCCGGTCGGTGAGCCCGATCTCGCCGGCCTGCGACGCGACGATGGCGCTCACCAGGTCGTCACGCGGCGCGCGGCGGCGCTCGCGGGTGATCTTCTTCAGGTAGCGGATGAAGGCCACCATGGTCTGGCGGTAGCGCCTGGCGAAGGGGTTGGCCCGGCCCGGCCCGGTGGAGGCCTCCACGATCGCATCCGACCAGCGCTTGAAGTCGGCGCGCCGCTCCGGCTCGACGCCGAGCATCTCGGCGATGATCGTGACGGGCACCGGGATGGCGAGATCGCGAACCAGGTCGAAGGGTTCGCCGGAGCGCAGCCGGTCCAGGCACCCCTCCACCGTCTCGCGCACCCGGGGCTCCCAGGCGGCGATCTGCCGCGGCGTGAAGCCGCGGTTCACGATGTTGCGCATCTGCGAGTGGCTCTCGCCGTCCTCGGCGATCAGGTTGCGCGCGGTGGCGAACTCCAGCGGGTTGAGCCGCGTCCGCACCACCAGCGCCAGCAGGAAGCGCACCACGTCCCAGGTGAGCGGCGGCCGCCCCTCGTGTCCGCTCGACATGAGCTGGGTGAACATGGCGCGCGAGGAGAAGATCTCCGGGGTCTTCAGCACGTGCATCACGTCTTCGTAACGCGAGACCGACCAGATCCCGGACGCCTCCGCACGATGGACGGGAGCGCGGTCGCGCAGCTCGCGATACTTGGGATACGGATCCTGGCGCCAGGCCGACGAGAACGGGTCGAAGTCGACGGGGCTGGCGTTCGTGGCGCGGGTGGCGGTGACGGTCATCGAAGCTCCCGGGGCGCGCCTGCGCCACGCTAGCGCGGCGGGCGCGGCAGCCCCAGCGCCGCGGTCTCGCTGCACCCACCAGGTCCCAGGCGCGTCACTTGGCGCCGTCGAGGTGCAACCGGAGGATCCGCTTGACCTCGGCGATGGTGAAGGGGTTCGCCTGGGTCGAGTGTCCGGAGCGAACCACCAGCTCCGAGGCCGCGTGGTCCAGGTGGGCGCTCTCGTAGGTCACCACCCCGTCGCTCTGCCCCTGGGGCGGCCCGGGCTTCCTGACCGGGATGATCGAATTGACGGCGACCCCCGGCGCCTCGACCAGGGAGGAGAGGGTCTGGGTGAAGGGGTCGTCCGGCGACATGTTGTCGACGGCGGTGGGCGTCCGTTCGAGCTGGCGCCGGGCCTCCGTGTTCGGGTTTGCCAGCACCACCTCGAGGGTCCGTTGTGCCAGGTCGGTCGGCAGCGTGATCAGGCCCGCGACGAGATCGGCCAGCCAGCGGACGCCGAGGAAGCTGCCGCGATGGGGCGTCGCGATGTAGACCACCCGCTCGACCTGCGGAACCGGGTCGAAGAAGAAGATCGGCTCCAGGAAGGCCCGGGTGCTCTTCTTCAGCCGCGTCGCCTCGAAGGGTGCGTGGCTGGCATTCGCCCAGAATCGATCACCCGATTCCACTACCTGGAGCTTGGCCAGCAGGCCGCCCTGGCTGTGACCGATCAGCGCCATCCGAGCGAGCGCCGGATCGCGGCCCCCGGGATCGAAGGTGGCGACGGCCTCCTCCAGCGCCTGGCGCAGCAGGTACCCCGAGTACAGGATCGGATTCCCGGTGTTGTAGATGAAGAGCCAGATCTGGAGGCGCGGTCCCAGCTCCGGGTCGCCCTGGAGCTCGTTCACCAGCTCGGCCCAGCGCGCCGGACTCGAGGCCGTGCCGTGAACCAGCACCACGGGAACCCTTCCCGGGTGGTACGGGTGCAGCAGGAAGAGTCCGGAGTCCTGCTGGGGCAGCGGCAGGATCCGGCCGAGGAAGCCGGCCAGCTCGAAGCTCCACAGCCGCGAGGTCTCGAGGCCCTGCGCCAGCGTGGCGGTCGAATCGAATTCCAGGGGAATCTCGCGACGCCCGATCCGGACGCTCTGGGCGCGATCGAAGCTGTAGACCTCCAGCTGCGCGCGCACGTTGCCGTCGAGCAGCGCTTCCCCGATCGCTTCCGGTCGCAGCAGCACCGTGACCGGCACCCGGAAGCGGGGAGGAACGAGGAGGCTCGCTTCCGGGACGTCCTCCAGGGGAACCGCCGACGCGCCCAGCGGTGCGCCGATGCCCTCGTGGCGGTAGCGGTTGCGCAGCCCGCGAACCCGGATCTCGTCGGTGGAGAAGAAGTCGTCGAGCCGGTAGCCGCCCCAGAGCAGTTCCCTCTCATCGATCTCGACCGTGAGCGATCCGAACGGGAGGCTCAGCGTACGGCTGGAGAGATCGATTGCGTCGCGCTGCCCGTGCTTCAGTCCCAGGGCCAGCGCCCGGTTGTAGAGCCCGCGCGCCAGGCGCGGGCCGTAGCCGAAGGGGTCCGGGCGGCTGCTCGGGTCGACCGAGAACAGGTAGGCGTAGGCGTACAGCGCCGCCGCGCGGTAGTAGGCCGGATCGCTCTCCTCGTCGGCGTGCAGGAACGACAGCTCCGCCAGTGCCAGGAGCCGGTCGCTCTGGTCGATGCCGCCGAGCTCCCGGTGGAGCGCGTCGAGCGTGGTGACCGGATCGCGCTCGAAGGCCTCGTCCAGGGCCAGGCGGCGCAGGAAGCGAAGCGTGCCGACGCTCGGCGTTCCGGTGGTGATGGCGCTCGCGGCGAGCTCGCGTCGCAGCGTCCGCGCGTCCACCTTCTCGACGCCGACGGGCGTGGCGCAGGCCAGGACGGCGAGCAGGGCTGCCGTCGCGGCGGCAGCGCACAAGCCCCGCCGTCGGCGCGCAGTCGCCCACTGACTCCCGTTCTGCGCAGAGCCGGTCACCGGATGGTTCTCCCGAGGATCGAAGCGCCGCGAGGGTAACGCGCGGCGCGCCGGTCGACCCAGACCGCCCCGAGACGCGGCGTTCTGCCCCGCCAATGTCCTAGTATCAGAGCGGACGCAACGCCTGCAACGCTGTCGGGTGGCACGAGCCCTGCTTCGCAAGGGAGGGCGAGCCACCGAAGGAGGACCCCTTGAAACGCATCCAGCGCATACTCGTGCCGACCGACTTCTCGACCCACGCGGCTCGCGCTGCCGAGTTCGCCATCGAGCTGTCTAAGGAGTTCGGGGCATCGATCCATCTGCTGCACTGCTACCCGGTAAACGTCGGTGCCGCCTCACTCTACGGCATGACCTTCCCCGTCGAGCTCGAGGCGTCGATCCGCAAAGTGGCGCAGAAGCAGCTGGGCGATTGGCGCGAGAAGGTCGCCGGTGAGGGCGTCGAGGCGGAGCTGAGCTTGTCGCCCCAGTCCCCCGCGCAGGGAATCCTCGCGCTCGCCGAGGAGATCGGTGCGGACCTGATCGTGATGGGAACCCGCGGCCGCTCCGGGCTCAAGCACCTGCTGCTGGGAAGCGTGGCCGAGCGTGTGGTGCGAGAAGCGTCCTGCCCCGTCGTCACGCTCCGCAGCCCGGACGCGGCGAGCTCCGACTAGGGGCCCGTGTCGGTCTGGTCCGCGCCGGTACTCGAAGCGCTCGCGAAACCGGGGGCCTACCCCGACGACGCGAGCGCCACAGCGGGTGTGGCCTGGATCCAGACCCATCTCTCCCACGTGTTCCTGACCGGCGAGCGCGTCTACAAGTTCCGCAAGGACGTCGACCTGGGCTTCGTCGACTTCCGCACCCTCGAGGAGCGCAACTGCGACTGTCTGCGCGAGGTCGCGCTCAACCGGCGGCTGGCGCCGGACGTGTACCTGGGGGTCGCGCCGCTGCGGACGCATCACGGCTCGGTTCGGTTGGGCCCGATTGCGGAGGAGCTCGCCGAGAGCGGCCTGGAACACGCGGTCGTGATGCGGCGGCTCCCCGACGGATGTGACGCGCTGTCGCGCCTCGCGGGCGGAACGTTGAGCGCGGAGCATCTCGACCGCCTGGTGCAACGGATCGCCGCGTTTCACCGCGAGAACGCTCTCGGCGCGCCGGCCCCGTTCTCGGCGGAAGAGTGGCTCGCGCGCTGCCGCCGTCCCGTCGACGACTGCATCGTCTCGCTGGCGAGCGGTGGCGACGCGGCGCAGCGGAGCGCGGTGGAGCGCCTCCGCTCCCTCGTGGACGGGTTCCTGGAAGCGCATGCCGATCGCTTCGAGCGCCGGCGGCTGGCCGGTCGTGCCGTCGATGGACACGGCGACCTGCACCTCCAGCACGTGTGGTTCGAGCGCGACGACGCCGAACCGCTGGTGGTGGACTGCCTCGAGTTCGACGAGCGGCTGCGCAGGATCGACGCGGCGTCGGACGTGGCGTTCACGGCGATGGACCTGTGTTACCGCGGCGCGGCTCGGCACGCCGATCGCTGGCTGCGGCACTACGCGCGCGAGCGCGACGACTTCGACCTGTACGGCGTGGTCGACTACTTCGTGGCCTACCGCGCAAGCGTGCGGGCGAAGGTGGCCGCCATCGCCGCGCGCGACGGCGCCATCGAGCCGCCTCAGCGCGCCGCCGCGGCCGAGAGTGTGGCGCGGCACCTCCAGCTGGCGACTGCATCGCTGGCGCCGCGACCGGTCGGTGCGCTGGTGTTGGTGGCGGGGGTGGTGGGAACCGGAAAGACGACGGTGGCCGAGGCGCTGGCCGAGGCCCTGGCGGAAAGCCCCGGCGCGGCGGTGCTGGCGACGGATCGCATCCGCAAGCACCTGGCCGGGGTCGCGCCCCAGGAGCGCCTGATCTCGGGTACCGACGAGGGCATGTACGCCCCCGAGCTTCGCGAGCAGGTCTACCGGGCCCTGCTGGAGCGAACGGCTCCGGTTGCATCGGCCGGCAGAATCGCGATTCTCGACGCCACCTGGGAGGGCCGCGCCGATCGCCGTCGCGCGGCCGACCTGGCGGCAGACCTGGGGGCGCGGCTGTGGGTGCTCGAGGTGCGCTGCGCGCCGGAGCTGGTGCTCGAGCGCCTGGCAGCGCGCCGGGCCGAAGCGCGCGACGCTTCCGATGCCGGTCCCGAGCTCTACGCCGCGAGCCGCGACCGCTTCGAAGCCGCCACCGGGTCGGAGCGCGCGTACTGGCGGACGATCGAGACGGACGGCAGCGGTTGGCGCGACGCCGTTCATGGCCTGGCAAAGGAAATGAGGTGACCCGATGAGCCGAATCCGCGCCCGCGACATCATGACGCCCAAGGTCCGAACCGTGAAGCCCGACATGCGCGTGCCCGACCTGGAGCACTGGCTGATCGACGAAAAGCTGCGTGGCGCGCCGGTGGTGCAGGACGGCTGCCTGGTTGGCGTGGTCTCGCGTTCCGACATCGTCCGGCAGCTCTGCGTCGAGCGGAGCTTCGACGCCAGCCTCTCCGACTACCACTTCGAGATGGTGAGCGGCTACGCCAGCGCGGAGGATTCCCTGGCGGCGATCGGACGGCGCGTCGGCGCCCGCGTCGAAGACATGCACGTTCGCGACGTGATGATCCGCGACCCGTTCACGATCGAGGCCGACACCGGCTTGCGCGAAGTCGCCGAGCTGCTGATCGAGCACCACATCCACCGGGCACCGGTGGTAGAGAAGGGGTTGCTGGTCGGCGTGTTGAGTGCGCTCGACGTGGTGCGCCTGGTCAGCAAGGGGCAGCTGGTCGAAGCGTCTGGCTGAGCTCCGGCGTTCGACTCAGCGCGGGGGCGGCTCGAATCGCCCGCTGCGCTCGAAGTGCAGCGTGCGCAGGCTCCGGGCCAGATAGACGCGGCCGTCGAGCGCGTAGTCCAGGGCCGGTGCCTGGTCCAGGCTGCGCTCGTTCAGCGCCAGTGCCTGGTTCAGCAGATCGAGCAGCGTGGTCGTGGTGGTCACCTCGACGACGGCGTCCCCGAGCCGGGGCAGGGTGACGGCTTGATCGCTCAGGCCGGTCGCGAGGCGCTCGCCGTTGAACGACAGCTGGAAGCGCAGGCCGTCGATCTCCACCGGGCGGTCGTTGGGGTTGCGCAGCCGCAGCAGCACCCGGAAGCGCTGCTCGAAGGCGGTGCTCTCGAGGGGTTCCAGGTCGACCAGGTTGGCCTCCAGGGGCCTCAGCCCGATTCCCAGCGAGGCGCACCCCGCCAGGCCCAGCCCCAGCGCTGCCGCGACTGCTGCAGCCCCCGCGAGTGTCAACCGCCGTTTCATCTGGACCCTCCTTCCGTCGGACCGGGCCGAGTCTAGCTCGTCGCGGCGCCGCGCTTCCCCGAATCCGAGGGAAGGGGTATCGTGCCGCGAATCCCGGACAGAACCGTTCAACGGAGACGCGATGACGACCGAGCTGACCCCCGAGCTGCGGGAGCGCCTCACCAACACGCTGCGATTCCTGGCCATCGACGCCGTCGAGAAGGCCCGGAGCGGACATCCCGGCGCACCCATGGGGCTCGCCGCCGCAGCCCTGGAGCTGTGGGACCACCACCTTCGCTTCGATCCCCAGGATGCGCACTGGCCGCTGCGCGACCGCTTCGTGCTGTCGGCGGGCCACGCGTCGATGCTGCTCTACGGATTGCTCCACCTGTACGGCTGCGGCGTTTCGCGGGCCGATCTACAGAACTTCCGCCAGCTCGGATCGCCCACGCCGGGCCACCCCGAGTTCGGTGACACGCCGGGCGTCGAGACCACCACCGGCCCGCTGGGCCAGGGGTTCGGCACCGGCGTCGGCATGGCGTTGGCAGCGCGGCTGGCGCGCTCGCGCTTCGGTCGCGACGGCGAGGGCCCCGGGCATCACTACGTCTACGGCATCGTCAGCGACGGGGACCTGATGGAGGGCGTCTCGGCCGAGGCGGGCGGTCTCGCCGGGCACCTGGGCCTGGGAAACCTGATCTACCTCTACGACGACAACCACATCACCATCGACGGCGGAACCGAGCTCACCTTCACCGAGGACGTGACGAAGCGTTTCGAGGCGCAGCAGTGGCACGTGCAGCAGGTCGAGGGCAACGACACCCAGGCCTTGCGCCGCGCGCTCGAGGCCGCGCGCGCCGAGACCGAGCGTCCCTCGTTGATCCGACTGCGCACCACGATCGGCTACGGCAGCCCGGGCAAGGCCGGCACCTCCAGCACCCACGGCGCACCGTTGGGAGCGGACGAGGTGCGTGCCACCCGGGAGGCGCTGGGCTGGCCGCTGGAGCCCGAGTTCCTGGTGCCCGACGAGGTGCGCGCGTACCTCGCGACCCGCATTGCCGCCAAGCACGCGGCACGCGAGGCGTGCGACGAGCGCCTGGCCGCCTGGCGCAAGGCGCACCCGGATCTGGCCGACGCGTGGGACGTGCACCGCGAGCAGCGCGTTCCCGGCGATCTGGCCGAACGCATGGCCGAAGGCTGGGGCGACACCAAGGCGGCCACACGCCAGCACTCGGGCGCCGCGCTCAACCGGGCATCGACGCTGGTGCCGTATCTGGTCGGGGGCTCGGCGGATCTGGCGGCCTCCAACCTCAGCCGCCTGAAGGACGCCGACGACGTGGGCCCGGCGGCGGGCGAGGGCGCCGATCCCTTCGCCGGCGCCAATCTCCACTTCGGTGTTCGCGAGCACGCCATGGGCGCGCTCACCAACGGCATCTCGCTCGACGGCACCTTCCTGCCCTATGCGGCCACCTTCCTGGTCTTCAGCGATTACATGCGGCCGGCGATCCGCCTGGCCGCGCTGATGAAGCGCAAGGTGGTCTACGTCTTCACCCACGACTCGATCTTCCTGGGCGAGGACGGGCCCACGCACCAGCCCATCGAGCACCTGGACGCGCTGCGGCTGATCCCGAACCTCACGCTGTTCCGGCCGGCGGACGGGCTCGAAACCGCCATGGCCTGGGCTTGGGCGATCGAACGGGCGCGCGGGCCGGTGGCGCTCTGCCTGTCGCGCCAGGGTCTGCCGGCCCTGCGCCGCCCGGACGGGTTCCAGGCCAGCGACGTCTGGAAGGGCGCGTACGCGGTGGTCGAGCCCGAACGGGCGCCCGACGTGGTGCTGCTGGCCAGTGGCTCCGAGGTCTCGCTGTCCTGCGAGGCGGCCGGGAAGCTGGCGGCCGACGGCGTGGAGGCGCGCGTGGTGTCGGTGCCCAGTCTGGAGCTGTGGGCCGCCCAGAGCGACGCCGAACGGCGGCGGCTGATTCCCGACGACCACCTGCCGGTGGTTGCCGTGGAAGCGGCGCGGGGCGAAGCCTACCGGCGCTTCCTCGGCTGTCGGGGACTCGTCTACGGCATCCAGGGCTTCGGCGCCTCGGCGCCGGCGGCGGATCTGGCGCAGCACTTCGGTTTCACGCCGGACCGCCTGGCCGCGACGGTGCGCGAACACCTGGCCTAGGTCGGCTCCTCGAGGGGCGCGGCACCGCGCACCGGAAGGTCGAGCTGGTAGTCGCTGGGCACCCGGATCCGTGCCACGCCGGCCTTCACCGCGGCGACGGCCACGGCGCGGGCCACCGCGCGGTGCACGTCGTGGCGCAGCGGATTCGGCACCAGCTCGTTGGGCCCGGCGCGTTCGGCAATGGCCCGAGCCGCCGCCACGTACATCGACGGATCGATGCGACGCGCGCGGCAGTCCACGGCGGCGCGCAGGATGCCCGGGAAGCCGAGCAGGTTGTTCACCGAGCGTCCGTCGGCGGCGAAGGCGGCGCCGGCCGCCAGCGCGTCTTCGAGCGTGATCTCGGGATCCGGATTGGTCAGCGCGAGAATGCCCTGGCCGCGCCGCACCCACTCGGGCCGGATCAGGTTGCTGCGGCCGGTCACGGCCACCACCAGGTCCGCGCTGCGCATCAGCTCCGGCAGCTCGGCGACCGGCTCGCCCCCCACCGCGCGCAGCCGTGCCTGGGCCTCGGGCGTCGGGTCGCAGCCCATCACCGGATGGGTCACCACCTCGCCCAACATGCGTGCGATGGCGGTGCCGGCGGCGCCGAGGCCGATCACGCCGACGCGGGCCGAGGCCAGGTCGAGGCCGGCCCGTTCCATGGCGACGGTCGCGGCGGCGAGCACCGCGACGGCGGTGCCGTGCTGGTCGTCGTGCAGCACCGGCATCTGCAGCGCGCTCTCCAGCCGCCGCTCGACCTCGAAGCAGGCCGGCGACTCGATGTCTTCCAGCTGGATGGCGGCGAACCCGGAGGCCACCCGCGTCACGGTCTCGACGATCTCGTCGGCGTCGCGCGTGTCGAGCACCAGCGGGAACGCCGACAGTCCGACGAACTGGTGCAGCAGCGCGGCCTTGCCCTCCATCACCGGCAGCGCCGCCAGCGGGCCCACGTTGCCGAGGCCCAGCACCCGCGTGCCGTTGGTGACGATGGCGACGGTCTTGCCGCGGATCGTATAGAGGTAGGAATCCTCCGGGTTCTCGTGGATGGTCCGCACCACGGCGGCCACGCCCGGCGTGTAGACCCGACGCAGGTCGTGAAGCGAGTTCACCGGGTGGGTGGCGCGCACCTCGAGCTTGCCGTCGATGTGCAGCTCGTGGACGTCGTCGATCACCTCGAGCAGGTCGATCCCTTCGAGGGCCTCCACGGCTTCGAGGGTGCGCTCCAACGCGTCCTCGTCGGTCGCCAGGACGTCGATGTCGCGGACGATGTGTTCGGGACCGACCCAGATCGTGCGAATGTCGCCGAGGTTGGTGCCCGCCTCGCCGAGCGCGGTGCCGAGCCGGCCGAGCACGCCGGGTCGGTTGCGGTTGCGACAACGGAGCGTGCGCAGCAGGTACTCGGCCATCGAACCTCGTTCGGTCGGGCATTCGAGCATAGGCAATGGCGGGCAGGGCATCTCGCCTCCGTGCTAGATTCACGCCCCTTCACGGCCTGTCAGCGGGAGGCGCGCGCCGAGATGCCGGAGCTGCACATCTTGACCTGGGTGGCGCTGGGCTGCGCCGGGCTGTTGCTGGCGGGCTGGATCTGCGTCACCGCCATGGCGCCCAGCCCCGCGCGCACCTCGATCGAGTGGTTCTCGGCGACGGCCCTCTTCGCGGCCCTCTTCAGCTACTTCCTCGGGCTGTGTCGCAGGCAGTGGGAGGCGGGCAACACCGCGCTGCTGGTGCCCTTCGGCTTCCTGGCCACCGTCTTCGGGCTGGGGCTGCTGGTGAGTCTGGTCAAGAGCTTCCGGACGCTGCGCCGCGGGGCGTCGGCGGAGTCGAGCGCCACCCACTGAAGGCGACTCAGGTTGGGCCACGGGCCGGTCGATGATGGGGACTTCGGAGGTCCCCATGGGTCGATGGTTCTGGATCGCCCTGATCGCGCTGGTGGCCGTCGCCGGCTACGAGGTCCACCAGCAGGGCGTGAAGTACGCCTTTGGTGGCGCGCTCGCCTTCCTGTCGTCCGAGGATGTGGCGACCCGGCAGCCCGGTGGGATCGAGCCGATCGAGAGCACCGAAGAGTATCGCGGTGAGAGGGACCGTCTGATCCGGCGCTGGCGGCCCTGGTAGCCGCTAGCGGTAGTCGTGGGAGCCGGGGAGCGCCTCCGATCCCAATTCCAGCGCCCGCAACCGCTTCACCCGCACGTGAACGACGCCGTCCATGCTCTGGACCGGCCCCTCGATCTCGACCAGGGATGACGTATGCAGCGGCACGCGGAAGCGCCGGAACGTCTGCGGCGTGAGGACGCCGTTGGCGGTGCCCGTCTCGTCCTCCAGGGTGAGGAAGCACATGCCTCTGGCGGACCCGGGGCGCTGGCGCACGATCACGTGGCCGGCCGCGCGCACCCAGCGTCCGTTCGGACAGTGCCGCAGCGCGGTGGCGGTGAGGACGCCGCGGCGGTCGAGGTCGCCGCGCAGGTGGGTCATCACGTGCGGTCCCGTGCTGAGGCCGCTCGCCCGGTAGTCGGAGAGCGTCGTCTCCAGCGCGTTCATCTCCGGGAGCGGAGAGCTCGACGCAGGGGGCGGTGCGCCCGCGAAGAGCGAATGCGCATCGCGTTCCAGGCCGGCGACCTGCCACAACGCCTGGCGGCGCGACGGCGTCTTCTCGAGTGCGGCCAGCGCGCCGAGCTCGGCCAGGGTGAGCAGCTCGCGCCGCACGAGCCCGGCGCGCTGCGCCAGATCCGCCACGTGCCCGAAGGCCCGCTCCGTCCGCGCCGTCTCCAGACGCAGCCCGGCTTCTCTGCGCAGCCCCTGCGCGAACCGCAAGCCGAGCCGCACCGCTGGTGAGGCGGACGCTGCTGAGGTGGAAGAAGCGGTCGAGGTTGCCCGCCGGCAAGCGCCGCCCTCTCGGAGGTGAGAGTTCGACTTTGTCCCGCGCGGCGCGCGCAGCGAGGCCGAAGGCCGAGCGGAGTCCAACAAGGACGTGCTCGCGCATTCAATGCGGTTCGTTGCGGTTCCCTCGAGCGTGCAGAGCCAGCTCGAGCGTGTGACGTCGATGGGGCGGACCTCGACGCCGTGGCGCTGGGCGTCCTTCACCAGGCTGGCGGGCGAGTAGAAGCCCATCGGCCAGGCGTTGAGCAGACCCGCCAGGAAGGCCGCCGGGTGGTGCGCCTTCAGGTACGACGAGGCGTAGGCGATCAGGGCAAACGAGGCCGCGTGGGATTCCGGGAAGCCGTAGAGGGCGAAGGAGGTGATGCCTCGCACCACCGTGTCCTGGATCGCACCGACGATGCCGCGCACCGTCATG
>JBFGIM010000020.1:0-28733 GCA_041577695.1 Myxococcota bacterium | reverse complement strand
GCGCGCTCGACGAGCTGCGCCGGGCCGGCGCCGGCGTCGTGTACCTGGAGGTGCGCGCCTCCAACGCCGCCGCGATCGGCTGCTACGCCAAACACGGTTTCGTCGCGACCGGTCGGCGGCCGCGCTACTACCCGGGCGCGCCCCGGGAGGATGCCGTCGCGATGACCCGAGTGCTGGCGCCGTGACCACGGCGCTGCCGATCCGCAGCGAAGCCACCGTGCTGGAGAACTGCGCCGAGGGCGGGGAGAACGTCCGCTTGCGGCTCGAGGTGGAGGCGTGGCCCGGCTCGGCCCCGGGCCAGTTCGTGATGCTCTCGCCCGGCGCTTTTCGTGGCACCGATTCGGTCGATCCCCTGCTGCCGCGCCCGATGGCCGTCTATCGCGGCACGCCGACGGGGCACGGCGCGGCCGTGGTGGAGGTGCTCTACAAGGCGACCGGTCGCGGAACCCGGCTGTTGGCGGCGGCTCGGCCCGGGGAGCAGGTGCGGCTCGTCGGCCCGCTGGGTCGCGGCTTCGTGTTGCCCGATCCGGGCGTCGGGTCGGTGCTGGTGGGTGGAGGCACGGGTGTCGCCTCGCTCTTCGAGCTGGCACGGCTCGCCGCCGAGCGCGGGTCGGTCCGCGTGCTGCTCGGCGCGCGCAGCGCCGATGACCTGATGGGCCGCGAGGATTTCGAGACGCTCGACGTCGCGCTGGGGCTGGCGACCGAAGACGGTGGCGAAGGACACCGCGGTCTCGTCACCGAGCTGCTCGAGCCGGTGCTGGCCGAGCCGGGGGAGCTCGCGGTCTACGCCTGCGGACCCACGCCGATGATGCAGCGGGCAGCCGAGCTGGCCGCCGCGGCCGGTCGCTCGTGCTCGGTCTCGCTCGAGAACCACATGGCCTGTGGCTTCGGCGTCTGCCTCGGTTGCGCGGTTCCGCTTGCCGGTGGGGGCTTCGACCTGGTCTGCCGCGACGGCCCGGTGCTCGAGGCCAGCGCGGTCGCCTGGGAGGGGCTGCCGTGAGCTCGCTCCCGATCGACACCTCGGTAGACTTCGCGGGCATCCGGCTCGTCAACCCGGTGATGACCGCGTCGGGGACCTTCGGCTACGGCAGCGAGTTCATCCCGTTCTTCGACCTGCGCCGCATCGGCGGCATCGTCGCCAAGAGCCTGACCCTGGAGCCGCGCACGGGGAACCCGCCGCCCCGCATCGCCGAGACGCCGGCGGGCATGCTCAACGCCATCGGGCTCGAGAACGTCGGCGTCGATGCCTTCGTCTCGGAGAAGCTGCCGTTGCTTCCGCCGGAGCTGCCGGTGATCGCCAGCGTCTTCGAGACCGAGATCGATCGCTACGCCGAGGTGTGCAAGCGCCTGACCGGCGTACCGCAGGTGGCCGGGCTCGAGATCAACGCCTCCTGTCCCCACGTGAAGAGCGGGGGCATCGAGTACGGCCAGAACCCGCAGCTGCTGGCCCGGCTGGTGAGCGCCACGCGCAGGGCCACCCCGGCCCCGCTGATCATCAAGCTCTCCCCCAACGTCACATCCATCGCCGAGATGGCGCGGGTGTGCGCCGGGGAGGGGGCCGACGGCCTCGCCCTGATCAACACCCTCCAGGCCCTCGACGTGGACCTGGAGACCCTGCGCCCGGTGTTGCGAAACGGCCTCGGCGGCCTCTCCGGTCCGGCGATCCGGCCGGTGGCGCTACGGATGGTCTGGCAGGCGGCCCAGGCCGTCGATCTGCCCATCTGCGGGATCGGCGGCATCGGCAGCGCCGAGGACGCGGCCAAGTTCCTGGTGTGCGGAGCGACGGCGATCCAGGTGGGAACCGCCAACTACCTGAATCCACGGGCTCCTGTGGAGATCGCCGAGGGCCTGGCGGCCTTCGCGGCCACCCGCGGCCTGCCCCGGCTTCGCGACCTGGTGGGCACCCTGGAAGGGCTCGGGTCGAGCTGAGGCAGTGCTTGTCAAAGCCCTGGAATTCGGATAGCTTACGGCCACTTGCGCAGTTCGGCGGGTAACCCCCCGAGCAGAGTGGAAGTGGGCCTCGGTCCGCTTCTTTTTGTTTGAGGGGTCCCCTGTTCTGGCGTTGGGATGGCCGGTCCGGGGACCGGCCGCCCGAGCACACCATTCGACCGCTGGCTCTCGACCGTTGGACACATCCCGGATTGGACACGAGCCTGGACATCAGCCGGAAGGCCCGCCGATGTATCGCGACATTCCCACCGACCTGCTCGCCCTCGTGGAGCCCATCGTGGCGGATCACGGACTCGAACTCGTGGACGCGGAGTTCGCCGTGGGGCGGGGCCCCGCGGTGGTGAAGGTGATCGTGGACACGCCGGCGGGGGATGGCCGCGTGCCGGTCGAGAAGTGCGTGGAGGTGTCGCGCGAGATCGAGACCTGCATCGACGCCGAGGCGTCGATGCCGAAGGTCTACCGGCTGGAGGTGTCCTCGCCCGGCCTCGACCGCCCGCTGGCGCGCGACAAGGACTTCGCCGCCGCTTGCGGTACCGAGATCAAGCTGGAGACGCACCGGCCCTGCGACGGCCGCCGTCACTTCCGCGGCGAGCTGCTCGACTTCGCCGGCGAACGGCTTCGCATCCGGGTGGACGGCGCGGAAGTCGAGATCCCCTTCGTCGACGTCGCCCGGGCCAACCGGGTGTACGAGTTCACCAGTGCCGATTTCGGGCGCAAGGCCGACGGCGGCTCCCGTCGCCGCGCCCGGCGCCAGGCCGCGCGCTCCGCTCGGAGTGCCGGCTCCGGAGACACAGCATGATTCCGCTCAAGCGCGAGATCGACCAGCTCTCCCGGGACAAGGGCATCGACCGCAAGCTCATCGTGGGCGCCGTCGAAGAGGCCATGAAGCAGGCCGCCCGACGCAAGTTCGGCGTCGAGAAGGAGATCGAGGCGCGCTTCAACGAGGAGACCGGCGAGGTCGAGCTCTTCGAGTTCCGCACCGTCGTCGAACAGATCGTCGATCCCGAGACCCAGGTGGTGGTGGCGCGCGCCCGCGAGCTCGACCCCGACGTCGAGGTCGGCGACGAGATCGGGGTGAAGCTGAACACCGAGGGTTTCGGCCGCATCCTGGCCCAGACCGCCAAGCAGGTGATCATCCAGCGCGTACGCGACGCAGAGCGCGACATCGTCTACGAGGAGTACAAGGACCGCAAGGGCGAGGTGGTGAACGGCATCGTGCGCCGCTTCGAGAAGGGCTCGCTGATCGTCGACCTCGGCCGCGCCGAGGCCCTGCTGCCCGCCAAGGAGCAGGTGATGCGCGAGAGCTACCGGCCGGGCGATCGCATCCGCGCCTACGTGCTCGACGTGAACAAGGCGACCAAGGGCCCGCAGATCATCCTGTCGCGCGCCTGCATCGAGCTGCTGACCAAGATCTTCGCGCAGGAGGTGCCGGAGATCTACGAGGGCATCGTCACGATCGAGTCCTCGGCGCGCGAGCCGGGCGTGCGTTCCAAGGTCGCGGTGGCGTCTCGCGACAGTGATGTCGATCCGGTCGGCGCCTGCGTAGGGATGAAGGGCAGCCGGGTACAGGCGGTGGTCCAGGAGCTGCGCGGTGAGCGCATCGACATCGTGCCGTGGAGCCCCGACGCCGCGCGCTACGTGTGCTCGGCGCTGTCGCCGGCCCAGGTATCGAAGGTGATCATCGACGACGCCCAGCGCTCGATGGACGTCATCGTTCCCGACGACCAGCTTTCGCTCGCCATCGGACGCAAGGGTCAGAACGTGCGACTGGCGGTGCAGCTCACCGGCTGGAAGATCGACATCAAGAGCGAGTCGCGCATGCGCGAGGTGGCACAGTGGCTGGCCCAGGCCGCGTCGGTGGTCGAGGGTTGGGGCGAGCCCGAGGCGGAGATCCTGCTCCAGCAGGGCATCACGTCCCTCGACGACCTCGCCCAGTGCCCGACCGAGATGCTCACCCAACTGCCGGGCATCGACGAGGCCGGCGCCGAGGCGGTGAAGGCCAAGGCGTTGGAGCTCGCCGAGGTGCAGCGGCAGCAGGAAGAGGAAGCGGCCGCCCGCGCGGCCGAAGAGGCGGCGGCGGCCGCGGCGGCAGAGGCCGCAGCGCGCGAAGCGGCGCTGGAAGAAGAGAACGCAGCGACGGAAGAGGCCAGCGCGGAAACCGAGAGCTAGACCGGGGACGCAGGTTCCCGGCATCGGGGCCCACGAGGTCGGACGAGGCGGATGGCGAAGATCAGGGCGTACAGGATCGCGGAAGAGCTGGGCATCGATCGCAACGATCTGGTCGACAAGGCCAAGGCCGTAGGCGTCGAGCTGCGCAGCCCGATGGCATCGCTCGAGGAGAAGGAGGCCGACGAGCTGCGCCAGAAGCTCGGCGGCAACGTGCCCGGCGCCGAGGTGGTGGAGCGTCGCGTGGAGCGCAAGGGCGGGTCGGCCGTGATCCGCCGCCGCAAGAAGGCCCCCAAGCCCGAGCCCGTGCCCGCGCCGGTGGCGGTGGAACCCGAGCCCGAGCCGGAGCCGATCTCCGAGCCGGAGGTGGTTCCCGAGGAGGTGCCGGCGCCGGTGGTCGAGGAGCCCGTGCCCGAGCCCGAGCCCCTGGCGGCGTCGGCCCGGCCGGAGCCCGCCCGCGACGAGGCTCCGTCTCCGCGCGCGTCCGAGCCGGCGGCCACCAAGACCAAGCAGCGCAAGCGCGTGCGCGAGGTGGTCAACCTGCGCGAGCAGGAGCAGATCGCCCGCCAGGTGACCAGCCGCACGGTGCGGCGCCAGGTGACGATCGACCCGCGTTCGATGACGTCGCCGCGCCGCCGCCGGCGCGACGCCGCGGCCGCCAAGCCGAAGCCGGCCGCGGCAGCCAAGGCAGCCAAGCGCGTGGTCCGCGCCGATGGCGAGATCAGCGTCGCCGACCTCGCGCAGCAGCTCGGCGCCAAGGCCGCCGAGGTGCAGGGGCGGCTGATGGCGCTGGGCATCATGGCCAGCGTCAACCACGCCCTCGACATCGAGACCGCCACCAAGGTGGCCGAGCAGTACGACTTCGAGGTCCAGAACGTGGGCTTCGACGAAGAGGCCGTCCTCAACGCCGGGCAAGAAGAGCTGGACGCGGCGGTCGGCGAGCCCCGGCCGCCGGTGGTCACCGTGATGGGCCACGTCGACCACGGCAAGACCTCGCTGCTCGACGCGCTGCGCGAGACCCACGTGGTGGAGGGCGAGGCTGGCGGCATCACCCAGCACATCGGCGCCTACCAGGTGACCCTCGGCGGCAAGCGGATCACCTTCATCGACACGCCGGGCCACGAGGCCTTCACGATGATGCGCGCCCGCGGCGCCCAGGTGACCGACATCGTCATCCTGGTGGTGGCCGCGACCGAGGGCATCATGCCGCAGACGGTCGAGGCCATCGAACACGCCAAGGCCGCCGGCGTCCCGATCGTGGTGGCGATCAACAAGTGCGACCTGCCCGATGCGAACCCGACGCAGTGCCGACAGCGGCTGATGGAGCACGGGCTCGTCCCCGAGGAGTTCGGCGGCGACACCATCTGCGTCGAGGTTTCGGCGGTGAAGCGGACCGGACTCGACCAGCTGCTCGAGATGGTGTCGCTCCAGGCGGACGTCCTCGAGCTGAAGGCCGACCCGAAGCGCCGCGCCGCGGGCGTCGTGCTGGAGTCGCGCCTGGACAAGGGCCGCGGTCCGGTCGCCACGGTGCTGGTGCAGCAGGGCACGCTCGAGCGCGGCGACGCGGTCGTGCTCGGTTCCGCTTTCGGGCGCGTGCGCGCCATGGAGAACGAGCGCGGCGAGCGGCTCAAGGAGGCCGGGCCCTCGACGCCCGTGCAGCTGATCGGCCTGTCCGAAGTACCCGATGCGGGACAGACCTTCAACGCGGTGGACAACGAGCGCGCGGCGCGCGAGGTGGCGGCGCACCGGGTCGGCACCCAGCAGCGCGGCAGCGTTGCCCCGCCCCGGCCGAAGCTCAGCCTCGAGGACCTCTTCGCCCAGTCCGAGGGAGACGGTCCCAAGGAGCTGCGCGTGGTGCTGAAGGCCGACGTGCACGGCTCCGTGGAGGCGGTGCGCGACACGCTGCTCAAGCTGGCGACCGACAACGTCAAGGTGAACGTGCTGTCGGCGGGCGTCGGCGGGATCTCCGAGAACGACATCACGCTGGCCCAGGCCAGCGATGCGGTCGTGGTGGGCTTCCACGTGCGCCCCGACACGGCCGCGCGCCGCGCCGCCGAGTCCCACGGCATCGACGTGCGCATCTACCAGATCATCTACGAGTTGGTCGACGAGGTCCGGCTGGCCCTGGCCGGCCTGCTGCCGCCGAAGCTCGAGGAGAAGGTGCTGGGCCGCGTCGAGGTCCGGAAGACCTTCACGGTGCCGCGGGTCGGCACCATCGCCGGCTGCTACGTCACCGAGGGCATGGTGAAGCGCAACGCTCGCGCACGACTGATTCGCGACGGCGTGCAGATCTGGGAGGGCGGCCTCGGGTCGCTCAAGCGCTTCAAGGACGACACTCGCGAGGTCCAGACCGGCTTCGAGTGCGGCATCGGGCTCGACGGCTACAACGACGTGAAGGCGGGCGACGTCATCGAGCCGTACGAGATCGAGGAGAAGCCCGCGACGCTCGAATGATCGTCGGGGCAGCGCTGGTCGAGCTGCACGTGCACGGCTCGCAGTCGCTCAAGCAGAAGCGAGGCGTGGTGCGGTCGATCACCCAGCGGCTTCGCAACCGCTTCAACGTCTCCGTGGCCGAGGTGGGCGGACAGGGAACCTGGCAGCGCGCCGTACTGGGACTGGTGGTGGTCGGCAGCGATCGGGTCCGCGTGCGACAGCAGCTCGAGCGCGCGCTCGTCTTCATCGAAGAGCTTCACCTGGCGGAAGTGACCGGAAGCGACCTGGAGTGGGTCGATGTGAGCACGACGTCCGACGGGGCGGACCCCTGGAGCGACGAGGACGCGGAGGAGTGACGGGTGTCGCGGCGGCTCGAGCGCGTGTCGGAGCAGCTCCGGGCGGAGATCGCCCGCGTGGTGCGCGAGGAACTCACCGACCCCCGCGTGGCGTGGGTGACGATCACGCGCGTCGACGTGTCGCCGGACCTGCGCAACGCGCTGGTGTTCTGGAGTCGCGTGGAGGCGCCGAACGCGCCCGATCCGGACACGGCGGCGGCCGGCCTCGCCAGTGCGGCACCGGCGATCCGGCACAAGCTGGCCGCGGAGCTGCCGCTCAAGCGGATGCCGGCACTGGCCTTCCGCTACGACCCGTCGCTGGCGCTGGGCGACGAGACGTTGGCGCTGCTGCGGAGGCTGCAAGATGAGTCCTAGGCGCAAGCGCGCGCCCGAACCGCCCGGTCCGAGCGGCTTCCTGGTGGTGGACAAGCCGCGCGGTTGGACCTCGCACGACGTGGTGGACGCCGCGCGCCGCTGGCTGTCCACACGCCGGGTCGGACACCTGGGCACGCTCGATCCGCAGGCCACCGGCGTGTTGCCGCTGGCGGTGAGGGACGCCACCAAGCTCATCCCCTACGTGGCGGCGGGGCCGAAGGTCTACCGCGGCTCGATCTGCCTGGGCGTGGAGACCGACACCCTCGACGGCGACGGCGAGGTGGTGGCCCGCTCCGAGCAGCCGCTGCCCGACGAGGAGACCCTCCGCAAGGAGCTGGCGGCCTTCGAGGGCGAGCACGAGCAGGTGCCGCCGATGTACAGCGCGGTCAAGCAGGGCGGGGTGCCGCTGTACCGCCTGGCGCGGCGCGGCGAGGAGGTCGAGCGCGAGCCGCGCAAGGTGCGGATCGATTCCTTCGAACTGCTCTCCTACCAGCCGCCCGACGCCGAGGTGGAGGTGGTCTGCTCGCCCGGGACCTACGTGCGCGTACTGGCCTCGGACATCGGGGCGCGGCTGGGCTGCGGCGCCTACCTGAAGGCCCTCTGCCGGCTGCGGAGCGGTCCCTTCGAGCTGTCCGATGCGCGGACGCCAGAGGTGCTGGAAGCCGCCGCCGAACGCGGTGAGCTGACCCGCATGATGGTGAAGCCGGCGGCTGCACTCTCGATTCCATCGCTGCGGCTGACGGCGGAGGACGCGCGGCGCGTGCTGAACGGTGGGGCGTTGCCCCAGGGCGGCGCCGTCCGGGCGCCCGGCGAGCGGCTGGCAGCGCTCGATCCCACGGGGGCGCTGCTCGCCATCCTCGAGGTGGCCCCGGATCGGCGTCTGCACCCGGTGCGGGTGCTCGGGCGCCTTGCCCGATAGCAGCGACTTTGGTAACCATCCGGCGCAATTGAGTTAACAAGAGAGAAACCGAGGCAGTGTCTTGATCGCGACGGAACGCAAACAGACCGTCATCCAGTCTCATAGACTGCACGATACGGATACCGGTTCGCCGGAAGTCCAGGTGGCACTCCTGACGGAGCGCATCAACGAGCTATCGGATCACTTCAAGACCCACAAGAAGGATCATCACTCGCGGCGCGGTCTGCTCAAGATCGTGAGCCAGCGCCGGCGGATGCTCGACTACCTGCGACGCAACGATCCGCAGCGATACCAAGGCCTGATCGAGCGGCTCGGTCTCCGGCGTTAGGCCGGGCTGCTGGGCCGCGAAGCAACGCGGCCAGAACGACAAGACGCCATGCAGCCGACGCGGACCGCGACTCGCGGGATGTGGGAGTCGGCCATACGCGAAGCGGATCTTCAGATTCTCGATGACTCCGCATCTCCCCTTCGCGCATCGCTGATCCCGCATCTCGCCTCCCCGCGGATTTCCGATGAATGTCGGCGCCCGAAAACCGGTGGTGCCGGAGCGGCGTGTGTCGCACCGAGACCCCGGGGAGGAAAGTGATTTCATGCCTTCTTACTGGTTCGAGCCCAAGCAGGTAGCCTTCGAGGTCGGCGGTCGGACGATGACCCTCGAGACCGGCCGTCTCGCCAAGCAGGCGGCGGGTGCCGCCCTGGTGACCTACGGCGATACCGCCGTCCTCGTGACGGCCGCCCGCGCCAATCCGCGGCCCGGGATCGACTTCTTCCCGCTCACGGTGGACTTCGTAGAGAAGACCTCCGCTGCGGGCAAGATTCCCGGCGGCTTCTTCAAGCGGGAGGGGCGCCTCTCGGACCGCGAGGTCCTGGTCTCGCGCTTCATCGACCGTTCGATCCGGCCGCTCTTCGCCGACGGCTACCGCGACGAGACCCAGGTGATCGCCACGGTGCTGTCGGCCGACGGCGAGAACAGCCCGGACATACCGGCCTTCATCGGCGCCTCGGCGGCGCTGCACATCTCGGATCTCCCCTTCCTCGGCCCGATCGCCGCGGTGCGGGTGGCGCGCGTGGGCGGCGAATTGGTGGTGAACCCGCTGCGCAGCCAGCTCGACGAGAGCGATCTCGAGCTGATCGTGGCCGGCAACCAGAGCTCGTTGGTGATGGTGGAGGGCGGTGCCAAGCAGGTGCCCGAGGCCGAGGTGCTCCAGGCGCTGCGCTTCGCCCACACCGAGCTGGCGGCGCAGCTGGCGCCCCAGGAAGAGCTGCGCAAGGTCGCCGGCAAGCCGAAGCGCGCAGTGACGCCGCCGGCGGAGCCCGGCCCGGTCACCGCCAAGGTGATCGAGCAGGCGGGCGACCGCATGGGCGAGGCGGCGCGCATCACCGACAAGAAGGAGCGCTACGACGCCATCGGCGCGCTCGAGAGCGAGATCGTCGACGGCATCGCCGAGGCCTACCGCAAGGAGCCGGCGGTGCTCGACAGCCTGGCGGCAGTGGAGGAGCGTCGCGCGGGGCTCGCCGCCACCGTGGGCGAGGCGAAGACCGCGCTGCACGACCTGCGCTCGAATCTGATGCGGGCGCGGATCCTCGAGGAGGGCGTGCGGATCGACGGGCGCGCGCCGGCGGACATCCGCCCGATCGCCTGCGAGCTGCGCGTGGTCCCGCGTGCCCACGGCGTGGCCGTGTTCACCCGCGGTGAAACCCAGGCCCTGGTCTCGACGACGCTGGGCAGCGCCGACGACCAGCAGACCATCGACGCCCTGACCGAGCGCTACCGCAAGTCGTTCCTGCTGCACTACAACTTCCCGCCGTTCTCGGTGGGCGAGGCGCGCTTCCTGCGCGGCCCCGGCCGCCGCGAGGTGGGACACGGCACCCTGGCGGAGCGCGCCCTCGTAGCCGTGATGCCCGACCTCGAGGCGTTCCCCTACACCGTGCGCGTGGTCGCCGAGGTGCTCGAGTCGAACGGCTCGTCCTCCATGGCCACCATCTGCGCGGCCGTGCTCTCGCTGATGGACGCCGGCGTGCCGATCTCGGCGCCGGTGGCGGGCATCGCGATGGGTCTCATCGAAGAGGGCGACAAGGTTGCGGTGCTCTCGGACATCCTCGGTGACGAGGACCATCTGGGCGACATGGACTTCAAGGTCGCGGGCACCCGCGGCGGCATCACGGCGCTCCAGATGGACATCAAGATCCGCAGCGTCGACTGGGCGGTGATGGAGCGCGCGCTCGAGCAGGCGCGCGTCGGTCGGCTGCACATCCTCGACCGCATGGAGGCGGAGTGCGCCGAGCACCTCGGCGGCAGCTTCGGCCCGCGCGCCGAGCTGGCCGAGCACGCGCCGCGGGTGGCGAGCCTGTGGATCAAGCCCGACCGGATTCGCGACGTCATCGGCCCCGGCGGCCGCGTGATCCGTGCGATCCAGGAGACCACCGGCGCCAAGATCGACATCCAGGACTCGGGCGAGGTGCATGTCTTCTCGCCCGACGCCAACAACCTCGAGCGCGCCCGCTCGATGATCGAGGAGCTGACCCAGGAGGCCGAGATCGGCCGCATCTACCTGGGCAAGGTGAGGCGCGTCACCGACTTCGGCGCCTTCGTGGAGATCTTCCCGGGCACGGACGGCATGATCCACATCTCGCACCTGGCCGAGGGCCGGGTGGAGAAGGTCACCGACGTGCTCCAGGAGGGTGACGAGGTGACGGCCAAGTGCATCGACATCGATCCGAGCGGTCGAATCCGGCTCTCGCGCAAGGAGGCGCTCGTCGAGCTGGCGGCGCGGGAGTAGGGCAGAATGCCGGCGGCGGGGCAGCCGTGAGCGGTCGGGACGTCGAGCACGCGGATGACGAGGTGCGCGTCCCGATCAGTCGCGAATCCGCGGCCGCCGACCTGGCGCTTCCCGCCTACGCCACGCGCGGTTCGGCCGGGCTCGACCTGGCCGCAGCGGTGGGCGATCCGCTCGTGATCGCGCCCGGCGAGCGGGTGGCCGTGCCCACCGGCCTGCGCATCGCGCTGCCCCAGGGCTACGAGGCGCAGGTCCGGCCCCGCAGCGGGCTGGCGCTGCGCCATGGCATCATGATGCCCAACGCGCCCGGCACGATCGACTCGGACTACCGCGGGGAGGTGAAGGTGATCCTCTGGAACTCGGGGAACGAGTCCTTCACGGTCCGGCGCGGCGACCGGATCGCCCAGCTGGTGGTGGCTCCCGTGGCCCGCGTCCAGTGGCAGGAGCGCGACGGCCTCGAGGCGACCCGGCGCGGTGCCGGCGGATTCGGCCACACCGGTCGGAGCGCCAACCCGGGCGGGTCGGACACGTGAGCCTGCCGGAGCCGATCCATCCGCGGCCTCCGTCGGCCCCGTCGCCGCAGAAGACTCCCTCGCCCCACACCGATGTGATGCGACGTCTGCTGACCGCTGCGGTGCTGATCCCCTACGTGCTCTACGCCGTGGCCCAGGGCGGCTTGTGGGTGCTGGGCACGGTGGTCGTGATCGTGCTGCTCGGGATCCGCGAGTTCTACCAGCTGATCGCCGCCAAGGGCGCCGACCCGATCTGGGGCTTCGGTCTCGCGGCGGGCGCCGCGCTGCCGGTCGTGACCTACTTCGGCAACGAGTACCACGCCACCATCCTGATGACCGCGGCGCTGCTGGCGCTGATGGTGGCCCAGCTGGGCAAGGCCCAGATCAGCCATGCGCTGGCCTCGATCTCGGGCACCTTCTTCGGCGTCTTCTACGTCGGCTGGCTGCTCTCCCACGCGGTGGTGCTGCGCAACTTCCACGACGTGGTGGCGTCCAAGTGGGGCTCGGGGGCGGCGGGCCTGTACGCCCCGGAATCGGGCGCGTTCCTGCTGATCTTCGTGCTGACCGCGGTGGTGGGCTCCGACGCCGGCGCCTACTTCGCCGGGCGCGCCTGGGGCAAGCGCAAGCTGGCGCCCACCATCAGCCCGGGCAAGACCATCGAGGGCGCGCTCGGCGGCATGGCCTTCGGGATGCTGTGCGGGTTGGCGTGCAAGGCGCTCTTCGATTTCGTGTGGCCAGCGCTGTCGCAGCCGCTCCCCTACATCGTGGCGGCGCCGCTGGCGATCGCGCTCGCGGTGCTGGGGATCTGCGGGGACCTGATGGAGTCGCTGCTCAAGCGCGATGCCGAGATCAAGGACGCCGGCGCGCTGCTGCCCGGGATGGGAGGCGTGCTCGACCGCGTCGACTCGGCACTGCTGGCGATTCCCGTGATGTATTATGGGATGCTGGCATTGACCTACCTGCGCATGGGGCTGAGATGATCGATCGCTACACGCGACCGGAGATGCGGGCCGTCTGGTCCGACGAGGCGCGCTACCGGACCTGGCTGCGCGTCGAGATCGCGGTGTGCGAGGTGTTGTCCGAACGCGGTTTGATTCCCGCCGGGGCGCTTGCGACCATCCGCGAACGAGCGGATTTCGACGTCGAGCGCATCGCCGAGATCGAGCGCGAGGTACGCCACGACGTCATCGCGTTCCTGACCAACGTGGCCGAGTACGTCGGTCCCGACTCGCGCTGGATCCATTTCGGGATGACCTCGAGCGACGTGCTGGACACGGCGCTGGCGCTCCAGATCCGGGAGGCCGGTGATCTGCTGCTGGCGGGGACCGATCGGCTCCTGGAGGCGCTGCGCGCCCGCGCCCTCGAGCACCGCGGCACGCCGATGGTCGGCCGCACCCACGGTGTCCACGCCGAGCCCACCACCTTCGGCCTGAAGCTGCTGGTCTTCCACGAGGCGGTGCGGCGCGGCCGCGGGCGGCTGGAACGGGCCCTCGACGAGGCCAGCGTCGGCAAGATCTCCGGTGCCGTGGGCACCTTCGCCCACCTGGAGCCCGCGGTGGAGGAGGCCGTGTGTGCCCGGCTGGGCATCGGCTTCGAGGCCGCCGCCACCCAGGTGGTACAGCGCGATCGCCACGCGGCGCTGGCCCAGGCGCTGGCGCTGCTGGCGTCAACCGCCGAGCAGGTCGCCGTCGAGTGCCGCCACCTGGCGCGCACCGAGGTGCGCGAGGTCGAGGAGGAGTTCGGGGCGGGGCAGAAGGGCTCGTCGGCCATGCCCCACAAGCGCAACCCGTGGCGCTTCGAGAACCTGTCGGGGCTGGCCCGTCTGGTGCGCGGCTACCAGGGCCCCGCCCTGGAGAGTCTCGCGCTCTGGCACGAGCGCGACATCAGCAACTCCTCGGTGGAGCGCGTGGTACTCCCCGATGCCACCACCGTCACCGACTTCATGCTCCACCGGCTGGCCGGGTTGATCGAGTCGCTGCGGGTGGACGCCGAGCAGATGCGCGCAAACCTGGAATCGTCGCGCGGACTGGTGTTCAGTGGCACGCTGCTGTTGGCCCTGGCCGAGAAGGGCCTCACCCGCGAGGAGGCGTACCGGCTGGTGCAGGGCCACGCCATGCAGACCTGGGAGCAGGGCGGGCGCTTCGAGGAGCGCGTGCGCGCCGACGTGGAGATCGCCAAGTGGCTCACCGAGAGCGAGTTGACCGGCATCTTCGATCTTGCCACGCAGCTGCGCAACGTGGACGCCATCTTCGCCCGCACCCTGGGAGACGAATCTTGAAGGCGATCGTGTACGTGACGCTCAAGCCCGACGTGCTCGATCCCCAGGGACGCGCCATCCAGCGCGCCTGCGATTCGCTGGGCTACCAGGGCATCGCCGACGTGCGGCAGGGCAAGCTCTTCGAAGTGATCCTCGACACGGCCGACCGCGGCGCCGCCGAGCGGCTGCTGGGGGAGCTGTGCGAGAAGCTGCTGGCCAACCCCGTCATCGAAGACTCCCGCGTGGAGCGCATCGACGACTAGACGCGCCCGCGCCGGCGCAAGGAGCCCCCGACCTTGGCACTCGACCCCCGACTCGCCCAGGAACAGTGCTCGCGCACGCTCGAGCGCACCGATTTCCCCGCGCTGGGAACCCGCATCGAGGGCAAGGTGCGCGACAGCTACGTGAAGGGCGACCGCCGCACCCTGATCGCCACCGATCGGATCAGCGCCTTCGACGTCGTGCTGGGGACGATCCCCTTCAAGGGCCAGGTGCTGAACCAGCTCGCGGCCTTCTGGTTCGATCGCACCCGGGAGATCGCGCCCAACCACGTGGTATCGGTTCCCGATCCGAACGTCACCGTGGCGCGCGAGTGCCAGATCGTGCCGCTCGAGTTCGTGGTGCGCGGCTATCTCACCGGCGTGAGCAACACCTCGATCTGGACCGCCTACGAACGGGGCGAGCGCCGCTACTGCGGACACCAGCTGCCGGACGGCATGCAGAAACACGAGCGGCTCCAGCGCCCGCTGTTGACGCCCACCACCAAGGCCGGTCACGGCGAGCACGACGAGCTGATCTCCCGCGACGAGGCCATCGAGCGCGGGCTGATCGAGGCGGGGCTCTACGAGCGCGCCGAGAAGCTGGCGCTGCGACTCTTCGCCGAGGGCCAGCAGTGGGCCGAGAAGCAGGGGTTGATCCTGGTGGACACCAAGTACGAGCTCGCCCAGGACGAGAAGGGCGCCCTCACCGTGATCGACGAAGTCCACACGCCGGACTCGTCACGCTACTGGTACCTGGACAGCTACGAAGCGGCGCTGCGCGAGGGCCGCGACCCGAAGTCGATGGACAAGGAGTACGTGCGGCGCTGGCTGGCCGAGCGCGGCTATCGCGGCGACGGGCCGCCCCCGCCGCTGCCCGACGAGGTGCGCTGCGAGGCGGCGATCCGTTACGTCGATACCTACGAACGCATCACCGGGCTGCCCTTCGAGCCCGACACCGAAGCGCCGCTGGAGCGCATCCGGCGCAACCTGGGCCTCTGAGACCGCACGAGGGGAGATCTTTGTTCGCGGTGTTGCACTTTCCCGGTTCGAACGACGACCGGGACATGGTATTCGCGCTGAAGTCGGTGCTGGGCGCCGACGCGCGCCTGGTCTGGCACCGGGAGACCGCGCTGCCGCCCGAGACCGCTGCGGTGCTGCTGCCCGGCGGCTTCTCCTACGGCGACTACCTGCGCTGCGGCGCCATGGCGCGCTTCTCGCCGATCCTGGCCGACGTGCGCCGCTTCGCCGAGGCCGGCGGGCCGGTGCTCGGCACCTGCAACGGCTTCCAGGTGCTGTGTGAGGCGGGTTTGTTGCCCGGCGCGCTGCTCCGCAACCGCGATCTCTCCTTCGTCTGCGAGTGGTCGCACCTGCGGGTCGAGCGCGTCGCGGCGCCCTTCACGTCGCGGGCTCGCGAGGGTCAGGTGCTGCGGATTCCGATCAAGCACGGCGAGGGGCGCTACCACGCCGCCCGGGAGGTCCTCGAACGGATCGAGACGCGCGGCCAGGTGGCGCTGCGCTACTGCACGCCCGACGGTCGCGTGGAGGCGTCGGCCAATCCCAACGGGTCGGTGGCCAACATCGCCGGCATCACCAACGAGCGCGGCAACGTGCTGGGACTGATGCCCCACCCCGAGCACGCGGTCGAGGCGCTGCTGGGGGGCACCGATGGGCGCGTAGTGCTCGGCTCGCTGCTGGACGCCGTGGGAGCGGGCTCGTGAGCCGCGTCGAACCCGCCGTCGACCTGGCGCTGGCGCGCGAGCACGGGCTCAGCGATGCCGAGTACCAGCGCATCCTCGACATCCTGGGGCGCACGCCGAGCTTCTCCGAGCTGGGCATCTTCTCGGTGATGTGGGCCGAACACTGCTCCTACAAGTCGAGCCGCAAGCACCTCGCGACGTTGCCGACCGAGGCCGAGCACGTGCTGATCGGTCCGGGCGAGAACGCCGGTGCCGTCGCGATCGGGGACGGGCTCGCGCTGATCTTCAAGATCGAGAGCCACAACCACCCCTCCTTCATCGAGCCGACCCAGGGCGCGGCCACCGGGGTCGGGGGCATCCTGCGCGACATCTTCACCATGGGTGCGCGGCCGCTGGCTTCGCTCGACTCGCTGCGCTTCGGGCCGCTGGAGGATGGGCGCCACCGCTGGCTGCTGCGCGGCGTCGTCGACGGTGTGGGTGGCTACGGCAACTGCGTCGGCGTGGCCACCGTCGGCGGCGAGACCACCTTCCACGAGTGCTACCGCGGCAACATCCTGGTGAACGCCTTCAACCTGGGCGTGGTGGAGGCCGACCGCATCTTCCTGGGACAGGCCTCCGGCGTGGGCAATCCGGTGATCTACGCCGGCTCGAAGACGGGACGCGATGGCATCCACGGCGCCAGCCTGCTGGCCTCCGCCGAGTTCGACGAGACCAGCGAGACCAAGCGCCCCACGGTCCAGGTCGGCGATCCCTTCACCGAGAAGTGCCTGATCGAGGCCTGTCTCGAGCTGATGAAGACCGACGCCATCGTCGGCATCCAGGACATGGGCGCCGCCGGGCTCACCTGCTCCTCCTTCGAGATGGCGAGCCGCGCCGGCACCGGCATCGAGATGGACCTCGATCGGGTGCCGCAGCGGGCGGCCGACATGACGCCCTACGAGCTGCTGCTCTCCGAGAGCCAGGAGCGCATGCTGCTGGTGGCCGAGGCCGGGCGCGAGGAAGAGGTGTGCCGCGTCTTCGAGCGCTGGGATCTCGACGCGGTGGTGGTGGGGCGCGTCACCGGCGACGGACGCATGGTGGTGCGCTGGCACGACCAGGTGGTGGTGGACATCCCGGTGGACCCGGTCGCAAAGAGCGCGCCGGTGCTCGACCGCCCGACGCGGGTGCCGGGCGACCTGGGCGAGCGCCAGAAGCTCGACCCCGCGGCGCTGGAGCCCGAGGCGGACCTGCCGGGCGCGCTCGCGGCGCTGCTCGACTCGCCGAACCTGGGCGCCAAGCAGTGGGTGTGGCGCCAGTACGATTCGCTGGTGCAGGGCAGCACGGTGATCGGCCCGGGCGGTGACGCTGCGCTGGTGCGCATCAAGCACGAGGACGGTACAGCCACCGATCGGGCCGCGGCACTGGCGGTGGACTGCAATCCGCGCTGGTGCTGGCTCGACCCCTTCCGCGGCGCCCAGGCGGCCGTCGCCGAGGCGGCCCGCAACGTGGCGTGCACCGGGGCGCGACCGCTGGCGCTGACCAACTGCCTGAACTTCGGCAATCCCGAGAAGCCCGAGGTGATGTGGGAGTTCGTCGAGGCGGTGCGCGGTCTGAGCGAGGCCGCCGCCGCGCTCGGCACGCCGGTGATCTCGGGCAACGTCTCGTTCTACAACGAGACCGCCGGCCAGTCGATCTACCCGACGCCGACCATCGCCGTGGTGGGCCTGCTCGACGACGTCGAGCGCCACGCCGTGTCGCACTTCCCGGAGCCCGGGCTCGCCGTGGTGCTGCTGGGCGAGCAGCGCGAGGAGCTGGGTGGCAGCGAATGGCTGAAGCTGCGGCGCGGCCTCGAGCGCGGTATGCCGCCGGTGGTGGATCTCGAGCAGGAGCGGCGCCTACACGACCTGCTGGTCGAGGGCGTGGCGCGCGGCTGGGTGCGCAGCGCCCACGATGTCTCCGACGGCGGGCTGGCGGTAGCCCTGGCCGAGTGCTGCTTCGCGGGTCCGGCGGGGCTGCGCGTCGGCGCCCGGGTCGAGCTGCCCTCGGTGCGGCGGCCCGAAGCGGCGCTCTTCGGCGAGTCGACCGGGCGGGTCCTGGTGGCCACCGCTTCGGCGGACGATCTTGTCGGCGCCGCCCGGGCCGCGGGCCTGCCCGCGGTCCGCGTGGGCGAGACGGGCGGCGATCGGCTGGCGATCGGAGCCGCGGGAGCGCCGGCCTGGATCGACGCGCCCCTGGCGAAGCTGGCCGAGATCTGGGAGCGGGCGTTGCCGCGCCGCCTGGAGGGAAGATGAGCGCCGCTCGCGTCCCGTGGGCCGACCCCGAGCGGCTGGAGCGGCTGCGCCGCGAACGCGAGCGCGATCGGTACCGCGATCGCTGCGGCGTCTTCGGTGTCCACGGCCATTCCGAAGCGGCCCACCTGACCTACCTGGGGCTCTACGCGCTCCAGCACCGCGGCCAGGAGAGCTGCGGCATCGCGTCCTCGAACGGGCGCGAGCATTTCGTCCACCGCGCCATGGGCCTGGTGGCCGAGAACTTCTCGGAGAAGGTGCTGCGCCAGCTCCCCGGACGGCACGCCATCGGCCACGTGCGCTATTCGACCGCCGGCGAGTCGGAGCTGCGCAACGCCCAGCCCTTCTGTGCCACCACGGATGGCGGGCCGGTGGCGCTCGCCCACAACGGCAACCTGGTCAACGCCCGGGCCATCCGCCAGGAGCTCGAGGGACGCGGCTCGATCCTCACGTCGAGCTCGGACTCGGAGGTGGTGGTGCACCTGCTGGCCCGGTCGCGCGAAGCGACGCCGGAAGACCGGCTGATCGACGCGCTGTCTCGGGTCAAGGGCGCGTTCTCGCTGGCGATGCTCACCGAGGACGCGCTGATCGCGGCCCGCGATCCCTTCGGCTTCCGGCCGCTCAGCCTCGGCCGCCTCGACAACGCCTGGGTCGTGTCGAGCGAGACCTGCGCCCTCGACCTGATCGGCGCCGAGCACGAGCGCGATCTCGAGCCCGGCGAGGTGGCGGTGATCCGCCGCGGTCGGCTGCGCACGCTGCGGCCCTTCCCCAAGGCGCCGCGCCAGTCCTTCTGCATCTTCGAGCACATCTACTTCGCCCGGCCGGACTCGACCATCGCCGGGCACAACGTCTACCTGTACCGCAAGGAGCTGGGCCGCGTGCTGGCGCGCGAGCACCCGGTGAACGCCGACATGGTGGTGCCGGTGCTCGACTCGGGCAATGCGGCGGCGCTGGGCTATGCCGAGGAATCGGGCATTCCGTACGAGACCGCGCTGATCCGCAACCAGTACGTCAAGCGCACCTTCATCGAGCCGGCTCAGTCGGTGCGCGACGTGCGCGTCAAGATCAAGCACAACGCGGCGCCCGGGCTCTTCGCCGGCAAGCGGGTGGTGCTGGTCGAGGACTCGATCGTGCGGGGCACCACGCTGCTCAAGCTGGTGGGTCTGATCCGCAATGCCGGCGCCGTCGAGGTGCACGTGCGGGTGTCGTCCCCGCCCAACATCGGGCCCTGCCACTACGGCATCGACACCCCGACCCGCGAGGAGCTGATCGCCCACCGGCATCCGGTGGAGGAGATCCGCCGCATCCTCGGCTGCGACACCTTGGGCTACCTGAGCCTGGAGGGACTGCGCCGCACCGCCCAGCAGCTCAAGCACGGCATCTGCGATGCGTGCTTCTCCGACGAGTACCCCATCCCGGTGGACGACCGCAGCGATGCACCCCAGCTCTCGCTGTTCCGGCCGGTGGAGGCGGAGACCGACGACGGCACCCAGGACGGCGCATGAGCGGCTCGAGATCCTCCCAGAGCGGTCGGCTCGACCTGGCGAGCCTCACCGAGGCGGCCCGCGACGGCAGCATCGAGACCGTGGTGACCGCGTTGCCCGATCTCTATGGGCGCCTGGTCGGCAAGCGCATCCTGACCGACTTCTTCCTGGAGGAGATCGCCGGCCACGGCATGCACGTGTGCGACTACCTGCTGGCCTGCGACATGGAGATGGACCCGACGCCGGGCTACGCGTTCACCAACTGGGAGTCGGGCTACGGCGACCTGCGCGCGGTCCCCGACTTCCGCACGCTGCGTCGGGCGGCCTGGCTCGACCGCAGCGCGCTGGTGCTGTGCGATGCGCTCGACGAGAAGGGTGCGCCGATCGAGGTGGCGCCGCGCCGCATGCTGTCGCGCCAGGTGGAACGCGCCGCGGCGCTGGGCTACGTCCCCATGTTCGCCAGCGAGCTGGAGCTCTACCTGTTCCGCGACAGCTACGGCCGCGCCCGCGAGAAGGGCTACCAGTCGCTCGAGACCGCCGGCGACTACATCGAGGACTACCACATCCTCTCCAGCACCTTCGCCGAACCGGTGCTGGGCGAAATCCGGCGCCAGGTGGACGCCTCGGCGATCCCGGTCGAATTCAGCAAGGGCGAGTGGGGCCCCGGCCAGCACGAGATCAACCTGCGCTACGCGCCGGCCCTGGAAATGGCCGACCGCCACGTCATCTACAAGGCGGCCGCCAAGGAGATCGCCGCGGCCCAGGGCGCCTCGGTGACCTTCATGGCCAAGTGGCACGCCGACCTGGCCGGCAGCTCGCTGCACGTGCACTCGAGCCTGTGGGACCCCGACGGAGCGGCCCTCTTCGGTGGCGAGGACGGCAACGGCTCCGAGCTGTTCCGCGCCTACCTGGGCGGTCTCCTGGCCCACGCCAAGGAGCTGGCCTGGTGCTTCGCTCCGACGGTGAACGCCTACAAGCGCTACCGCGAGGGCACCTTTGCGCCCACCCGCATCGCGTGGAGCCTGGACAACCGCACCGCCGGCTTCCGGGTGGTGGGCCGGGGCCCGTCGCTGCGGGTCGAGTGCCGCATCCCCGGAGCCGATGCCAACCCGTACATCGTCTATGCGGCGCTGCTCGCAGCGGGACTCGACGGCATCGAGCGCAACCTCGATCCCGGTCCCGCCTTCGAGGGCGATGCCTACGCTGCCGTCGACCTGCCGCGCGTGCCCCACACGATGGGCGACGCCATCGTCGAGCTCGAACGCAGCGAGTTCGCCCGGACCGCGTTCGGCGACGACGTGGTCGAGCACTTGCTCCACTTCGCCCGCACCGAGCGCGAGGCCTTCGACTCGGCCGTGACCGACTTCGAGCGAGCGCGCTACTTCGAGCGGATCTAGTTGCGCAAGCCGCGGATCGCCATCACCACCTACCACCGCGAGCTCGAGGGTCGGCCGCGGGTCTCGGTGCCCACCTCGTACATCGATGCGGTGCGCGCGGCCGGCGGCGTGCCGATCTTGCTGCCGCCGGACGCCGACGACCCCGCCGCCGGGATCGACGTGGCCGACGGGCTGCTGCTGACCGGAGGCGGCGACATCGACCCCGTCCACTTCGGTGGCGCGCAGGGGCACCCCCACCAGTACTTCACCTGCCCCGAGCGCGACACCTTCGAGCTCGGCCTGGTGGCGGCGACGCTGCGGCGCTCGCTGCCGCTGTTGGCGATCTGCCGCGGCATGCAGATCCTGAACGTGGCGTTGGGCGGCGACCTCCACGTGCACCTGCCCGACGTGGTGGGCGAGGCGGTGCCGCACCGGCAGTCGCAGGAAGAGCACACCTACCACCCGGTCCGTCTCGAGACGGAGTCGCGCCTGGGCGCGCTGCTGGGCGAGGCGTCGCTCGAGGTGGCGTCCTGGCACCATCAGGGCGTGGCCCGGGTCGGCCGGCGCCTGCGCGCCGTGGCGTGGGCGGAGGACGGCACCATCGAGGCACTGGAGGCCGAGGACGCCCCGCAAGTGCTCGCCATCCAGTGGCACCCCGAGCTGCAGATCGAGCCGCAATCACCCCACCTGGCACTGTTTTCCGAGCTGGTTCGCCGCGCCCGCGGCGGCTGATTCCTCTCCCTCCCCACGCCCGAAACGGGTCCAGCCGATCCGCTGCGCGTCCGATAGGAGGCCGGGGAGGTATGTGCGCGAGCCCATGGAGGAATCCATGCAGGGCATCTCTGCGCCGGACGAGGCGCGACAGCTCCACCTGACGTTCGACACCGCTCGAGCGTTCGAGGAGGAGTACGCCCGCAACCTGACCAAGGGCGGCGCCTTCGTGCGCACCGACGAGTGCTTCGAGCTGCGCGAAATCGTCGAGGTGGCGGTCGAGATGCGCTTCCTCGGCGAGACGCTGACTCTCGCCGCCGAAGTGGTGCACTGCATGACCGCGGAGACGGCGCCGGTCGGGACCGACCCGGGCGTGGCGATTCAATTCCTCGACCCGGGCCCGAAGCTGCGCCGACTCTTCGAGCCCTTCGTCGAGGAGGCCGAGGACCAGCAGGCGGCCGAGACGGCCGGTGCGATCGAGGCCGCCCCGGACTCCAAGACCGAGCCGACGGGTGATGCCTGGACGCTCGACGGCGACGTCTTCGACGACGAGTTCTCCTCCGATGCGGGCCTCATCCCGGCAACTGGCCCGCTCGGCGACGAAGGGCCCGAGCTCGCCCTCGCCACCGACGAGGAGCCGTTGCCCGAGAGCGAGGATCCCAACGAGCGCACCCACCGCCCGCGCTCCGACCGCGCCGCCGCGCGCATTCCGGTGAACGTGCGCGCACCCAACGGTCAGGAGCTGAGGGCTCGCACCCGCAACCTGAGCGAGTCCGGCGTACTGCTCTCGGTGGACGGCGAGGAGCTTCCCCTCGGCAAGGACGTCACGTTGCGACTGGTGCACCCCGCCACCGGCGAGCCGATCTCGGTGGGCGGCCGGGTGGTGCGCCACATCGAGGGCGAGGGCGCCGTCGCTGCAGTGGCCGTGCATCTGCAACCCGACGACGGCGACCGGGAGGCCGTCGAGCGCTTCGTCACCGAGATGGGGCAGGCGGACCGGGAGCAGCGCAAGGAGGGCATCCGCGGGCCGCTCGACGAGATGGGCCCGGTCGGCCTGCTCCAGATGTTCACCGGGCTGGCTCCCTGCGGAACCCTCACGATCACTTCGGGATCCGAGGAGGGCGTGATCGCCTTCGAGGACGGCGCGCTGCTGATGGCCCACTGCCGCTCGGTCAACGGGATCAAGGCGCTGGCGCGGATCTTCTCGTGGCGAACGGGCTTCTTCGAGTTCCGCGGTCAGGTCGAAGCGGTGCCCGAGGCCGAACGCGACGGTCGCCCGATCGAGGCCGTGCTGCTCGAGGCCCTTCGCGTCCTCGACGAGTCCAAGCGCTTCTCGGGAGCCGAGCACGAGCCGAGCGCCCGCTTCCGGGTGGAGCGCGATCAACTCGACGGCTCCGGCGACGCTCTGAGCCAGACCGAGGAGGCGGTACTCGACCTCGCCGGCGCCGGCTTCACCTTGCGCCGCATGCTCGACGTCATCCCCGACGAAGACGGCCATGTCCACCAGGCGATCGATGCCCTGCTCGAGAAGGGCGTGCTGGTGCTCGCCGACTGATCCCGCGATATCCTGCCGCCCCCTCGTTCCGACGGAGGATGCGGTGGCAGGCCTCGACGACTCGATCGTTCGCGAGCTGTGGATCGACGGCGCTGCCGCGCCCGCGGACGACGGTGCGCGGGCCGACGTCTCCGAGCCGGCGACCGGAAGTGGTCTCACCGAAGTGGCGCGCGCCGGATCGGCCGACGCGGTGCGCGCGGCGGCGGCCGCCGAGCGCGCCTTCCGCCGGGGCCCGTGGCCCCGCGCCACAGCCGCCGAGCGCGCCGCGGTGCTGTTGCGCCTGGCCGCGGCCATCCGCGACGATCTCGGCGACCTGGCGACCCTCGAGGCGCGCAACGCCGGCAAGCCCATCGCCGACGCCCGTTGGGAAGTGGGCGCCGCCGCCGGCTGCTTCGAGTTCTTCGCCGGCGCGGCCCGCCAGCTGTCGGGCCGGGTGGCCCCGGTGGATGCACCGGGCCTCGCCGTGGTGCTGCGCCAGCCGGTGGGTGTATGCGCGCTGATCGTGCCCTGGAACTTCCCGTTCCTGATCGCGGCCTGGAAGGTGGCGCCGGCCCTGGCGGCGGGGAACTGCGTCGTCCTCAAGCCCGCCAGCGCCACGCCGCTGAGCGCGCTCCAGCTCGGGCGTCTGGCCGACGGGGCGGGGCTGCCGCCGGGCGTCCTCAACGTGCTGTCCGGCCCGGGAGCGTCGGTGGGGAGCGAGCTGATCGCGCATCCCGCCGTGCGCAAGGTCTCCTTCACCGGCGACAGCGAGAACGGCGCCGAGATCCTGCGCATCGCGGCGGCCGACATCAAGCGCGTGTCACTCGAGCTGGGAGGCAAGTCGGCCAACATCGTGTTCGCCGACGCCGACCTGGAAGCCTGCGTTCGGAGCTCGCTGCTGGCCGTCTTCGGCAATGCCGGCCAGGACTGCTGCGCGCGCAGTCGGGTGCTGGTCGAGGCCTCGGTGCACGACGACTTCGTCGAGCGCTTCGCGGCGGCCACCCGCGGACTGCGCGTCGGTGACCCGCTCGATCCCGAGACCCAGGTCGGCTCGCTGATCTCGCCCTCGCACCGCGCGAGCGTGCTCGAGTACGTGGCGGTCGGCGACGGCGAGGGCGCCCGCCGCGTCTGTGGCGGCGAGACCCTCGACCGCCCGGGGTCCTTCCTGGCGCCGGCGGTCTTCGACCGCGTGGAGACCGGCATGCGCATCGCCCAGGAGGAGATCTTCGGCCCCGTGGTCGCGGTGCTGCCGTTCCGCGACGAGGAGGAGGCGGTGGCCCTGGCCAACGACTCGCCCTATGGCCTGTCGGGTTCGCTGTGGACCCGCGACGGCGCCCGCGCCCTGCGCGTGGCCCGCGCGGTGGAGACCGGCGTGATCTCGGTGAACTCGAACCGCAGCGTCTACACCGAGGCGCCCTTCGGCGGCTGGAAGCGCAGTGGCCTGGGCCGCGAGCTCGGCCCCGAGGCGCTGGAGTCCTACACCGAGGTCAAGACCCTCTACCTGGAGAGCGAGGTCGCCCGATGAGCGAGGGACGGCTGGCGGGACGCGTGGCACTGGTGACCGGGGGCGGCAGCGGCATCGGCCTCGAGACGGTGAAGCTCTTCGCCGCCGAGGGCGCCCGGGTGGTGGTGGCCGACCGGGCCGCCGAGGCGGGCACCGCGGCGGTGAAGGCGATCGAGGCAGCGGGCGGCACGGCGTGCTTCGTGCGCTGCGACGTGGCCCGCAGCGACGAGGTGGAAGCGGCGGTGGCCGCGGCCGAGCGCAGCTACGGCGCGCTCCACGTGCTCTTCAACAACGCCGGCATCTTTCCCGGCGCCGACGGATCGCCCGAGTCGACGCCCGAGGACGTCTGGGACCAGGTGATGGCCGTCAACCTGAAGGGCGTGTTCCTCGGCTGCAAGCACGGTCTTCCCGCGCTGCTGCGCGCGGGCGGCGGCTCCATCATCAACACGGCGTCCTTCGTCGCCGTGATGGGGGCCGCCACCTCGCAGATCGCCTACACCGCCAGCAAGGGCGGCGTGCTGGCCATGACCCGGGAGATCGCGGTGGAGTACGCGCGCCGCGGCATCCGTGCCAACGCGCTGTGTCCGGGGCCGGTGAACACGCCGCTGCTGGAGGAGCTGCTGGCGGACCCGGCCGCCCGCGCGCGCCGCTTCGTCCACCTGCCGATGGGCCGGCTGGCCGAAGCCCCCGAGATCGCCCGCGCCGCGCTCTTCCTGGCCTCCGACGACTCGTCCTACGTCAACGGCGCCACCTTCCTGGTCGACGGCGGCATCACCGCGGCCTACGTCACCGCGGAGTGAGCGGCCTCAGCGCAAGCTGACCGGGGTGCCGCCGATCACGCTCTTGCGGATCAGCGTGTCCACGCCGAAGCGGGCGTCGTCGATCTCGGGGTGGTTCAGGTTGTAGTGGAGGCCGCGGCTCTCCTTGCGCCAGCTGGCGCACTCGATCACCAGCTGGGCCACCCGGGCCAGGTTGCGCAGCTCGATCAGGTCGGGCGTGATGCGGAAGTTCCAGTAGTACTCGTCGATCTCTTCCTGGAGCAGGCCGATGCGGTGGCGCGCGCGCTCCAGCCGCCGGTCGCTGCGCACCACGCCCACGTAGTTCCACATGAAGCGGCGCACCTCTTCCCAGTTCTGGGTGATCATCACCGCCTCGTCGCTGTCCTTCACCCACTGCGATTGCCAGGCGGGCACGCCGCGGGGCGGCTCCACGTCGGGCAGGCGCCGGAGGCTCTCGGTGGCGGCGGCATCGGCGAAGACGGCGCACTCGAGCAGCGAGTTCGAGGCCAGCCGGTTGGCGCCGTGGAGCCCGGTGCACGCCACCTCTCCGGCGGCGAACAGGTTGGGGATGTCGGTCTCGCCGCTCAGATCCGTATCGACTCCGCCGCAGGTGTAGTGGGCGGCGGGCACCACCGGAATCGGCTCCTTGGTCATGTCGATGCCGTAGGACAGGCAGCGCTCGGCGATGTGGGGGAAGCGCCGGCGCACGTATTCCGGGTCGCGGTGGGTGATGTCGAGCAGCACCGAGTCGTCGCCCGAGCGCTTCAGCTCGCTGTCGATGGCGCGGGCCACCACGTCGCGCGGGGCCAGGTCGCGCATCTCGTGATAGCGGCCCATGAAGGCCTCGCCGGCCCGGGTGCGCAGGATCGCGCCCTCGCCGCGCACCGCCTCGGAGACCAGGAAGGACTTGGCCTGGGGATGGAACAGGCAGGTCGGGTGGAACTGCATGAATTCGAGGTTGGCCACGGTGGCGCCGGCCCGATAGGCCATGGCCACGCCGTCGCCGGACGCCACGTCCGGATTCGAGGTGTAGAGGTAGACCTTGCCGCCGCCTCCCGTGGCCAGCAGCACGATCGGAGCCAGGAAGCGCTGCACCCCGCCGGTGACCGCGTCGAGCACGTAGGCGCCCAGCGCGCGGTCGGGCCCGGCGACGCCGGCGCGCCGCGCGGTGATCAGGTCCACCGCCAGGTGGTTCTCGAAGAAGGTGATGCCCGGGTGGGCCCGGGCGCGCTCGATCAGCGCGCGCGAGATCTCGTGGCCGGTGGTGTCGCGGTGGTGGACGATGCGCCGGCGCGTGTGGCCCCCCTCGCGACCCAGGGCGAAGCGGCCGCCGCCGGTGGCATCCCCCTCCGGCGGGTCGAAGTGGACGCCGTGGTGGACCAGGGCGTCGATCATGGCGGGCCCGCGCTCGACCACCCGCTCGACCACCTGGGGCCGGCACAGGCCGGCGCCGGCGCGCAGCGTGTCGGCCACGTGGTCCTCGATCGAGTCGTCGCTGTTCAGCACCGCGGCGATGCCGCCCTGGGCCCAGTCGGTGGCGGAGTCCTGGGCGGCGCGCTTGGTGACGACCGCCACCCGGCCGTGCTCCGCTACGCGCAGGGCGTAGAAGAGTCCCGCCACGCCGCTGCCCAGCACCAGGAACTCGAATTCGCAGGGATCTGCCATGACCGGTGACGAGCGTCACCCGCCGGGCCCGGGGGTGCAACCCCCAGGGGCGAGGGGGCCTAAGGATGGACGCGGGGCGGTCCGATAAGAGGGACTCGATGGAGGATCCGTACGTCCCCCCGTGGGGGGCGAGGGCGGAGGAACGAACAGTGGCACGAACGGCCATGACCGGCGTGGGGATCGCGTTGATCCTGACCCTGGCGCTGCCCGCGTCGGCGCGACAGTTCTTCCGCTACGTCGACGAGCACGGCGTGGTCCACCTGACCGATTCGCCCTCGGACCGCCGCTACCGCGAGTACCAGGTCGGCAGCGTCGGAGGCACGCTTCGCAAGGTGCGCCACACGCCGCGCCGCCACGCCAGCCGCTACGACCCGTTGATCGCCCGCGCCGCCCGCCGCCACGGCCTGCCGCCGGCGCTCGTGAAGGCGGTGGTGCGCGCCGAATCGAACTTCGAGCCCGCAGCGGTGTCGCACAAGGGCGCGCAGGGGCTGATGCAGCTGATGCCGGCCACCGCAGCGTCCCTGGGCGTCAGGGATCCTCTCCATCCCGAGGAGAACGTGCGGGGCGGGGCTCGCTACCTGCGCGAGATGATCGACCGCTACGGGAGCTGGAACCAGGCCCTGGCGGCCTACAACGCCGGCCCCACCGCCGTGGACCGCTACGGGGGAATTCCGCCCTATCGGGAGACCCAGGAGTACGTGAAGCGCGTTCTCCACTATTATCGCCGCTACGATGGTGACTTCTCTCGATGAGGCTCCTGAGCCTCCCGTAGAAACACTCTGGAACCTGCCCAACACGATCACCCTGCTGCGGGTGGCGATCGTGCCCGTGCTGCTGCTCTTTCCGGCGGTGGCCGGCGAGCGACTCGGCAGCCAGGTGCTGGCCTGGCTCTTCATCGTGGCGGCGGTGACCGATCTCGTAGATGGCTGGCTGGCCCGGCGCGGCGCCCAGGTGACCCGCATCGGGAAGCTGCTGGACCCACTTGCCGACAAGTTGCTGGTCTCGACCTCGCTGATCGTGCTGCTGGTGGCGGAGCGCATTCCCGAGTGGGGCGTGCCGATGGTCGTGGTGATCATCGGACGCGAGCTGGCCGTCACCGGACTGCGCGGGCTGGCCGGAGTCGAAGGCGTGGTGATGGCCGCCGCCTGGCCCGGCAAGGTGAAGGCCGTGTTCCAGAACATCGCCATCGGCGCGCTACTCTTCCCGACCCCGACCCTGGGGCTGCCGGCCCACCAGATCGGGCTGGCCTTCCTCGTGGCCGCTACGGGTCTGACCCTCTGGTCCGGCTACCGCTATTTTGCGGCCTACTTCGCTGCGGAGCCCGGGACGCCTCCCGAAGGAGATGGACGATGACGAGGCTGCAGCAGCTGGCGGAGCGTCTCGACGCCCGCGAGGCGCGGATCGGTGTGATGGGCCTGGGCTACGTCGGGCTGCCGCTGGCCGTGGAGTTCGCCAAGGCGGGCTTCCACGTCACCGGCTTCGAGCTCGACGCCGAGAAGGTGCGCGCCATCCAGGGCAAGCGCTCCTACATCGAGGACGTGCCCGGCTCCGACATCGTGGAGGCCGTGGACTCCGGCCGGCTCTCGGCGACCGTGGACTTCAACGAGCTGTCGGGCTGTGACGTCATCAACGTCTGTGTGCCCACTCCGCTCACCAAGTCGAAGGACCCGGACTTCAGCCACATGGCCGCCGCCGTCGAGGAGATCCGCAAGCGGCTGCGGGTGGGGCAGCT
>JBFGIM010000019.1:0-28763 GCA_041577695.1 Myxococcota bacterium | reverse complement strand
GCTGGCGGTGCCGGCGTGGTGGTGGGTCCGGCGTCGCGAGCGGGGCGCGGGGGAGCCGGCCGCCCGGGTGTAGCCGCGCAGCGGCGAGCGATCGTCGCGCTCCTGACGCGCTCGCTGCGATGATCCCCCGATCGCGTCGCGGGAGGCGGTCGGGCCGGACTTGCCGCGGGCGGTGTCGGAGTTCTACGCTCTGCACGGTCGTCTCCCCCTGGCGGCCGGGCCCACGCGGGCCCGAACTCGCGCGGGGGTGCCACGATGCAGCGATCCGGCTCGCAGCTTTCCAACGTACCGCTCTCCAATTGGATCCAGGCGCGCTTCGCCGGCGGCGTGGACTTCGTGTCCGACGCACCCGAGGACGTGGCCGAGGCGATCGAGCGAGCGATGCGCCGTCGTCCTCTCGAGGACCCGGGGCCCGAGTTCGGCTGGTTCCTGCTTCCGGGCCGGGATCTCTCGGTCGCCTACCTGCGCTGCGCGGCGAACGGCGGCACTCCCTACGTGCACGCGGTGGCCTGGCAGGGCGCTCCGCAGCATCCTTCGGCCGAGGCCGTCGAGCGCTTCTTCGGAACCCGCTACGGCCAACCGCCCGGCCCTCGCGCCCAGGCGCTGGTGCGGCGGCTGGCCTCCGCCCGGCTCGCCGAGGCGATGCGGCCGCTGGCCGAGCTGTTCCTGGCGGCCGACGCCCTGGCTGGTCTCGAGTCCGTGAAGCCGCGGGCGAAGCGCGAGCCCGAGTCGAGTTCGCCTCGCATTCCCAACCCCACGCGCTTCGTCCCGTGGATCGTCACCGCGGTCGCGGTCGTGGTGGCGGGCTTCGCGGTGGGACGCACGCCGCCTGGCGAGCCCGTGTCGGTCGACGCGGCGCCGCCCGGCTTCGAGGAACGCCTCTCCCGACTCGAGGCCGCGCTCCAACCGGCCGAGCCCTCGCTCCGGGCCCAGCTCGAGAGCGAGCGTCTTCTCCACGCCGAGGCCCTGGCAGCGAAGCAGCTCGAGATCGATGCGCTGGCCGCGCGGCTCGCAAAGCTCGAGCTTCCCGGCGCGGCGGCCGAGATCGCGCAGCAGGTTGCCGGACCCGCCGCCCCGGAATCCGCGGCCCGGAAGACTGCCGGCTCCGAAGCATCTTCCAGCGTGGCGGCAGTGTCGGCGGACGTCCTGTGGGTCCGCGAGGGGCCTGGCACGCAGCATCGCAAGCTCGCGCGCCTCGAGATCGGAGACCGGGTCGAGCTGGCGGGCGTGGCAAGAGGGGATTGGACGCGGATCGCAGCTCCGGCCCGGGGCTGGGTTGCCACGAAGTTCCTCGCTCCGCCCGAGTAGTGGCGCGGACTTGGCCGCGATCCCCACGCTCGAGGTGACGCGCCTGCTGGACGGCCCGATCATTCCGCCCTCGCCGGCGGACCGGGGGCCCAACCAGAACATCAACGGTCCATCGCTGCTGCGGCTTCCCGATTGGGCCGATCGCTCCCGCGGGCGCTACGCGCTCTACTTCGCCGACCACAAGGGCGATCGCATCAAGCTCGCCCACGCCGAGCGCGTGACGGGACCCTGGAAGATCCACGAGCCCGGCGCCTTGCGCCTGGACCAGACGCCGTTCCTTCGGGACGCGCCGGAGATCCCGGCGGGCGTGGACGCGGCGAAGCTCTCCCAGCCGCGTGCGCCCGGCGTGCCCAGTCCGCTCGACGACTGCGTGATTCCCCACATCGCTTCGCCGGACGCGGTCGCGGACGAGGAGAGCCGGACGATCCGGCTCTACTACCACGGGCTCGACGCCTTCGCCCACCAGGTGACGCGTGTCGCCATCTCGCGGGACGGCATGGACTTCGAGACGCGCGACGAGGTGTTGGCGCCCCCCTACCTCCGGGTCTTCCGCTACGACGAATGGTGGTACGGCATCGCGATGCCGGGTCATCTGCTCCGCAGCCGCGATGGACTCACCGGGTTCGAGAAGGGACCCACCCTGTTCGGCCCGGATATGCGACACGCGGGGGTGTGGCGCCGTGGCGAGCAGCTCCTCGTGCTCTGGACCCGGGTCGGCGCCGCGCCCGAGCACATCCTGGTCTCGTGCATCGATCTCGTCGGCGACTGGATGGGTTGGCGCGAGTCCGACGCCGTCGAGGTGCTGCGCCCCGAACGTGAATGGGAGGGTGCCGACCAGCCCGTGGCGCCATCCGTGCGCAGCTCGGTCGATCGTCCCGTGAACGAGCTGCGCGATCCCTACGTGTTCGTCGAGGGCGACGTCGCTCATCTCGTCTATGCCGTGGCCGGGGAGTCGGGTCTGGCGCTGGCGCGGCTCCGCGTCCGGTAGCCCGGCAGGCACGGGCGGGGTCGTTTACAAGGGAGGCCATCGCAGCTACTTAACACTCGGTCGGTAGATATGGGGCAGCGTGCCCCGCGGACCCCGGATGCGAACGTGGAGCCCCCTCTTGCCGCGCATGAAGCTGCTCCTCGTTCTGCTGCTGGTTCCCGCCCTGGGCGCCTCTCCCTCGAGTCAGTCCGAGCCGGCCTTCGTCGCTCCGGGGGCCGGGTCGCTCACCGGACGCGCCGTCGCTTTCGAGCTGGCGCTCCCGCCGCCCGCGAGTCCGGTCCGGGTGCTGCTCGACGGCGTGCCCCTCGATCGCCGGCTCCTCGTTCGGCGCGGCGACCGGCTCACCGGGACGCTCGGCAACCTCGAGCCCGGTGTCCACGAGCTCGATGCCGACGTCCGTGTTCGCTCCGACGTCGTTCGGGTGACGACCGCGTTCGAAGTGGTGGCGCCGGCGAGCTTCCAGACGCGGGGCAGTGTCGGGCAGGTGTTCGTGACCCACGCGCAGCCGGGAGGCCTCCTCGAGCTCGTCGAAGGTGCGGGCGGGACCGTCGCCGAGGGCCTCGCGGACTTCCAGGGAAGCCTCATCTTCCGCGAGCTGACGCCCGGTGCGGGCTACCGCGTGGTCGCCCGGGGCACCCCGACCGAGCGTTCCGATCCGGTGGCGGTGCTGTCGGCGGAACAGAGCACGCCGCCGCGCGACTTCTATACCGGGCAGGTCCTCGCCCCCGGCTACGGCTACATCACCACCCGCGACGGCACCCGGCTCTCGGTGTACGTGTCGCTGCCGGGCCCACCGGAGAACGGGCCCTATCCGACGCTGATCAACTACTCGGGCTACGAGCCTTCCCAGCCCGGGGCGCCCCTCCGTTTCGGCGACCTGGATCTCGCGCCCCTGTGCGCCCAGCTCCCGGTGCTGTGCGACGCGCCCAATCACCCCTCGGGCCTGATCGCCGGCGCCCTCGGCTACGCGACGGTGGGCGTCAACATGCGGGGCACCGGCTGCTCCGGCGGCGCCTACGACTTCTTCGAGCCGCTCCAGCTGCTCGACGGCTACGACATCGTCGAGACCGTCGCGGCCCAGGATTGGGTCGCGCACAACCACGTGGGGATGGCAGGTCTCTCGTTCCCGGGCATCAGCCAGCTCTTCGTGGCCAGCGTGCGGCCGCCGAGCCTGGCCGCCATCACGCCGCTGTCGGTGATCTCGGGCACGGACACGGTGCTCGGGCCCGGCGGCATCCTGAACGACGGATTCGCCGTCGAGTGGGGCCAGCGGGTGCTCGATCGGGCCGACCCCTACGGGCAGGGGTGGGAGCAGGGCCTGGTGGACGCGGGGGACACGATCTGCGAGGAGAACCAGCTGCTGCACTCGCAGAAGGTCGACATCATCCAGAAGGCGCTCGACAACCCGTACTACGTGCCCGAGATCTACGACCCGCTCAATCCGCGCACCTTCGTCGATCGCATCGACGTTCCGGTCTTCACCTCCGGGGCGTGGCAGGACGAGCAGACCGGCGGCCACTTCCCCGATCTGTGGAACCGCTTCGACGCGGCGCCGGTGGTGCGCATGACCGGCTACAACGGCGCCCATGCCGACGGCTACACCCCGCAGATCCTGGCCGAGTGGAAGAACTTCCTGGACTTCTACGTGGCGCGCGAGATCCTCGAGGTCCCCCCGCTGCTCCGCGGTCTGGCACCGTTCCTCTTCGACAGCATCTTCGGCGCGCCGGTAGGGCTGCCCGAGGCGCGCTTCGCCCCGGGGACCGACTTCGAGGCCGCGCGCGCGGCGTACGAGGCCGAGCCCGACGTCCGCATCATCTTCGAGAGCGGCGGCGGCTCGGGCGCCGCCGGGGACGGCGCGCCCGAGGGCGCCTTCGAGCTCGCGTTCCCGTCCTGGCCGCCGCCGGAGACCACTCCGCAGCGCTTCTTCCTGAACCGGGACGGAAGCCTGCGCGACGTTCCCCCGGTCGAGGCCGAGGCGGCCTCGACCTTCCAGCACGACAATGCCAAGGGGGGCGAGACCTACGTCGTAAGCGACGCCTTCGAGAAGGCGTTGCCGGACATCCAGTGGCTGCCCTGGCTGCAGGGCCGCCAGGTGGTCTTCGCCAGCGAGCCGCTGGTCGATGACCTGATGGTGCTGGGCCACGCCAGCGCCGACCTGTGGATCCAGTCCACGGCCGAGGACGCCGACCTGGAGGTCACGCTCTCGGAGATCCGGCCCGACGGGCGTGAAGCCTACGTGACCAGCGGCTGGCTGCGCGCGAGCCAGCGCACGCTCACGCCCGACTCGACGCCGCTGCGGCCGCTGCCGACCCGGCTGGAGTCCGACCTGGTACCGCTACCCGCCGGACAGTGGGAGATGGTGCGGATCGAGATCTACCCCTTCGGTCACGTGTTCCGCGCCGGCTCGCAGCTGCGGCTCGAGATCTCGACGCCCGGCGCCAACAAGGGGCGCTGGAAGTTCGACGTGCTGCAATTCGACGAGCCGGTGACCCACGCGGTGTCGCACTCGGCGGCGCATGCCTCGAGCATCCTGCTCCCGGTGATCCCCGGTGTGGCGGTGCCCGACGCGCTGCCGGCCTGTCCGGGCCTGCGCTCGCAGCCCTGCCGCGAGTACGTGCCCCACGTCAACGCGCAGCAGTAGCGCCCGACGCTCCGAGGATCTCGTCCACCCGGGTGCGCAGCGCGGGTAACGTCTTCCGCTCGAACCAGGGATTCCGGCGCAGCCAGGGGTTGTTGCGGGGGGATGGGTGCGGCAGCGGGAGCAGGGCGGGCCAGTAGTCGCGCCAAGCCTTTACCGTTTCGGTCAGGTTCGCCTTCCTTCGCTCGCCCAGATGGTACTCGTGCGCGTAGCGTCCGATGACGAGGGTCAGCTCGAGGTTGGGAAGCGACGCGAGCAACCGTTCGCGCCAGGTCTCCGCGCACTCGGGTCGGGGCGGCAGGTCGCCGGCCCGGCCCGTGCCCGGGTAGCAGAAGCCCATCGGCAGAATCGCCACGCGCGACGCGTCGTAGAAGACCGCCGGTGCAACGCCCATCCAGGCGCGCAACCGGTCGCCGCTCGCATCCTGGAACGGGACACCGCTCTCGTGGACGCGCCGGCCCGGCGCCTGGCCGGCGATCAGCAGCCGCGCGCGCGGATCGATCTGGAGCACCGGCCGGGGTTCCAACGGCAGGTGCTCGGCGCAGATGCGACAGGCGCGCACCTCGCCGAGCAGCGTGCGAGAGCCCTGGGGCGACCGACCTCCCACGGGTCGCTCAGCGCGCGAGCCGGGGGCGGCCATCGACCGAGCCACTCGCCTCCCCCTCAGGGGCGAAGCAGCTTCCCAGCAGGGTCGATCCCATCCGTTTGGTGGTCACGCCGCGGTCCCCCCTTCGAGCGCCGGCACTCGGATGCCACCTTTCTGAGCCGGTTACGGCCCCACGTGCCCGGTTGGGCCCGCTCGCGGGGCGAGCCCAAACCCCCCGCTGCGCCTGGGGAAATCCTGCCTTCTACGCCAAAGCGCCGATGCGGAGAATAGTGGCGTACGACATCACCCGGATGGATCGGCACCGGGAGCACCCGTAGAAAAGCAGCGTCAGCCCGAATCCAGAGCTTCACGAGGTCGTGATGGTCCGGTCGGGGCACGAGAACCAGGAGACGCAACATGATGACTCGACATCGGCCGGCCGATGCCCGCGAGAACGGATCCTGCCTGACCTGGGGATGCCTCGGTTTGGCCATGGTTGCAGTGGCGGCCCTGGTGCTGGGGACGGGAACCGCCTCCGCCGAGCGCCGCGGACGCTACTGCTCCTCCACCGCCACCACCCAGTTCCTGGCGTGCTGGGCCGAGGTGCGGGACGACGTCCTGAGCGCCCGGGCCATCTGCCTCAACGTCTCGGACGACGAGGAGCGGGCCGAGTGCTACGAGGAGGCCGAAGAGGCTCGGGTCGAGGGCCAGACGCTCTGCCGCGAGCAACGCGCCGCCCGGGAACACCTCTGCACACTGGTCGGCCAGGGGCGCTACGACCCGTCCTTCGAGCCCGAGGACTTCGAGGACGACTTCCACAATCTGGTCAACCCGAACCCCTACTTCCCGCTGGAGATCGGCAACCACTGGTCCTACGAATCCGAGGACGAGAGCAATACCGTCGAGGTGCTCGACGAGACCAAGCTGATCGAGGGCGTCACCTGCGTCGTCATCCGCGACCTGGTCAGCGCCGATCCGGAGAGCGAAGACACCGACGACTGGTACGGGCAGCGCAAGAACGGAAACGTCGACTACTGCGGTGAAGAGGTCAAGGACTTCGAGACCTTCGCAGGCGACGATCCGATGCTGCCCGAGCTGGTCAGCATCGACGGATCCTTCAAGGCGGGACGCGACGGCGACCGCCCCGGCACCCTCTTCCTGGCCAACCCCTACGTGGGCGCCACCTATCGCCAGGAATGGTCGGCCGGAAACGCCGAGGACGCCGCGACCGTGTTGTCGACCACCTACGGTCCCGGCAACCAGCCCGAGCTCGACGCCTTCGTGCCCGAGGGCCTGGCCGAGCTGCTCTGTTCGAACCACGACTGTGTCGTCACGCGAGACTTCACGCCGATCGAGCCGGACGTCTTCGAGCGCAAGTACTACGCGCGCGGCCTCGGGCTCTTCCTCGAGGTGAAGCCGGAGGACGGTGAGGTCAACCAGCTGGTCGACTGCAATTTCGATGCGAGGTGCGCTTCGTTGCCCACGCCGTAACCGTCGCGCGCGCAACCCGGAGTGCGCGCGATGGCCGAGCCCCGCCCGGTTCGGTTACCCCGACCGGGCGGGTGCTCTTGCCCCGCCAGCCGAGGACGTGCGCCGGGGGTGCCCGATCTCCTACGCTCTCCCGCGGTGGGGATGAAGCGTTTCGACCGCAAGTTCGGGGCCGACCTGCTGCGCGAGCTGCCCGACGCGCCGGCGGTATACCTTTTTCGGGACGAGACGGGCGCCGTGCTCTACGCCGGCAAGGCGAAGCGCATCCGGCGCCGCCTGGCGTGCTATCGCAACGCGGGTCGCCGCAAGGCCCATCGCAAGATGCGCACCCTGGTGCGCGAGGCGCACTCCCTCGAGGTGCGGGTCCAGCCCTCGGAGGGCGAGGCGCTGCGCCTCGAGAACGAGCTGATCCGCACGCTGCGGCCGCGCTACAACGTGGACGGTGCCTTCGACTTCCTGTACCCGGCGATCGGAACCGGCCGCAGTGGGCACCAGCTCCTGTTGTGTTACACGACGCGGCCCGAAGCCTTCTCCGACCTCGACCTGTGCTGGCACGGCGTCTTCCGCCCCCGACACCGGGCGCGCGAAGCCTTCGACGCCGCGGTGGACCTGCTGGCCCGCATCGGGCACCTGGAGCCGCGCTCACGGCTCCCCCGGGCGCCGCACTTCCGGGGCTCGCGCCTGGCGGCGTTGCGACGCGTGCCGCCCGAGCTGCTCGGGGCGACGCGCCGTTTCCTCGACGGTCGTTCCGACGAGCTGCTGGCCCGGATCTTCGAGCACCTGCTGGAGAGTCGCCCGGCGCGCCGCCAGGCGGCCGAGGTGCAGGGGCGCCTGCAGAGCCTCGAAGATTTCTATCGCCGCGATGCGGTGCGGCTGCGCGAGGCCCGGCGAACGGTGGGTCGCGAGGAGCGCTTCGTGCCGCGGTCCGAGCGCGACGCGCTCTTCATCGAGGCGCGGGTGCGATCCGGTAGCGCACGGGCAGGCGCTTGATCCCCACCACGAAGCTCGAATGGATCCACTCGGGCTTGCCGGCGCGCTCGATGTGCTCCAGGCGCCGGCCCAGCTCGCGGAACAGCGCGCGCTGCGAGCGGCGCGCCAGGTGGGCGCCCAGACAGAAGTGCTCGCCGTAGCCGAAGCCGATGTGCGGGTTGGGGTGGCGGTCCGCCCGGAACGAGAAGGGATCCTCGAAGACGTCCTCGTCGCGGTTGCCCGAGGCGTAGAAGAGGATCAGGTGATCCCCCTGCCGGATCTTCACTTCGCCCAGCTCGGCGTCCCGCGCCGCGGTCCGCCGCATGTAGTTGACCGGCGACGTCCAGCGCACCACCTCTTCGACGAGCCTGGCGTCGAGCTCCGGGTTGCGCCGGAACTTGTCGAGCTCCGCAGGGTTGTCGAGCAGGGCGTTCATGCCGCCCGCGATGGAGTTCTTGGTGGTGTCGTGGCCGGCGGAGAAGGTGATCAGGTAGTAGCCGAAGGTCTCCATCAGTCCCATCGGCTCACCGTCCACCCGTCCGTTGGCCAGTACGGTCGCCAGGTCGTCGCGCGGGTTCTTCTTGCGGTCCTCGATGATGGGCTGGAAGAGCTGGAAGAGCTCGAGGCCGAGCTCGCGGATCGCCTGAGTGCGGTCCTCGCCGCTGCGCTGCAGGTCCGGGTCGTCGGCGCCGAAGAGCTGGTTCGTCAGGCGGAGGATGTCCGGCTCCTGCTCGCGGGGAACGCCGAGGATCGTGGACAGGATGCGCAGCGGGTGGACCGTGGCCACGTCGGTGGCGAAGTCGCACTCACCCTCGCCGGTGGTCCCCGCCAGCGCGTCGACGACGCCGCGGGCGCTCGCCTCCACCGCGTCGTCGATCCGGGCCAGGGCGCGGGGCGTGAACCAGGGACTCGCCACCTTGCGATAGCTGCGGTGCTGCGGCGGATCCATCTCGATGATGGTCCGCATGGCTCCGATGCCCTGCTCGCGGTCGATGATGCGTCCCTCGGGCTGGTGGGTGATGCCGGGATGGCTCAGGAAGGTCTGCGGGTTCTTCGAGACCTGACAGATGTGCGCGTGTCTGGTGACCGCCCAGAAGGGCGGCCAGCCCGCCGGATCGCACCAGTGCACGGGGGACTCGCGTCGCAACGCCGTCCACGAGGCGTGCGGCGGTCCGCTGGCGCCGTAGGCTTCGGAGGAGATCAGGTCGAGTCCATCGGTGAGAGACATGCTCGGCTCCTTGGCAGCGGGCATCGGGCAGCCGGGAATGAAGCGCAAACTCTGCCGATGCGCCTCCCCGCCGCAGCCTCGGAACGGAGTGCGGGGTGTGGCACAATGGTCGCAAGCGAGGCTCCGGGGGATGTGGTCCGACCGGAAGAAACCCGCTGCGGCGGGAAGAGCGAGTCCACTCTCAATCTGGATCGGGGCGATGGTTCTCCACAGCGCTTTCGAGTCGAGTCGGTCTTGAGTTCGGAGCGCCCCGAGCCGCTTCGCATGGTGGGTGCGCCCGGATCGCCCTACAGCCGCAAGCTCCGGGCGGTGCTCCGCTACCGGCGCATTCCGTACGTCTGGATCACCCGCGGCACCGCCGAGGGTCGCGATCTGCCTCGGCCCCGGGTAGAGCTGCTGCCCCAGCTGATCCTCGAGGGCCCGGACGGCGCGCCCGAAGCGCGCACCGATACGACCCCGCTGATTCGCGAGCTGGAGAAGCGCTTCGCCGGGCGCTCGGTCGTGCCCGACGATCCGGTCGTGGCCTTCCTCGATGCGCTCGTCGAGGACTACGCCGACGAATGGGTCACCAAGTGCATGTTCCACTACCGCTGGGCCTACGCACCCGACATCGACAAGGCTGCCCGGATCCTGCCGCGCTGGTTCGGAACCGATCGGTCCGAAGAAGCGACCGTGGCGCTGGGCGAGCAGTTTGCACAGCGCCAGATCGAGCGGCTCTGGGTGGTGGGCTCCAACGAAATCACGGCTCCGGTGATCGAGGCGAGCTATCGGAGGCTGCTGCATGCCCTCGATGCGCACTTGACCAGCTCGCGCTTCGTGATGGGCGCGCGGCCGGGCACGGCGGACTTCGGACTCTACGGCCAGCTCACCCAGCTCGCGACCTTCGATCCGACGCCGGCCGCCATCGCGTTGGCGGAAGCGCCGCGAGTGGTCGCCTGGGTCGACGTCGTGGAAGAGCTGTCGGGCGTTGCCCCCGAGGCCGACGGCTGGATGGCGCGGGACGCGGTGCCCACGAGCTTCCGAGCGCTGCTCGCCGAGATCGGCCGGGTCTACGTGCCCTTCCTGCTCGGGAATGCGGCGGCACTCGACGCGTCTTCCGAGCAGGTGGAGTGCGAGGTCGACGGTCGCCCGTGGGTCCAGCGACCCTTCCCGTACCAAAGCAAGTGTCTGCACCGGCTGCGCCAGGCCCGCGTCGAGCTGACCCCCAGCGATTGCGACGCGCTGGACTCGATCCTGAGCGGCACGGGCTGCGAGCGACTGCTCGCTTGAGCGGAGGAGGAGCCCCGTGAGGGCCGTCCTGGGAGTCCTGGGGATCGCGGTCGTGCTCGTCGCGGTGTACGCAGGCGCCATCTGGCTCGAGCTGCGCGGCGACGTCGAGGCGGCGGGGACCCCGACTGCCCAGGCGCGCAGCGAGGCGCACCAGCTCGGCGAGGAGCGCAGCCAGCGAGCCGCCTCGCGCGCGCTCGGGGCCGGGTCGCGCGACAAGCAGATCCTCTTCGGCGACCTGCACGTCCACACGACCTTCTCGCTCGATGCGTTCCTGCACAGCCTGCCGCTGATGCAGGGGGAGGGCGCCCATCCGCCGGCCGACGCCTGCGACTTCGCGCGCTTCTGCTCCGCTCTCGATTTCTATTCGCTCAACGACCACGCCGAGAGTCTCTCGCCGCGGCACTGGCGCGAGAGCCTCGAATCGGTGCGCCAGTGCAACGCGATCGCCGGAGACCCGGCGAACCCGGACCTGGCGGCCTTCATCGGATGGGAGTGGACCCAGATGGGAGCCACACCCGAGACCCCCTACGGTCACAAGAACGTGGTCTTCCGCGATACCGAGGACGACCGTGTTCCCACCCGCCCGATTGCCGCGCGCGGCCGGGCCTTCGACGCGATGCGGTCGACGAACGGCCGCATGCTCGGGTTGGCGATGACGGCGGCCGACTTCGCCAACCGTCAGCGCTACTTCGACTTCGGCGCCTATCGGCGCCAGCTGCGCAGCGTCCCGGTCTGCCCGGAGGGCGTCGACGTGCGCGAGCTTCCGGCCGAGTGCGCCGAAGCCACCGCGACGCCGCGCGAGCTCTTCGCGAAGCTCGACCAATGGGGCTTCCCCGCCCTGGTGATCCCGCACGGCAATGCCTGGGGGAACACCACACCGCCGGGCATCTCGTGGGACAAGCAGCTCGCCGATGCACAGCACGACCCGCGCCGGCAGACCCTGATCGAGGTCTACTCGGGCCACGGCAACTCCGAGTCGTACCGACCCTGGCGTCACGTGATCGCCGGCCCGGACGGCGCGCTCGCGTGCCCCGAGCCCGGCGACGGCTTCACGCCTCCCTGCTGGCAGGCCGGAGAGATGATCCACCGCCGCTGCCTCGACTCGGGTGGATCCGACGAGGCGTGTGCGCGGCACGCGGCCGCGACCCGCGAGCGCTTCCTGGCTGCGGGGCCCGACGCGGCCCGCTTCGTGGTTCCGGGCCAGCGCGGCGCCGACTGGCTGGACGCGGGCCAGTGCACCGACTGCTTCCAGCCCGCCTTCGACTACCGGCCGGGCGGCAGCACCCAGTACGCGCTGGCCGCCTCCGGGCCGTCGGGCGAGCGTTTCCGCTTCGGCCTGATCGCTTCGAGCGACACCCACTTCGCGCGCCCCGCCAGCGGGTACAAGGAGTTCACGCCCGAGGGCATGACCGACGCCTGGGGCGTCGGCGCCCAGGAGATACGCGCTCGGGTGGAGCCCCAGTCGGACCCGGCGCAGGCAGAATCCGTTCCGGTCGATGCCAGCCAGGTGCTGCTGCTGCCGGGCGGCGACGTCGAACGGTCGGCGAGCTTCTACTACACGGGAGGGCTCGTCGCGGTGCACGCCGCGGCACGTGACCGGAACGCGATCTGGGACGCGCTCGAGCGAAAGGAGGTGTACGGAACCTCCGGGCCCCGCATCCTGCTCTGGTTCGACCTGCTCAACGGGCCGGGCCCGACGCCGCTGCCGATGGGCGCAGACGTGGAGATGGACCAGTCCCCGCGCTTCCGGGTGCGCGCCGCGGGCGCGCTGCAACAGCAGCCCGGCTGCCCCGACGACGCGGTGGCAGCCCTGGGGACCGAACGGCTGGAGCGCCTGTGCCGCGGCGAGTGCCACAACCCGGGCGACGCGCGCCATCGGATCGTCCGCATCGAGGTGGTCCGCATCCGCTCCGGCGGCGACCCCGCCGAGGACGCGGCCGCGCGGATCGAAGATCCCTGGAAGATTCTCGCCTGCCCCGACGACGCAGCCGGCTGCGCGGTCGAGTTCGAGGACCCGGAGTTCGCGGCGGTGGGGCGCGACACCGTCTACTACGTGCGGGCCATCCAGCAAGCCACTCCGCACGTCAACGGCGATGGCCTCCGCTGCCAGCGCGACGGGTCCGGCGCCTGTACCTCCGTGCACCTGTGCCGTGCGGGCGGCGGGGACGACTGTCTCGAGGACGCCGAGGCGCGGGCGTGGTCGTCGCCCATCTTCGTCGACGCGCGGTCGGAGCGAGGCCCACCCGCTCGCCCGGGCGACTGAGAGCCGGATGGCCCGCCGAGACGACGCGCGAACCGTCTACCGTTCCGACGAGGGTCGGGTGTGCGCCCGCTGTGGCCGTCCCGCCAAGCGCTGCGCCTGCACGGCTTCACCGCGAGCGCCGCGGGGTGACGGCATCGTGCGCGTGCGCCGCGAGGTGAAGGGTCGAGGTGGCAAGACCGTGATTGTGATCGAAGGCATCCCGCTGGCGAGCGACGCCTTGAAGGCGCTCGCTGCGGAGCTGAAGCGTCGCTGTGGCACGGGTGGCTCCGCCAAGGACGGCGTGATCGAGATCCAAGGCGATCACCGCGACGTGCTCGTCGCGGAGCTCGGGGCGCGCGGTTACACCGTCAAGCGTTCCGGGGGCTAGGGCGGCGGCGGCCTGCAGCGCGCCCTCCCATCAGGGCCCGCATGGAAGCGTGAAGGGCGCCGGCCATCGCGCCGGCGCCCTCGCTGGGTGCGGTCGCGTCAGGCCGTCGAGACGTCGATGCGACGCCGTCGCTGGCGCTCGCTCTTCGGCAGGCGCAGCTCGAGTACGCCGTCGCGCATGCTGGCGCGGATGCCCTCGGTGTCGATCCCATCCGAGAGCGAGAACTGGCGCTGATAGCCACCGGTGCGGTACTCGCGATAGCGCGGTGTCCAGCCCGGTTCGAGCCCCACGGCGAGGCGCCCAGAAATCGAGAGCACGCCGTTCTCCAGACGGACGTCCACGTGCTCCTGATCGACTCCGGGCAGGTCGGCGGTGACGACGAACTCCTCGGCGCGTTCGACGATGTCCACGTCGGGACGGAACAGCGGACCGGGTCGCGTACCCTCGCGCTGTACTTCCGCCTTCTCGCGCGTCTGGAGATCACCCTGCTGGGACGTGGTTTCGATGCTCATGGTGCCTCCTTCAGCTCGATTGGACGTTGATGCGTCGCGGTTGGTGCTCGGGCGCCTTGGGGATCCTCAGCATCAGGACCCCGTGGCGGTGGACGGCCTCGGCCTTCTCGGCATCGATCTCCACCGGCAGCTCGAGGGTCCGGCGAAAGGCGCCGGACTGCCGCTCGAGGCGGTGCACGCTGGCGTCGCTCGGATGATCGATCTTCCGCTCGCCGCGCACGGTCACGCGATTGCCCTCGACGGCGATCTCGATGTCGTCGCCCTTCACGCCGGGAAGCTCCGCGGTCAGGACGAAGCCGTCCTCCGATTCGAAGAGGTTCATGGGCGGAAAAGCCCCGGCGCGCCGCGACGGCCCGGCTCCGACGCGCTCGAACAACTCGTCGAGCCCGCGCCTCAGCTGGTCGAAGGACGTCTCGGAGGGGCTCGAATACCAGGACTGGGACATGACGATTTCCTCCTGTTGCGGGACGGCGCCGGTTCTTCGCTCGACCGGCCGCCCATCGGGGCAAGAGCTGTTCACGCTCCCCGCACTGTCAAGCGGGCTAGCGGGCTCGAGCGCCGCGCGGCGGGCCTCCCCTGGGGAATTGGAGGTCCGGATTGATCTCGGCTGCGCCGCGCGCAAGTCTGCCCCGATGTGCTGGCCCCAGGCGCCGACCGCGCTGCGACAGGTGACCTCGTGAACGAGCCCGCGTCGGAGCGGCGCCTCGTCGCAGTGGGGGGTCGGATCGCGAGCGGCAAGAGCACCGTCGCCCGTGAGGTCGCCGCGCGGCTGCACGCCCTGGTCATCGAGACCGATCGCGTTCGCGACGACCTGCTGGCCGAGGTCGACGACGGGAGCGCTGGGCTGCGAACCTTCGCGTCCGACGTCGAGGATCGTGTCTATCTCGAGGCGATCCGCCGCGCGGAGTCGGCCCTCGAGGCGGGTGAGCGGGTGGTACTCGACGGCTGCTTTGCCCTGGCCAGCCAACGCCGCCGGGCCCGATCCCTGGCGAGGCGCATCGCCGTGCCCTTCCTCTTCGTCGAGTGTCAGGCATCCGGGGCAACGGTGGACCAGCGGCTGGCCGAACGAGAGGCGCGAAGCGACCGCGGTGGCTGGAGGGACCTCCACGACGCGCTGGTGCGCCAGTGGGAGCCGATCGAGGAGTTCGACGCTGCCGAGTACGTTCGGGTGCGCACCGACGGACCGGTGGACGAGGCCGTCTCCGCGGTGCTGGAGAAGCTGCCGCCCTCCGTGGCGCCGGCGTTGGCGCAGGCACGCATCGTCGAGGCTCCGCCGCCCCCGGCGGCGGTCACCTTCGACTGCTGGAACACGCTGCTCGTCGAGGAGGACTGGGCGCTGGCGCACGCGGTTCGCGTGACCGAGCTGCGCAGCGCGGCACGCGAGGCCGGCGTCGAGGTGTCCGAGGAAGTGGCCGCGCAGGCCTTCGACGCGGCCTGGGAGCGGCACATGCGCCTCTGGCGCGAGGGCAGGGCGAGTGGCGCCCACGAAGTGGCACTGTGGGGTCTTGCCCAGCTCGGCCTGGTCGAGCCGCACCCGGCCCACGAGCACCTGGTGCGGAACTTCGAGGAGGCGTCGCATTCGAGCCGGGTGGAGGCGCTGGACGGAGCCCGCGCCACCCTGGAGGCCCTGGCGGCGGCAGGTATTCCCTGCGCGCTGGTCTGCGATACGGGGTTGACGCCGGGACGCGTGGTGCGGCGCCATCTCGATCGGCTGGGCCTGCTCGGCGGGCTGGCGGCCGAGAGCTTCTCCGACGAAGTGGGGGTGCCCAAGCCGGATCCGCGCGCCTTCCGCGCGGCGCTCGATCCGCTGAAGATCGCGCCGGAGCGCGCGCTCCACGTCGGCGACCTGCGTCGCACCGACGTGGCGGGGGCGCGCAGGCTGGGGATGGTGTCGGTGCGCATCCGCGCCAGCCACGACGACTCCAGCGAGCTGCCCGACGCCGACTTCGTGGTCGACTCGCACGCGGGGCTGATCGAGCTGCTGGGGTTGCGCGCCTCCGATCAGCGGGCCGGGAGGGCCTAGCCTTCTGCACTCGCTGCGGCGGAACACGTCGCGTTGCCCTTCGTTGCTATCATGATCCGTTCATGGCTCAACCTTCCGCGTCTGGCTGGCGCGCCGTTCCCACCACCGTCTGGACCCTGGGCTTCGTCTCGCTCTTCATGGACATCTCCTCGGAGATGGTCCACGCGCTCCTGCCGGTGTTCCTGGTCTCGACGCTCGGCGCCAGTGCCACCCTGGTCGGCGTCATCGAGGGAATTGCAGAGGCCACGGCCTCGGTCACCAAGGCCTTCTCGGGCGCGTTCAGCGATTGGATCGGAAGGCGGAAGGTGCTGGCCGTGCTGGGCTACGGACTCGGGGCGCTCAGCAAGCCGGTCTTCGCGGTGGCGGTGACGCCCTTCGAGGTGCTGGCCGCCCGCTTCTTCGATCGGATCGGCAAGGGGATCCGCGGCGCTCCGCGAGACGCGTTGGTGGCCGACGTCACCCCCGCCGCCGTGCGGGGCGCGGCCTACGGACTTCGCCAGGCTCTCGACACGGTGGGAGCCTTCGGGGGCCCGTTGCTCGCGATCGCGCTGCTGGTGGCCACGGGTGGCGATCTCCGCTTCGTATTCGCCGTGGCGGTGATCCCGGGCGCGATCGCCGTGGGACTGCTGGTGTTCGGCGTCGAAGATCCCCAGCGCCCGGAGGGGCACGCGGCCCACGCCCGCGGGAGTCTGCTGGGCGGGATCGCCGCGTTCCCCGCCTCCTTCTGGTGGGTCGTGGGCATCGGTCTCGTCTTCACCCTCGCGCGCTTCAGCGAGGCATTCCTCGTGCTGCGCGCCCAGGAGGTCGGCATGCCGCTGGCGGCGGTGCCGGTGGTGATGATCGTGATGAACCTGGTCTACGCCGGCGGCTCCACGCCCGCCGGTGCGCTGTCGGATCGGATCGACCGGAGATGGGTGCTGGCGGCGGGACTGGTCGCGCTGATCGCGGCCGACCTGGTCCTCGCCTCGGTGGCGAGCATCGCGGGCACGCTGGTCGGCGCCGGGCTCTGGGGTCTGCATCTGGCATTGTCCCAGGGGCTGCTGGGGGCGATGGTGGCGGACCGGGCGCCGGATCACCTGCGTGGAACCGCCTTCGGACTGTTCCATCTGGTGTCGGGTGTGGCGCTGCTCGGCGCGAGCCTGCTGGCCGGCCTCCTGTGGGAGCACCTGGGTTCGGACGTGACCTTCCTCTGCGGCGCGGCATTCTCGGGGACGGCGCTGCTCGGATTGCTGCTCTTCGTCTGGCGCGAGCGATGAGCGTGGCTGGCGTCGGGGCGAGCGGAGCGAGGAGATCGTGACGGGGGGCGAGAACGTCTCGGAGCGGGAGAAGTCCGGGAGCTTCCTCATTCCGGGCGAGACCTGCTGGCGGGTGGAGCGCGCCGCCCGCGTCGCCGTCCTGGTGGACGGGGAGGCCTATTTCGGCGCCCTGGCCACGGCGCTCGAGCGCGCCGAGCGATCGGTCTACATGGCCGGCTGGGACTTCCACTCCGGCATCCAGCTGCGTCGCGGCGGGGATCCGACACCCGGGTTCGCACATCTTCTCGACCAGCTGGTGCGTCGGCGACGTTCGCTGCGGATCCACGTCCTGGAGTGGGACTTCGCCGTGATCTACGCGCTCGAGCGCCAGGCACTCCCGACGCTTCGGATGGGAACCCGCACCCATCGACGGGTTCGTTTCGCCCTCGACGGCGAGCACCCGCCGGGCGGCTCGCATCACCAGAAGCTGGTGGTCGTCGACGATCGACTGGCCTTCTGCGGCGGTTTCGACATTGCGCCCTGCCGCTGGGACACGCGCGAGCACGCCGCCGACGATCCGCGGCGCAGCGACCCCGGCTTCTCCGACTACGCCCCCTTCCACGACGTGCAGCTCCTGGTGGAGGGACCGGTTGCCGCGCGGCTGGGGTCCTACTTCCGCACTCGCTGGCAGCGCGCCACTGACGTGCAGCTCGCGCCGGTATCCTGCGATTCGGATCCCTGGCCCGAGCCGGTCGAGCCGACCCTGCGCGACGTAGGGGTGGGGATTGCGCGCACCGAGCCGGCCTGGGGCGGCACTCCGGCGACGCGCGAGGTGGAGGCGCTCTACCTCCACACGATCCGCAACGCGCGCGAGGCGCTCTACTTCGAGAACCAGTACCTCACCGCCGGGCGGGTGGGAGACGCGCTCGTCGAGAGCTTGCAGCAGCCGAAGGGGCCCGAAGTGGTGATCATGGCACCGCGCGAGTGCTCCGGTTGGCTCGAGCAGGGCACCATGGGCGTGCTTCGAGCTCGCCTGCTGCACCGCCTGCGTGAGGCGGACCGTCACGACCGGCTGCGGGTCTATTACCCGGTGCTGCCGGGAGAGCGCGGCATGAACGTCCACGCCAAGGTGCTCTTTGCCGACGATCGGCTGATGCGGATCGGGTCGGCAAACCTGGCCAACCGCTCGATGGGGCTCGACACCGAGCTGGATCTGGCCATCGAGAGCAGGGGCGATCCGCGCATCTCGGCTGACATCCGCCGCCACCGTGACGACCTGATCGCGGAGCACCTGGGCGCATCGGGCGACGCGGTTGCCGAGGCGGTTCGCAGCGCCGGTTCGCTGATCGGTGGGATCGAGGCGCTGCGGGGCGGCGCGCGGACCGTGGCCCCGCTGGACGGCAGCGTGCCCGAGTGGCTCGAGGCCCTGGTGCCCCCGTCCCAGGTGGTCGATCCCGAGGGTACCGAAGCGATCGAAGAGCTGGCCCGCTCGCTCCTGCCCGAGGAGCTGGAGCCGCGCCGGCTGCGGCAGGTCGCGAAGGTCGCCTCGGTGCTGGCCGCGCTGTTCGCCGTGGGCCTTTTGTGGCGCTGGACCTCGCTCTCGGAGTGGGTGAGCCCGGACCGACTGGCCGCTCTGGCGGCGCCGATCCGCGCCACCCCTTGGAGCCCGTTCGCGGCGGTGGGCGCCTTCGTCGTGGGTGGCTTCGCGATGATTCCGGTCACCGCCATGATCGTGGCGAGCTCGCTGGTCTTCGGGCCCTTGCTGGGTTTCGGCGTGGCGCTGACGGGCTCGCTCGCCAGCGCGCTGGCGGGCTACGCGGCCGGGCGCACGCTACTGGACGATGCGTTCGACGGCGTGCTCGGCGATCGCGCCGACCGTGTCGGGGCGTGGCTCCGGCGCCGCGGCATCGCCGCCGTGGCGGCGGTGCGCGTGGTGCCCGTGGCTCCCTACATGATCGTCAACTGCGCCGCCGGCGCGGTGCGGGTACGGGTGCGCGACTACGTCGCAGGCACGCTCGTCGGAATAGGCCCGGGAATCCTGGTGCTCACGCTCCTTTCGGACCGGCTGGCGCGGGTGGTGATCGATCCCAGCTGGAAGACGGTGACGGCGCTGGTGGTCGTAGCGCTCGTCGGCTGGCTCGGGGTGCGCGCGCTCCGGCGCCGGCTCGAGCGCAGCAGTGGCTGACGCCGGACGGCTCGTGGTCGCGAGCTACAACGTGCACGGCTGGGTCGGCGCCGACGGGCGTGTCGACCCGGATCGGTCGGCGCGCGTCCTCGCCGAGCTCGACGCCGACGTCGTCGGTCTCCAGGAAGTGGAGTGCAGCCGCCGCGAACCCGACGAGCCCCCGCTGCTCGACGCGCTGGCCGAGCGGCTCGGGTATCGCGCCCTGCGCGGCCCGACGCTCGCATCGGGACTCTACGGCAACGCCGTGTTGCTCCGTTGCGCGCCGCGCCGGGTGTCGCGGATCGACCTGTCGGTCGCGGGGCGCGAGCCGCGCGGAGCGCTCGACGTCGAGCTGGAGACCGGCGTGGAGCCGGTGCGGGTGATCGTGACCCACCTCGGGCTGCGTCTCTGGGAGCGGCGCCTCCAGGTGCAGCGCCTGATCCGGGCCCTCGGAGAGGATTCGGGTACCGCCACCGTCCTCGTCGGCGACATGAACGAGTGGGTGCGCGGCGCCGGCGCGTTGAGGCCGCTCCACCGGAGACTGGGCCGCGCGCCGGCGCTGCGCACCTTTCCCGCCAGGCGTCCGCTGCTACCCCTGGATCGGATCTGGACCCACCCCCGGAGTCGTCTCGCCGCACTACACGTGCACCGCACGCCTCTGTCGCGTGCGGCCTCGGACCATCTGCCGATCCGCGCGGAGATCGATCTCGGTACCGATCCGGCGGAGTGCAGCCCTGTGGTAGGTTGAGCCGGGGGAGTCGGCTCCGATGAAGAGGCTGCGGGTGTTGGTGCTCACCCACGAGGATCTGGTGCCGCCGGAATCCCTCGAGGGTCTCGCCGAGCGAGAAGTCGAGCGCATCAAGAAGGAGTACGACGTCCGCAAGGCGCTCGTGCAGCTGGGCCATCGGATCGAGGTGCTCGGTGTCTCGGACGACCTGCTGCCGATCCGCCATACGGTCGAGGATCTGCACCCGGACGTGGTGTTCCACCTGCTGATGGAGTTCCAGGAGGTGGCCGTCTACCAGGCCCACGTCACCAGCTATCTGGAGCTGTTGCGCGTGCCGTACGCCGGCTGCAACCCGCGCGGCCTGCTGCTGGCGCGCGACAAGGCGCTGGCCAAGACGATCTTCCGCGCCCACCGGATTCCGACCGCGACGTTCTTCGTGGTGCCGCGCGGCCGGGCCGGCCGCCTGCGCCGCGGCTTCGGGTTTCCGCTGATCGTCAAGTCGCTGGAGGAGGAGGCCTCGCTGGGCATCGCCCAGGCTTCGGTGGTCCACGACGAGGAGCGGCTGGCCGAGCGCGTCGAGTTCATCCACGACCACATCGGCACCGACGCCATCGTCGAGCCGTACATCGAGGGGCGCGAGCTCACGATCGGCGTGCTGGGCAACGAGCGGCTGCACACGCTGCCGATCTGGGAGCTGGTATTCGAGAAGCTGCCCGAGGGTTCGATGCCCATCGCGACCGCCCGCGCCAAGTGGGATCTGGCCTACCAGCAGCGCATCGGGCTCAACAACGAGCGCGCTCGCGACCTGCCGCCCGAGCTCGAGCGGCGCATCGGCCGGGTAGCGCGCCGCGCCTACCGCGCGCTGGGTCTCTCGGGCTACGCGCGGATCGATCTGCGCCTGACGCCCGGCGGCCTTCCGGTCGTGCTCGAGGCGAACCCGAACCCGGATCTCTCCCACGACGAAGACATCGCGCTGGCCGCGCAGGCCGCAGGAATGGAGTATCCGGCGCTGATCCAGCGCATCGTTCGGCTGGGGATGGCATACCGCTCGCCCTGGAAGAAGGCGGCGGCCGGATGAGCCGGCTCAGTAGTCGCGGCTCCAGATCACGTCGGCGCCGGCGCTGCCGCCGCTCCCCATCGAGGAACGGACGCTGATGCTCGGGGTCAGCTGCACCTCGACCTCCACCTCCGACTCGGCTTCGGCGCCCAGTCCGGTGCCGTAGCGCAGCGAGCCGCGTTCCGAGATGTACTTGGTGACGCCGACCTGGGTGGTGGTGCCGTCGGCGCCGGGGCGAACGTCGAAGGTGTCGATGCCCACCCGTCGCAAGATTCCCGACAGCTCCTGGCTCGCCATCCCCGCCGCGTAGCTCAGCGCCGCGGTGCTCACCGCCTGCTGCTGCTCCACGCCGAGTTCACCCGATGCGCGCCCGAAGAGCAGGTAGGACAGCACCTCCGATTCGGGCATCGGCGGTACGCCGTCGAAGGCGACCTTCGGATTCGACGCCGGCCCGGTGATGCGAACGATCAGCTTGACGTCGCGCACGCGGGTCGTGGCCTCGACGTTCAGGAACGGGTCCACTTCGGTGCCGCCCGTCAGCGCGGCCTGGCCGGTTTCGACTTCGAAGCGACGGCCGTGGATGGTGTAGTTGCCCTGGGTGACCTCGGCGCCTCCGGTGTAGTGGATCTCGCCATCGCGCTGCTTCTCGATCCGGAGCACGCCCTCCACCCGCAGCACCGCGCCCGAGCCCTCCACCCGCGCGCCGGGCGCAACCTCCGCCCGCACGTCGATGCGGGTGGCGAGCCACCACTCCGAGCTCTCGCGGTCCTCCGAGATGCGGGTGGGGTCGTCGGGCCGCTCCGGACCGGCGACGATGCGGATCTCCTTGAGCGCGCGGTTTCCGGCGGGGGGAACGTGGACGTCGAGGCGCTCGAAGCGCAGATCGCCTTCGACGAGCGGCTCGGCCAACGAGCCCGACAGCGTCGTGTCGCCGAAGATGCGCGTCTGGAGCAACGGGGGCCGGCGCACGGCGAAGTCCTCGAAGCGGAGCGCGAGGCGCGCCGACTGGCTGGGGTCGAAGAGTGCCAGCGACCCGTCGAGCTGCGCCCGCCCTTCGGTCTGCTGGATCGCCATGTGCTCGACGACGACACGATCGCCCTCGAAGCGGAAGCGGCCTTCGATCGGCTCGAGTCGCTCGCCCAGCACGCGCGCGCGCACCCCGGCCTCGTGGACCTCGAGCCAGCCGTCGACCCGCGGGCCCCCGGCGGCTCCCTGCAGCTGCACGCGTCCCGACGCGCGACCGGCGGGGTCGACCAGCGTCACCGGGAGCAGGGGAGCGAGGACGCCGAGGTCGGTGCCGTCGGCCACCAGGGAGGCGCGGAAGCGGGGATCGGAGAGGAGCGTCCCCGCGTCCGCCGGTGAGAACTCGCGCGGGAGCTCGGCCTCCACCCACAGGATCCGGCTGCCGCCCAGCTGCAGGTCGAGCGTGGCGTGCAGCGCGGCGGTGTCCGGCTGGAGTTGCAGCGCGAGCGCGTCGAGGGCGACCGTGCCCAGACGCGGCGCCCGCCAGTCGAGGCTGCCGCTCGCCAGGGGCGCTGCGATCGGCCCGTCGAAAGCGAGGTCGAACTCGAGCTTTCCGCCCAGCGCCGTGGGTGTGCCCAGCAACCTTCCCAACCGGCGCGCGTCCAGGTCCTGTGCGCGCACCTGGAGCTTGCGCAGGCGGTCCTCGCTGACCGAGCCGCCCAGCGCGAACCGCGCCAGCAGCTCGGGCTCGGCGCCGTCGGTCGCGGGCGGCAGCAACACCTCGACCTCCCAGTCGTCGATCGTCACCGCGTCGCCGCGCACGTCGAGATCGCCGCGCGCCACGTAGAGCTGGGCGTCCAGCGCTGCCACCGAGAGTCGCGCCTCGTGCAGCGAGATGCGACCCTCCACCGCGGGTCTCGGAGCGCTCCCCCGCAACCGGATCTGCGCGGTCGCGTGGCCGCTGGGATCGGAGACGTCGGCGGGGAGCCAGGGCGCCAGCGTGGCGAGGTCCAGGGCTTCGGCGTCGATCTCGAGCCGGGTGCGCGGGTCTCCCGACCAGGCGCCGGGATTCAGGGCCAGCACGCGCGCCACGTGGCCCCGCAGCTTCGCGCGCCCGCGCGCGCCCGCGTCGAGCTCGCCTTCGGCGGCGAGCTGATCGTCGCGGCTGGTGATGCGCGCTTCGAGCGCGCGCAGCTCGATGCCCTCGATCTGGAGCGCCCGGCCGCGGAAGTCCCCTTCGACGCGCGGGTTGGCCAGGGGCCCGCGGAGTACGAGGTTGGCATCCAGCTGGCCGGTCGGACCCGGCGCCTCGAGCAGCCGCGCCAGCTCCACCAGATCGAGCTGGGTGCAACGCACCTCGAGGGCGTCGAAGCCGTCGGCACCGACACCGCCCTTCAGGTCGAGCGTGACCAACGGTCCGGTCAGGCGCGCGCCCGGGGTGCTCCACGTACCGCGGCCCAGGCGAACCTGGGCCGGTGCGGCGAGCCGCAGGCTGGGGTCGCCTTCCAGCGACAGCTCTTCCAGGGTGAAGCGGCCCGGTCCGGAGGAGCGGGCGGTCAGGGCGAGGTCGCCGAGTTGGCGCGCGTCGTAGCCGAAGCCGGCGACGCGCGCGCCGACGCTGCCCTGGAGCCCGTCGAAGCTGCCCGAGACGCTCAGGTCGAGCCGTGCGTCGCCGCTCAGCGGGGCGTCGAGCAAGGTCGCCAGACGTTGGAGCGGCAGCGCGCCCTCCACCCGGACGTCGTGCAGCGCGTCGGGATCGACGCTCCCGCTGGCCTGGAGACGAAGGTCCGGACCCTCCACCACCAGCTGCTCGACGGAGAGGAGTGGCTCGCGGTAGCGGGCGCGGAACTCGCCGCCGTCGATGGCGCCGATCGGAAGCCGCCCCGGATCCAGCCGCCCCTCGGCGAGCCACGCGTTCCGTTCCGGCAGCTCCGCATCGGGCGAGATCCGCAGCGTGCCGGAGAGCTCACTGGCGAAGCGCGCGGGTGCACCGAAGGCCACCGGATCGAGAGCGCTGAAGCGCAGCTCGAGCCGCGCCTCGGGATCGATCGCGCCGGCGAGCCACGGAGCGATACGGGTGGCGCCGTGGCCCGAGAGCCGGGTTGGTCCCGCAAGCAGCTCCAGCTCCGACACCTCGAGTGCGCCGCCCTCCAGCGCGAAACGGGCGCTGCCCGACTCGATCGGTCGACCCGAAAGGCGCGACGCGGGATCGAGCGCGATCGTGCCCGCGATCCGATCGGGGAGCGCATCCGCATCCGGCCCCAGCAGGGTCCAGGCTCCGAGGTCCGCCTCGGCGTCGGCGGCGACGACGTCGTCACCCCGGGTGAGGACGACCCGGGCGCTGCGGAGGCTCGCCCTGCGCAGCACCAGGGTCGGTAGCCACTCCGGCGGCGGACCCGGCTCCTCCTCGACCGTTTCGGTCGTGGCGGTGTCCGCTTCCAGCGTCAGCGTCACGCCCTCGATCGCGATCGACTCGACCACCAGGTGAGGTGCCTTCAGCGCGAAGCCGCCGATCTGGACGCGCAGGGAGGCGATCGCGAGCGCCGGCGTCTCGACGCGCAGGTCCGAGATCTCGAAGGCGTCGTAGAGCGGCCCCTCGATCGCCCCGATGCGGACCGGCGTGTCGAGGGCGTCGGAGAGCGACCGCTCCACCCAGTCCCGGACCCGTTCGCGCTGCCAGCCGCGGGCGATCGCATGGACGCCGACGACGGCCACCGCGAGCGAAACGATTGCGAGGACCAGCAGGCCCCATGTGATTCGGCGCAGCATCTAGAAGGCCTGCCCCACCGAGAAGTGCACCTGGAAGCTGTCGAGCTCGCTCGGAGCATTGATGCCGTAGCCGAAATCGAGACGCAGCGGACCCACGGGAGTGATGTAGCGCAGCCCGGCGCCGGCGGAGTAGAAGACGTCGCCGAAGCGGAAGGAGTACGGCTCGAGGGCCACCTGGCCGGCGTCGCTGAAGACAACGCCGCCCAGGTCGCGCCAGATCGGGAAGCGGAGCTCGACCGAGCTCTCGACCAGCGTGAGGCCGCCCAGCGGATCCTCGTCGTCGTCGAGCGGCCCCAGCTTCTGGAACGGAAAGCCGCGCACCGAGGTGCTGCCGCCGGAGAACAGGCGTCGCGTGCTCGGGATGTCGTCGCGCTGGCTGTCGCCGTACGGATCGATCGAGGTGCCCCTGAGCCGCAGCGCCAGCACCGTGGGGCCGATCGGGAAGAAGCGGCGCGCCTCGGCGTTCAACCGGAGGTACTCCACTTTGGAGCCGAGCAGGTCCGAGGCGGGCTCCACGCCGAGCTCCAGCCAGCTGCCCCGGCTCGGGTTCAGCGGGTCGTCGAGCGCACTGCGCACCGCCGCCAGGGAGAGGAATCCCAGCGTGAAGCTGCGCGTGTCGGGATCGTCCGGGTCCAGGACCTCGCCGGCGGTCGCGTCCACCCGGGAGAACTCGAAGCCGTAGCCCCCGCGCACCTTCCAGCTCTTCCAGAGCGGTCGCGACAGGGACACGCCGATGCGCAGACGATCGGCGTCGTAGGCGGGCAGGGTTTCGCGGGCGGGTTGCAGCTGGAACTCGAAGGTCGTGAGCGGGTCGAAGAAGCGCGGCTGTACGAAGCGGAGTTCGCCGCCGAAGCCGAGCCCGGATCCGCGCGCCTCGACCGAGAGGGTGCGGAGTCCACCCAGCCAGTTGCGATGGCTCCATCCCGCCAGGCCCCGCAGGCGGTCCTCGGTGCCGAAGCCGATGCCGGCGCGGATGCTGCGGGGGCGACGCTCCTCGAAGCGGATCTGCACCGGCCAGACCACCTCGGGATCTTCCTTCTTGGCCGCCACGCGCACCGGCTCGACGACCACCGACCGGAACAGGCCGAGCGCCACCAGCTTGCGCTGGGTGTCGCCCATGACCGCCGGCGTCAGCACCGCGCCCGGCTCGAGCGTGATCTCCGGTTGCAGCAGTGCGGGATCGACGCTCTCGAGGCCCATCAACCGGACTTCCCCGATCCGGACCCGGGCGCCGGGGTGGACCTTCCAGTCGAGGCGCGCGGCGTGGGCGCCCGGATCCACCTCGGCGCCGCCGTCGAGACGCGCCAGCAGGAAGCCCTCGTCGCCGAGGGCGGACAGCAGCTTGGCGCGCGCGCCGGTGTAGACCTCGGAGCCGAACACGTCGCCCTCGCGGAGCGGCAACGCGGCAATGGCCCGTTCCAGGATCGCCGGTTCGAGCTGTGTGCCCTCGGCCAGCACGATTCGGCGCTCGCGCAGCCGCACCGGTTCGCCTTCCTCCACCGCGAGTCGGATCACCACCCCGGGCGGCTCGGGCGCGGGATCGACCTGCGCCTGGACGCGCGCATCGTAGTAGCCGCGCCGGCGATAGATCTCCTCGACCCGGCGCAGGTCGCTGTCGAGCGTCGCGTCGTCGAAGGGCGGCGGGTCGCGCCAGGGTTGCCAGCCGGGTGCTTCGGTCAGCATCTCGCTCTCCAGCTCCGAAACCGGGATCGCCTCGACGCCACGCCATGCGAGGCGCTGGACCGTGGCCTCCGGCGGCGGTGTCGCATCGGGGCCGCCGCTCGTCGCACACCCGACCAGCATCCCCAGCAGCAGCGCTGCGAGGATGCGGCAGGCGTCGGGCGCATCGGCTTCGGGCGCCGACACTCAGGCGCCCGGTCGCAGCGCGCGCCCATAGCGGGCGCGCTGCAGCAGCTCGCTCGCGCAGGTGCCAGGCCGGGTGTCGTAGGCGAGCAACGCCACCAGCCGCGGGGTCTCGCCGCGGACCGGGGTGACGCGACGGATCGAGTGGCGCCCCTGGAAGAGCAGCAGGGTGCCCGGCGTCATGGGCATGGTGTCGGTCTGGTCGAGGTGCCATTCGAGACAGTCGCCGTCGACCATGACAGCCACTTTGCAGGCGCCCAGCGGGTCGGCGTAGCGGTGGATCTCCGCAACCTGGAGCACGGCAGCCAGGAACTCGAGCAGCGCGCACCCGGCGTCGCTCGTCGGGTCGAGGATCGGGTAGCGCTCGAGGTCGATCAGCTGACGGGCTTCGGGCTCGGTAGCGGAGGACTGGTGCAAGTCGCGTCCACGGGTAGGGGCAGTCGAGGCGAAGGGTAGAACTCGGCCCGGGACAGCGTCTAACGCGGCCGCCGTACCCCTGCAACTCAGACCTCGCGATAACGCTTCGATTGCTCGCGCACCGGCTCCAGGAGCGAGAGATCTCCCGGCTCCAGGGCGTGCCCCTCGGGATAGGGCGGTCGCGCCTCGAGGCCCAGGGCTTCGAGCACGCGCGCGTCCTGGTAGTAGCCGGCGTAGGTCTGGAACAGCAGGCCCTGGAACACGCGCGGCTGCTCGGCCTCGAAGGCGGAGAGAATCTGCGTGCGCTCCGGGGCGGTCAGCGATGCGAAGGGTGCGTCGTTCCGGTCGCGGGCCAGCTCGTCCACCGCGGCGAGCCCCTGGGCGAGCAACGGGGCCAGCGCCTGCGCGGTCTCGAGGATCGTGTCGCCCAGCCCGAGCTCGCCGGCGCCCGGAAGGCGGCCGTCCTCGCTCGGGGGGATCAGGGTGTCGAGCACGCTCGTCAGCGTGACTCTCAGGTCGTCGTCGAGGGCTGCGGTTCCCGGCATCGAGGCCTCAGTCGAAGAGGTTGGCGAGGTTCTTCTTGATCGAATCGGCGATGTAGAGCGCCAACGCCTGGATCGTGTTGGTCGGGTTCACCCCGGCCGCGGTCACGAAGATGCTGCCGTCCACGATGAAGAGGTTGCGGACGTCGTGGCTGCGGCCCCAATCGTTGACCACCGACTTCTCGGGGTCGAGGCCCATGCGCGCCGTCCCCATCAGGTGCCAGCCGGCGTAGGGGAGGGGGGCTACGGCGGCGGTCGAGCGCGCCCCGGCGGCCTCGAGCACCTCCACGCCGCGCGCGACGGCATGCTCGAGCATCCTCCGGCTGTTCTCGCTGAGCTGGTAGGTGATCTTCGGCGCCGGGATGCCGTTGGAATCGACGCGCTCCGGGTCGAGGGTGACGCGGTTGTGCGGCTCCGGAAGGTCTTCGCAGATCACCACCATCCCGGTGCCGCGATCGAAGCTCTCGTCGAAGCCGCGGTGATGGTCCGGGCCCCAGGGAATCCGGCCCGAGGAGATGCCCGAGAGTGCGGTCGAAACCGGTCCCAGGCCGCGCACCATCTCGAACGAGTAGCCGCGCACGAATCCGCGCGAGGGATCGGTCTCGTAGAACTCCTGGCTCCAGATGCAGCAGCCCACGGGGCCCTTGTAGCCCTCGAGCCGCTCGTCGAAGATGCCCTGCACCATGGCGTAGGGGTGGAACATCAGGTTGCGGCCCACCAGGCCGCTGCCGTTGGCCAACCCGTCCGGGAAGTGCTTCGAGCGCGAGTTGAGCAGCAGCCGCGGCGTGCCGACGCCGTTGCAGGCGATCACGACGATCTCGGCCTTCTGGCGCCGCTCGACGCCTTCGGCGTCGTAGTAGATCACGCCGTCGGCCATTCCGTTGGGGTCCAGGGTCACCTCGCGGACGCGACAGCGGGTGCGCAGCTCGACGCCCTGGCGAATCGCAGCCGGCCAGTAGGTGACGTCGGTGCTGCCCTTGGCGCCCTGGGCACACCCGGTGAGACACGGCCCGAGGTTCACGCACTGGGCCTGGCCCAGGTGGGGCCGCGTGGCGATCGCGCTGTCCGACGGCCACCAGTGCCAGCCGAGCTTGTTGAAGCCGCGGGCGAGCGTCTCGCCCAGCTTGCCCAGCGGTACCGGCGGCAGGGGAACGTCCTTGGGCGGATAGGCGGGGTCCCCGGCCAGCCCCGCCACGCCCATCATGTGGGCGTTCTGGTCGTAGTAGGGCGCCAGGCGTTCGTAGTCGATCGGCCAGTCGTCGGCGACGCCGTCCAGGGTGCGCACCTTGAAATCCGCGGGATGGAAGCGCGGGAAGTGCCCCGCGTACAGGATGGTGCTGCCGCCCACGGCGTTGAAGTTCGAGATGGCGATGGGCGAGTCGTCGTC
>JBFGIM010000018.1:0-29747 GCA_041577695.1 Myxococcota bacterium | reverse complement strand
TCACCTGCTTTCTGGTGCCGCGCTGGCTCGAGGAGGGGCGCAACGCGATCCGCATCCAGCGGCTGAAGGACAAGCTCGGCAACCGCTCCAACGCCTCCAGCGAGGTCGAGTTCACCGGCACCTGGGGACGCATGGTGGGTGAGGAGGGACGCGGCGTCCGCACCATCATCGAGATGGTCCACCACACCCGCCTCGACTGCGTCTCGGGCAGCGCCGGGCTGATGCGGCAGGCGCTGGCCCAGGCGCTCCATCACTGCGCACACCGCGAGGCCTTCGGCAAACGACTGCTGGACCAGGCACTGATGCGCAACGTGCTGGCAGATCTGGCCCTCGAGAGCGAGGCGGCCACGGCGCTGATGCTGCGGCTGGCCCGCGCCTACGACGAGGCGCGCCGGGACGAGGGCGCCCGGGCCCTGGCGCGGATCGCCACGGCCGCGGGCAAGTACTGGGTGTGCAAACGGGCGCCGGCGATGATCTACGAGGCGATGGAGTGCCTCGGCGGCAACGGCTACGTCGAGGACTCGATCCTGCCGCGGCTCTACCGCGAAGCCCCGGTGAACGCCATCTGGGAAGGATCGGGCAACGTGATCTGCCTCGACGTGCTGCGCGCCATGGTCCGCGAGCCCGATACGGTGCCCGCCCTGCTGGACGAGCTGCGTGCGGCCCGGGGCGGCGATGGGCGACTCGACGCGACGGTTTCGGACCTCGAGGGTTGGCTGGCGGCCCCGGGCGACGCCGAGCCCGCCGCACGGCGACGGGTGGAGCAGATGGCCCTGGCGCTCCAGGCCTCGCTGCTGGTCCGCCACGCGCCGGCACCGGTCGCCGACGCCTTCTGCGCCAGCCGGCTCGGCGGCGATCGCGGTCACGCCTTCGGCACCCTCGCAGCGGAATCCGACGTACAGGCGATCCTCGCGCGCGGCCTGCCCGCGGCGACCCACGCGCGGGAGAGCCGCGCCGGGAGATGATGCGTTGAAGGCACTCCATTGGTTTCGCAGCGACCTGCGGATCCGCGACAACGTCGGACTGGCCGCGGCTGCGAAGGCTGCGGATGAGCTCGCGTTGCTCTTCGTGTTCGATGACGCCCTGCTGAAGAGCCGCCGCCAGGGCGCGCCGCGGGTGCGCTACCTGCGCGCGTGCCTGGAGAGCCTGGCCGCCGATCTCGAGGAGCGCGGCAACATCCTGATCGTCCGGCGCGGCGATCCGCGCGTGATCCTGCCCGAACTCGCCGCGAAGGCGGGCGTCACCCTGGTCACGTGGAACCGGGACTACCCGCCCTACGCCACGGCGCGCGACGCGGCCGTGAGCGAGGCGCTGGCGGGGACGAAGATAGAGGCCCGCACTTTCAAGGACCGGGTGATCTACGAGTCGCGCGAGGTGCTCTCCCAGCAGGACCGCCCGTACGCCGTCTACAGTCCCTATCGCAAGGCCTGGTGGAAACGCCTGGCAGAGCAGCCGCTCGGACCGACGCTCGATCCGGCGCTGCCGGGTCCGGTCGGATCGCTCTCGGCGGGGACGCTGCCGTCGCCGGCGAAGCTCGGAGCCGGGAGCGACCGGACCGAGCTACCGCCGGCCGGAGAAGCCGCCGCGCTCGAGCGCCTCGAGAGCTTCCTCGAAGAGACGGCGCGCGGCTACACGGGCGATCGCGATCGACCCGACCGGGAAGGGACGTCGCGTCTCTCTCCCCATCTCCGCTTCGGGACGATCTCGGTACGCGAATGCATCCGCCGCGGCCAGAAGGCCGCGCGCCGCAGTGCCAGCCGAGAGGGCACGCGCAAGTGGATGGACGAGCTGGTCTGGCGCGAGTTCTATCACGCCATCCTCGCGGAACACCCGCGGGTGCTCCGCGAGTCGTACCGGAGCGAATTCGACGCCGTCCGCTGGGAGAACGACGAGAAGCTCTTCGAGGCCTGGTGTCGCGGTGAAACCGGATACCCGTTCGTGGACGCGGGAATGCGCGAGCTGAATGCCACCGGCGTGATGCACAACCGGGCGCGCATGGTGGTGGCGAGCTTCCTCACCAAGGACCTGCTGATCGACTGGCGCTGGGGCGAGCACTACTTCATGCAGCGCCTGGTGGACGGCGACCCCGCCAGCAACAACGGCGGCTGGCAGTGGGCCGCCTCGACCGGTACCGACGCACAGCCCTTCTTCCGGATCTTCAACCCGGTCTCGCAGGGCGAGCGCTTCGATCCCGAGGGCGAATACGTCCGCCGCTGGATCCCGGAGCTCCGCGGTCTGCGCGGCAAGCGGGTCCACCGTCCCTGGGACTCGCCCCTCGAGGCCCCGGAGTACCCGCCGCGGGTCGTGGATCACGCCGAGCGGCGCGAGCGGGCGCTCGCCCTCTACGAGGCGGCCCGGGGCGCTCGCCCCTAGTCGTCGGTCTCGCCCCCGGCTGCCCCGCGCAGCTCGGCGCCCGCGCGCGGCGAGACGCTGCGAACGTGCAGGTCTCGCTGGGGGAAGGGGATCTCGATGCCCTCCCGCTTGAGCGCGTCGTTGACCTGGACGCTGATCTCGCTCTGGACCCGGATGGATTCCTCGAAGCGATTCGACCAGGCCCGTAGCTCGAAGTTCAGCGAGCTGTCCCCGAAGCCCCGGAACAGGGCCACGGGCTCCGGCGCCGTCATGACCCCGGGGTGGGCAATGGCGACCTCGCGCAGCAGCGACAGCACCCGCGTCGGATCGGTCCCGTAGGCGACGCCGACCGGGATGTCGATGCGGCGCTGCCGGTCGGAGAGTGTCCAGTTGACCACGCGTTCGGAGATGAGCTGCGAGTTGGGGACGATCACCTCCGCGCCCTGTAGGGTCCGGATCGTACTCGACCGGATCCCGATCCTCCTGACCTCGCCGAGAACCTCCGCCGACTCGACCATGTCGCCGACCTGCACCGGTCGCTCCGAGAGCAGGATCAGGCCCGACACGAAGTTGTTCACCACGTTCTGGAGGCCGAAGCCGATGCCGACACCGAACGCGCCGGCCACGATCGCGAAGCGGTTCAGGTCGATGCCCGTCGCGGCCACCGCGAAGAAGAAGCCCACGAGCAGCAGACCGTAGTGGAGGAAGGTGGAGATCGCATACGGAACGCCTCGGCCCAGATCGAGGCGCGGATAGACGTCCTCCTGGAGCACGAAGCGCAGGCTTCGCGACACGAAGAAGGAGGCCCAGATGGTGAATCCGAAGGCGGCGACCGCACCGAGGGTGAGCGTCAACGATCCGATCGCGAGCTCGGCGGAGAAGATGTTGACCACCAGGTCGAAGAGCCGCTCGCGGAGCTGGAGACGATCGAGGGTGAACAGACCCCAGGCCACCAGCGCGGCGATCTGCGCCAGACGACGGAAGCGTCCATGGAACGCGATGCGGTTGTCGCGGACGATCCGCAGCCCATTCAGCGGCCAGACACGCAGGCCGAAGGTCACCAGGCTGTCGACGACGCGCACACCGGCGTAGGCAATCACGCCGGCATAGGCGCTGTTGAGCACCGCGTTACCCGTCAAGCGCGCCACCCGCGTGTAACCGGAGACATCCGCTACCAGGGCGCCGAGGCACAGGAACAGGGCGCCGCGACCCACCATCCCCAGGGCGCGGAAGGCGGGGGCGCGCGCGGCGTAGGCCGAGATCTGGCCGAGGCGCGAGGGCCGCAGCAGCCATCCCAACAGCAGCGACGCGCCGATCATCTCGACCACGAAGATCAGCCGGGCCAGGACCGGCAGGGAGGAAGCGAGCTCTCGCAGCCGGTCGACGAAGTAGAACACGATCAGGGCGTTGAGCAGCGGGTACAGCTGCCGGGCCGAGAAGTGCCGCATGATGAGGATGGTCGGCACGAGCGCCGCCGCCCCCAGGAACTGGCCGAGAATCGGGGGAATCGCCGGGTAGATCCAGGGCGTGGCGAGAATCGCCAGCAGCAGACTCACGGCGTGGGGAAACTCGAACAGGTCGGCAGCGCGGGTGAGGCCGGCTTCCTTCTCCGTGCGCTGGCGAACGCGCCGGCGGGCGGAGCGCAGGGCCACCGCCAGCGCTGCGAAGATCGCGGCGTGGAGGATCAGACGTGTTCCCTGGCCGACCAGGAAGACCCGCATGTCCGCGAACTCGGCGGCCAGCGCCGCGCGCACACGAGCACCGGTGCGGTCCGCGAGCTGCGCCAGCAACTCCGGTTGCCACAGCGCGAGGCTGTTGCGCTCGAACACGCGGCTGACCAGACCCTCGCGCAGCGCGGCAATCTGGCCCAGGCCTTCGTTGATGCGCGTGTCTTGCGCCGACACCTGGCCCTGGAGCGTGAGCAGGGCAGAGCGGCGTTGGAGGAACGCCTCGCGGGTCGCCCGGGTCTCCGCCAGCACCTGCGCGACCCGATCGGCGATGGCGCTGGGCGCTCCGGAGCTCTCGGTGAGCTCGCCGGTCTCCATCCAGAGCGCCTCGATCTCGTCGAGGCGTTCGAGGGTCGCCTCCACCTCCCGGGCACGAGCGGTGAGATCCGCAATCCAACCGGGAAGCTTCGCCTTGATCAAGCGCCATCGCGCCGCCTGATCGGCGAGCAGCTCGAGCGTCGCCTCCGAGGCGAGGCCCGCGGCGGCGCGCTCCTGCTGCGCATTCACCGCCGCGATGACCTGCGGCAGCTCGGTGCGGATCGTCGTCACCGCCTGGCTGGGCACGAGCGTCGCCTGGAGCTTGCGGAGGGTCCTGATCGTCGCCTCCACCTCGGTCGTCACCTGGGGAACGGCGATGGGAGTCGGGCTCGGAGTCGCGGAGGCGGTGGGCGTCGGAGTGGCGGGCTCCTGGGCGAACGCGGCCGGCGCCGACAGCAGCAGCGCGACGATCCATGCGCGCGCGAGCCTTCTCGATGTGCACTGCCACGTCTGCATCGCCGCGTCTTCCCTCCGCGGTACGCACGGGCGCCGCGAGGCGTGGAAGGTAGCGGCGTTTCCCCGTCGAGGCCGTCGTTCCGGGCCGTCGGGGCGGGGCCCGATCAGATCCGCTCGAGGTGGCGACCGAAGCGGGTCATCACCCACAGGTGTACCAGCGCCTGGCTCGCCCGGTAGATCCACCACGGGAGCCGGGGTGGGAAGTCGTGCACGCCCGACAGCACATGGTGGCCGTCCGGCGTGAGACGGAACTCGAGCCTCCCGAGCGGCAGATCCTCCGGACGGGCCAGCCATCCGCCGCTCACGTCGAACACCGCGCGGGTCGCGACGCTGCGCTCGGGCCGGAAGGTGAGCTCGAGCGCCGGACGTCTCACGTGCAGCAACCGGAAGCTGGCAACGTCTCCCGTTCGCTCGACGCGCAGCACCCGCCGCAGCAGCTGCGGCAGCCATCGCATGTACTCGTCGGCGACCCGCGTGGCGCTCCAACCCTCGGGCACCGGCAGGCGCTGCACGGACTGGGCGCGCGGCGGCAGCCGACGCCGCCTGGGTGGCACGGGCGGCGAGGCGCGCTCCGCCCGGGTGGCTCCCTCCACGGCCCTGGCCAGCGCCGAACGCAGCGGCTCGCCCGCCTGCCCCATCCGCTCCTGCAGCCAGCGATCGCGGACGACCATGGCGTGGCGGAGGCTCTCGATCAGCGGATCGACCAGAGCGCGGGAGGTCTGGGTCACCGTGGAAACCCAGAGCCGCGAGAGCTTCGGCGTGAGGAGCGGGACCGGAATCAGCAGGCGGCGCAGGCCGAGCGCACGGGCGGTCTCCTGCATCAGCTCCCGGTAGGTCACCACGTCGGGGCCCCCCACCTCGCAGATCCGGCCCAGGGTCGCTTCGTCGTCGATGCAGTGACGCAGGATGGCCACCACGTCGTCGAGGGCGATGGGCTGTGTCGGCGAACTCGTCCAGCGGGGACAGAGCATCACGGGCAGGCGGCGGGTCAGCTTGAGCAGGATCTCCAGCGACGAGCCGCCGGTACCCACCACGAGTCCCGCGCGAACGCTGGTCACCGGAACGCCGTGGGCGCCCAGCGCGCTCTCCACCTCGCGCCGGCTGCGCAGGTGGGCCGAGAGATCCTCCCCGGGCGGGAGCAGGCCGCCGAGGTACACGATGCGGCGCACCCCACGGGCCGCTGCGGCGCGGCCGAAGTTGTCGGCCAGCAGCAGATCCAGGTCGGCGAAGTCGCCCTGGACGAGACGGGCGCTGGGCATCATCGAGTGCACCAGGTAGACGGCGACGTCGACGCCGGCGAGCGCGCTCTCGAGCTGCGAGAGCGAGAAGAGGTCACAGCGGCGCCACTCCACACCGCCGGTGTCGCGGCCGTCGGACACGCTGCGGCCCATCCCGACCACGGCGTGATCGCGCACCAGGTCCGCAACGAGGGGGCGACCGACGAAGCCCGTCGCTCCGGCGATGGCGACCACGCGCCGGTGTTCCGACTGTTGCACGGGCGAAGCATAGAGCTTCCGCCCCCCTCGCGGGCAGGCCGTCCCGTCAGGAGCGCCGGACCGTGCCGCTGCGCTACGTTCCGTCCGCTTTGATGGGGTGCGTCTTGAAGCGGGAGTCGGCTCGAGCCGGAGTCCGTCGCGACGGAAGGCGATGAGTCAGCCCGACCACGCGTCGATCGATGCACTGGGGATAGCGTGGCGTCTCGGTGCCACGCTCTTCTTCGTGATCCTGAACGGGTTCTTCGTCGCCGCGGAGTTCGCACTGGTCAAGGTGCGCGTCTCGCGAATCGACGAGCTCGCGGCGGGCGGTCTCAAGCGAGCGGCCAGTGTCCGGCACATCCTCCGCCACCTCGACCGCTATCTGTCCTCGTGCCAGCTCGGAATCACCATCTCCAGCCTGATCCTCGGCGCGCTCGGAGAACCCGCCGTCTCCGTGCTGGTGCTGGCGGCCGTGGGAGCCTTCGGCATCCAGGTGTCCGCCGGCCCCTGGTTGCCGATCGTCTCGATCGGTCTCGCCTTCGCGGTCATCACCATGCTCCACATGACGCTGGGCGAGCAGGCACCGAAGATGTGGGCGCTGCGGCGCGCAGAGGCCACTTCGCTCCGGGTCTCGCGCACGCTTCGGGCCTTCACCTTCGTGTTCGGCCCGTTCATCGTGGCGGTCAACGGCATCTCCAACTGGATGCTGCGCCTCGCCGGCCTGTCGGGCTCGGAGGGCCATCACGATACCCCGTCGGCGGAGGAGATCCGGAGCATCCTGTCGGTGGCGGCCAGCTCGGGGCACATCTCCGACCGTGAGTACGAACTGACCGAGAACGTGTTCAGGATGATTTCGCTCGAGGTTCGACACCTGGTCGTCCCGCGCGTCGACGTCGAGTTCCTCTCGCTCGAGAAGAGCATCGACGAGAACCTGGCCAAGATCCGCACCAGTCTCCACAGCCGTCTGCCGCTCTGCGAGGTCGGATTGGACACGGTGGTCGGCATGGTCCACGCGAAGGACGCGCTCGACCGCGCACTCGCCGGCGAGCTCACCGACCTGCGCACGGTCGCGCGCGAGGCGATCTTCGTACCCGACACCATGGCCCTCTCCGACTTCCTGCTGGAACTCCAGGCCAAGCAGGGACACTGCGCCGTGGTCGTGGACGAACGAGGCACCGCGATCGGCCTGGCGTTCCGTGAGGACGCACTGGAAGAGATCGTGGGGCCGCTGGGCGACGAGTTCGACGAGCGCCAGAGCCAGTTCAAGAGCCTGGGCGACGGTGTCTACGAGCTGTCGGGCCGGCTCTCGATGCCGGAGGTCTGCGACCGCCTGGACATCGAGCTCGACGCCGAAGAGGACGAGTCCGAGGACACCATCGGTGGGCACGTGACCGCGCGGCTGGGGCGCCTGCCCCACAAGGGCGACACCACCCAGATCGGTCCCTTCGACGCGGTGGTGCTGGACGCCACCCGGCGACGTGTGCAGCGGCTGCGCATGGAGCGACGGACCGAGCCGCGCGAAGAGCAGGGCCCCGCGACCAGCGAGCCGACCGAGGCGAGCTGAAGCGCGCCACGACGATTGCAGCGGCGACGCGACTCTTCCTAGCGAATGACGGTCTGATTGATGAGCTTGGCGTTGGGAACGCTCCAGGTCCGGTCACCGTTTCGCAGCACCGTGTCGATGGCGCCGATCCGCTCGACGACACCGCGCTCGCCGTCGATCTCCACGAAGGTGTCGCGCGGGAGTGAGCGCTTCAGGAAGTGGCCGGCGAGGATGTGGGTGATGATCGGATGGGCGCCGAGCGCGAAGGCGAGCCCCGCCGAGAGGCCCGCCGCGGCGAGCACGGCGGTGAGGGGTCCCACCAGCAGAGCCGTACCGACGCCGAGCTGCTCGATGGCCATCATGACCACGAGGCCTGCCGCCAGCAGCTGCACCAGGAACCCGAGCCGGGCCGAGTTCGGGAAGCCGGCGGCCGCGGCCCCCGAGCCGACGACACCCCCGAGGAAGCGCGCCAACCACAGGCCGAACACGACGATCAGGACCGCGGCGACCAGGTTCGGGATGTAGGCGATCAGGCGGTCGACGGTCGAGGAGACGGCGTCGAGGCCGAGGGTGTCCACGCAGGCCAGGAGCACCGTCAGCATCAGCAGCCAGAACAGCAGCCGGGCCACGCCCTGGGAGGCGGTGATGCCGAGCCCGGCGCGGTCGATCACCTCGGCGATCCGGAGCCGCACCGCCAGCTGGTCGAGGCCGAGCCTGCGCAGACCGCGGGCCGCGGCCAGCTCGACTGCGCGCGCCACCAGCCAGCCGATCACCAGGATGAGGAAGGCGCCCACCAGGTTGGGCAGGTACGACACGAGGCGGGCGCCGATCTCGTTGGCCGCTTGCAGGAAGGCCTGCTGCCAGCTGGAGACGTCGGAGAGCGGATCCACTCGTCTTTTTCTCCTGGCCGTCTCGCGTACGCGGGACGTGACCGGAGCGGCCGGCCACCCGACCGCTATACATTGCCAGTGTAGACTATGCCGGTCAGGGGGAGAAGAAATGGCCGTCACCTCGCGTCTCGCCAAGGAACTGCTGCGCGCACACCCGGAGCGCGCCGCCGCCGTGCTGGAACGGCTGGGGCCCGACGAAGCCGGCCGGATCCTGCGCCACACCCGTCCGGGCGAGGCGGCCGAGGTGATCCGGCGCTTGTCGCCTGCGATGTCCGCGGCAACGCTTTCGGCGCTTCCCGCCGAGCAGGTGGCGGACATCCTGGAGGCATTGCCGATCGGTGTGGCGTCCCGGCTCTCGCGCCGCTTCGCCCCGGAGCATCTCGACGCGGCGCTCGCCAGGGTCTCGCCGCAGGTCGCCGGCGGCATCCGCTCGATGGTGCGCTTTCCCGAGTTCTCTGCCGGCGCCCTGATGGACCCGAGCGTGATGTCGCTGCGCGAGGACCTGACCGCCCGCGAGGCGATCGATCGGGTGCGAAGATCCCCCAAGGAAGCCCGCTACAACGTCTACATCGTGGACGAGGACCAGAAGCTGGTGGGTGTCGCCAATCTCCGCGAGCTGTTCTGCGCCCGACCCGGCGCGCGGCTCGGCGATCTCATGGTGCGCGCCCCGCAGGCGCTCGACGCCGGCGCCGATCGTTCGGTGGTCGTGAACCACCCGGGTTGGAAGGAGGTGCACTCGCTGCCGGTGGTGGACGACGCCGGCTGCTACCTCGGCGCGATCCGCTACCGCACGCTGCGCGAGCTGGAGGAGGAGCTGACCCGCGGACGCGGCGAAGACGACAACGTGCAGGAGGCCCTCGGGCAGCTCTTCTCGGCCGCGGCGGGCGGACTGCTGGACGCCCTCACCGGGAGCGGCAGCGAAGCCGGAGGGCGGAGCTGATGGCGAACGCAGCCGCACGTGCCGAGCAGGCAATGACCCGCGTGATGATCGCGGACTACCCGGACGAGTCGGCGCGGCTGCTCGAGAGCGCTGCGGATGCCGAGTCGGCCGAGCTCCTGGCGCGAGAGCCGGCGGACATCCGCGTCGCTGTGATCCGCCGGCTCACCCCGGACCGGGCCGCCCGCGTGCTGGCGGCGCTGCCGCCGGACGCGATCCGCCAGACCGTGGCATCGCTCAATCCGAACTGGGTGTCCTCGCTGCTGACGCGTCTGGACCCGGAGGAACGCGAGCACTGCCTCGCAGCGCTCGACCCGGCGGGCGCCCAGGAGCTGCGCGACCTGGCCAGCTACCAGCCGGACACAGCCGGCGCGTTGATGGACCCGCGGGTGACCACCTTCCGACCGGACACGGCGGTGCGAGACGTCACCCGGCGGCTGCGCCGCTTCCGCGACCGGCGCATCAACGAGATCTTCCTGGTGGACTCCGAGGGAAGACTGGCGGGCAGCCTGGCGCTGCAGACCATCGTGCTGGCCGATCCCGGCAGCCGGCTCGAGACGCTGGTGCGGGAGGCACCCGTATCGGTCCAGGCAGTCGCCTCCCGCGAGGAGGTGATCCAGACCTTCGAGAGCCATCGGCTCGGCAGCCTGCCGGTGGTGGACTTCGACGGCCGCCTGATCGGCGTGCTCCGCCAGCGGGAGCTGATCAAGGTGGCCCAGGAGAAGGCGACCGCCAGCGCCGTCACCATGGTGGGTGCCAGCGAGCAGGAGCGCGCGCTTTCGTCTCCCCTCTTCGCGGTGCGCAAGCGGCTGCCCTGGCTCCAGATCAACCTGCTGACCGCGTTCCTCGCAGCCTCGGTGGTGGCCCTCTTCGAGGACACCATCGCCAGCGTCACCGCCCTGGCGGTGCTGCTCCCGGTGGTGGCGGGCCAGTCGGGGAACACGGGTGCCCAGGCACTGGCCGTGACCATGCGCGGTCTCGCACTGCGCGAGGTACGTACCCGGCACTGGTTCCAGGTGGCGACGAAAGAGGTGCTGGCCGGCGCGGGGAACGGCGTCGCCGTGGCGGCCACCACTTCGTTGGCGGTCTACTTCTGGAGCGATTCGGTGGGTCTGGCCGCCGTGATCGGCATCTCGATGGTGTTGTCCATGACCCTGGCGGGCCTCTCGGGCGCGGCCATCCCGATGATCCTGACGGCGCTGCGACAGGATCCCGCGCAGTCCTCGTCGATCATCCTGACCACGGTGACCGACGTGGTGGGCTTCTTCTCCTTCCTGGGAATCGCGACGCTGCTCGTGAGCAGCCTCTAGGACGCCCCGAGCTTGACGGGGCGACCGCCCAGCCCTACGGAAGCGCGCGTCGTGGACGCGTCGCCTACCCACCCCAACCTGCGCCGGGATCTGCGCGCCATCGTCGGCGACGGCATCGCCTTCAGCGTGATGGTGGGCATCGGCGAGGCCTATCTGCCGGCCTTCGCCCTGGCGGCCGGACTCGGCGAGCTGACCTCGGGGTTGATCTCGACGCTGCCGATGCTGGCGGGCGCCGTCTTCCAGCTGGTGACGCCGGCCGCCTGCCGGCGGCTGGGCTCACACCGGCGCTGGGTGGTGCTCTGCGCCGTGCTCCAGGCGGCGAGCTTCGTGCCGCTGATCGCAGCGGCGCTGGTCGGGACCGTTCCGCTCTCCCTCTTGTACCTGTCGGCCGCGGCCTACTGGGGCTTCGGGATGGCCACCAGCCCGGCCTGGAACACCTGGGTGGGCACGCTGGTACCTGCCAGCCAGCGCGCGCGCTTCTTCGCCGCCCGCACCCGCGCGTGCCAGGCGGCGGTACTGGTGGGTCTGTTGGCGGGCGGCCTGCTGCTGGAGACCGACGGTCGCGGACGGGACTCGCTCGTCGTCTTCGCCGGGCTCTTCGGGGTGGGCGCCCTGGCGCGACTGCTGTCGGCGCGCTTCCTGGCGCGCCAGAGCGAGCCGCGGCCGATTCCGCTGGGCGTGACACGTGCCTCGCCCCGGGCCTTCCTGGCCCACGGCCGCGAGGGCGGCCACGGGCGGTTGCTGCTCTTCCTGCTGGCGTTCCAGCTCTCGGTCTGGATCGCCGCGGCCTGGTTCACGCCCTACATGCTCCGGGTGCTGGGGCTCAGCTACCTGGAGTTCACCATCCTGACCGGCGTGGCATTCCTGGCGCGCGTAGTCGCGCTGCCTCTGCTGGGCCGGCTTGCCCACCGCGCCGGTCCGCGCCAGCTGCTCTGGCTGGGCGGGCTCGGGATCGTACCGTTGCCGTCGCTGTGGCTGGTGAGCGATGCCTACGCCTGGCTGGTGGTGCTCCAGATGCTGTCCGGGGTGGCCTGGGCGGCCTTCGAGCTCGCCACCCTGCTCTCGTTCTTCGAACACATTCCCGAGGCGTCCCGCACCAGCGTGCTCTCGATGTACAACCTGGCCAACGCCGCCGCCCTGGTGGGCGGGTCGCTGATCGGCGCGCACCTGATCGACTCGCTGCCCGGGGAGGGCGCGTACGTCGCGGTCTTCCTGCTCTCTTCGGCGGCACGGGTGCTGGCGCTGCCCTTGTTGCGGGGCGTGCCGGACGTGGCAGTGAGCGGCCCGCCGCCGCCGCTGCGCGAGCTCTCGGTGCGACCTTCGGTGGGTGCCATCGAACGACCGATCCTCGCCGCCCTGCCCGACGACGACGAGCGCACAGCCGGTTGATCCCTCCTGACAGGCAGCGCGGCCCCAGTTATTCTTGACCGGTTCGGTGCGCCGGGATGGCGCGTGTTCGGACAGGAGACCCGATGACCGCCGCCGCCCCCGAGATCCAACCGGTCTTCGTGGGCTACACGCCGCTCGAGCAAGCCTTCGACGAGTTCTTCGACGACCAGGGCCGGCCGCGCCCGGAAGCGGAACGCGTGATCGGGCTGCTGGACGCCCTGGGCGTCAAGGAGTTCCGCAACCGCCAGAAGCTGGCCGACGCCACCTTCATGCGCAGCGGCATCACCTTCTCGGTCTATTCGGACGACCGCGGCAGCGAACGCATCTTTCCCTTCGACCTGGTACCGCGCCTGATCCCGCCCGCCGAGTGGGTGCGCGTGCGCGAGGGGCTCGAGCAGCGCATCCGGGCGCTCAACCTCTTCCTCGCCGACGTCTACGGCGACCAGCGGATCCTCGCGGAGGGCGTGGTTCCCAAGGCCCTGGCGCTCGGCGCGAAGGGCTACGTCGAAGAGGTGCGCGGCATCCGACCGCCCTCCGGGGTCCACGTCCACATCGCCGGCATCGACCTGATCCGCGGCTCCGACGGACGCTTCCTGGTGCTCGAGGACAACGTGCGCACGCCTTCGGGCGTCTCCTACGTACTCGAGAACCGCATGGTGATGAAGAAGGTGTTCCCGCACGTGTTCTCCGAATCCCACGTGGAGGGCGTCGAGGAGTACCCGGTCCGGCTCCGCAACGCGCTCGATTCGGTGGGTCCGGCGCCCGACGACGAGGACGCGACCGTGGTGCTGACGCCGGGGCCCTTCAACTCCGCCTACTTCGAGCACAGCTTCCTGGCGCGTCGCATGGGCGTTCCGCTGGTGGAGGGGCGCGATCTCTTCGTCGACGACGACCAGGTCTTCGCCAAGACCACGCTGGGGCCGCGCCGCATCGACGTGATCTACCGCCGCATCGACGATCCGTTCATCGATCCCGAGGTGTTCCGTCCCGACAGCCTGCTGGGAGTCCCCGGCCTGTTCCGCGCCTACGCCAAGGGCAACGTGGCGCTGGCCAACGCCATCGGCAACGGCGTGGCCGACGACAAGGCGATCTACCCCTACGTCCCGGACGTGATCCGCTTCTACCTCTCCGAGGAGCCGATCCTCGACCAGGTGCCGACCTACATCTGCGACCGCGAGAAGGACTGCGCCTACGTCCTCGAGCACGTCGGCGAGCTGGTGGTGAAGGCGGTCAACGAAGCGGGTGGCTACGGCATGCTGATCGGCCCCCAGGCCTCGCGCCGCGAGCGCCAGGAGTTTCGCGAACGGATCCGCACGAACCCCCGCAACTACATCGCCCAACCCCGCATCGAGCTCTCGACCTGTCCCACCTGGACCAAGAAGGGCGTCGCCCCGCGACGGGTGGACCTGCGCCCCTACATCGTCACGGGACGCGACACCTGGGTGCTGCCCGGCGGCCTCACCCGTGTGGCGCTGGTGGAGGGCTCCTACGTGGTGAACTCGAGCCAGGGCGGTGGCTCGAAGGACACCTGGGTGCTCCAGGGGCCCGACGCTTGATCTCGCGCGTCGCCGAGAGCTGCTTCTGGCTGAACCGCTACGTCGAGCGGGTGGAAGTGCTCGCGCGCATGCTGAACGTCAACCTGACCTTCCAGCTCGATGTCGCTCTCGGGGAGGCCGAACGCTGGCGCCCGCTGGTGATCGTCACCGGTCAGGAACAGGACTTCCTGAAGTGCACGCCGCCCGAGTCGGTGGACGATCCGGAGACGGTGCAGCGCTATCTCACCTGGAGCGAGGAGAATCCCAGCTCGCTGTACTCCTCGCTGCGCGCCGCCCGCGAGAACGCCCGAACCATCCGCGAGACCATCTCTCTCGAGATGTGGGAGACACTGAACGATCTCTGGGTGTGGTTCTCGGACAAATCCGCGCGGCGCCTCTACGACAAGGATCGCCATGCCTTCTACAACCGGCTGCGCGACCAGTGCATGCTCTTCCACGGCGTGGCCCACGCCACCATGCTGCACGAGGACCCCTTCGAGTTCATGCGCCTCGGCACGGCGCTCGAGCGCGCCATCCAGACCGCCCGGGTGCTCGACGTGAAGCACCACAGCGTCGGACCGACCGGCGAGGGCGAGGAGAGCCCCGTCGAGGTGGCGCAGTGGCTGGCGACACTGCGCTTCTGTTCCGGCATCGAGCCCTTCTCGAAACGCGACGACATGCCGCTCTCGGGCCGCGCGGTGGCCGACTTCCTGCTCTTCGACCGCACCTTCCCGCGCTCGGTGTTCCACAACGTCTTCCGCGCCAAGGTCTTCCTGAACCTGGTGCGACCGCCGCAGCCGACACCGATCGGCGCGCGCAGCGATGCGATGCTGGTCGAGATGCTCGAAGGACTCGAGAAGACGGACATCGATACGGTGATGGCCCAGGGCCTGCACGAGGTGCTCACCGCGATCGTGAACACCACCGCCCAGGTGTGCGTGACGCTCGATCAGGAGTTCTTCGACCCGAGCCCTCCCTCGGAGAGCGTCGGGGAGACCCCTGCCTAGGAGCCCTGGCTCACGTCCTCGACGCGGACCGTGATGCTCAGGGTCTCGGTCCCGCCACCGCGATAGATCGTGCCCGACGTGGGTGTGGCGTCCCGATAGTTGCGCCCGCAGGCCACCCGTACGTGCTCGCTTCCCACCTGGCGCCCGTTGGTCGGGTCGAGCCCGTGCCAGCCCATGCGCGGCACGTAGACCTCCACCCAGGCGTGGGAAGCTTCCGACTGCACCTTGTTCAGGTAATCGGCGCCGGTGAAGATGTATCCCATCCGGTAGCGCGCGGGCACGTTGAGCAGCCGGGCGAGACAGATCATCAGGTTGGCGAAGTCCTGGCACACACCGCGTCGCGACTCGAAGACCTCGAAGGGCGTCGTCGCCACGTTGGTGGAGCCCGAGACGTACTCGAAGTCGCGGTAGAGCGTCCGATTCATGTCGAGCAGCGTGCCGGTGAGATCCTTGTCGTTGCGCTCGACGAAGCTCATGGCGAACTCGGAGAGCTCCTGGAGCTGGGTCTCGGGCAGCTCGCCCGGAAGCAGGTAGGCCGACAGCATCTGGCTCTGCCAGGGCATCCACACCAGGGGAATCTGCTCCGAGCGGTGCGCCAACCGCTGCTCGAGCAGCTCGGCGCTGCGCGAGCGGACGCGGGCGCGGCTCCGGATCGTGAACTCGGTGTACGGCTCGCGAATCTCGACGGCGTGAGTCACGTTGCCGAAGACGTCGTCGTACTCGACGACCGCACCGGATGGAGAGAGCTCGAGCTCGAAGGAGAGCAGGTCCTGATGGCGGTCCTCGTGCGGCCGCAACAACAGCCGGTGCGCGCTGCGCTCCACCGGCATCGCGTAGTGGTAGAGAGTCTCGTGGACGACCGAGAGGATCCTCTCGGTGGATTGCCCAGCGGCTGCGCCCGGCGGGGATCCGAACTGCCCCTGGGAAACCGGCTCCGCAGATGCGAGCTGGTGGGTCGCCTCGAGACGCGGGCTCGGCACGACCTGCTGGCGCTGCCCGGCGTCTCCAGAGGACTGGACCTGGCCCAGGTGGCTGTCCCAGATCACCGAGCCGCGCCGCGCCAGCACGAGTTGGCCACCCGCCATGGGCAACCAGGGCTGCTGCGACAGGGGCAGGCTCGAGAAGACCAGGGCGGTGCGGTTGGTGTCCTCGGGCGCGTTCAGGTCCACCGCGACCGCGTCCGACTCGAGATGGGTCGCGGGGTGGGGCGGGATGCTCCGGATCCAGCCCAGCGAGCCCGACCCCTGCGCGTCGCGGTAGACCAGCAGCAGGTCGCCATCGGAGAGGATCGCGTTGAGCTGTCCGCCCAGATTCATCTCCTGGAAGCGCCGCTGCAGCTCTTCCGGCTCCACGTCGGCGAGCGCTCGGCCGCGCTCGGCGTGCAGCGTCGCCAGCAACCAGCAGAAGGCGTGCTCGCTGTCGGTTCGTCCGAGCGGTTCGAAGGACGGATCATCGAGCAGCGCCAGCCGCTGGGCGTAGTCGGGCGCGAGGTCGCCGTCGTGGGCAAAGATCCACTGCCGACCGCCGTAGCTGCGCACGAATGGCTGGGCATCCTGTTGGGTGCGGCGGCGCGTGTGCCCGCGCAGGTGGCAGAGGAAGAGTGTGGATCGGAAGCGGCGCCAGTCGGTGAGCACGTCGCCGACCGGCCCCTGACCCGAAGAGGTCGGATCCTTGAGTACCGACGCGCCCTTCTCGCTGTTCGGGTACCAGCCGACCCCCCACCCATAGAGCGTCTCGGGTCCCACCAGCGCCGCTTGCTGGCTGCGGGGCTCCTGGAAGCAGATGCCGGGCGACGCATCGGCATCGAACGACAGGGCCAGAAGCTCACTCATGGACGTGCGATCCTCGCGAGGGGTGCGCCACGGACGATCGCAGATCCAGCGTCGCGGGGAAATCGGGGTGGGGCGGAAGCTCGCGGAGGGTGAGCGGACCGGGCGTGTGGCCGAAGGGCGTGAAGCGCGCCCGCCGGCGCGCCTCGGCCTCGTTGGCGTTGACCGGGAAGGCGTCGTAGCTGCGTCCGCCGGGATGGGCGACGTGGTAGCGGCAGCCCGCTACCGAACGACCGGCCGCCAGGTCCACCAGGTCGAAGGTGAGCGGGGCCTGCACCGGGATGGTGGGGTGCAGGCAGCGGGCCGGCTGCCAGGCGCGGAAGCGGACGCCGGCCACGAACTCCTGGCGCGTCCCGGTCGGTTGGAGCGGCAAGCGCGCGCCGTTGCAGCCCAGCGCGTGGCGGGTGCCGTCGATCCCCTGAACGCGCACCTGCAGTCGCTCTACCGACGAGTCCACGTAGCGAGCGGTGCCGCCCGGCACGCCATCCTCGCCCAGGACGTGCCAGGGCTCCAGCGCCTGGCGCACCTCGATTTCGACGTCGCCGTGCTGGATGGCGCCGTAGCGCGGGAAGCGGAACTCGAAATGGGGAGCGAACCACCCCTCTTCGAAGTCGAAGCCCGCCTCGCGCAGCTCGCCGAGCACTTCGCACAGGTCGCTCCACACGAAGTGCGGCAGCATGAAGCGGTCGTGGAGCGAAGTCCCCCAGCGCACCAGAGGCCTCCGGTAGGGCGTCGCCCAGAAGCGCGCGACCATTGCGCGCAGCAGCAACTGCTGGACCAGGCTCATGCGCGGGTGAGGAGGCATCTCGAAGGCGCGCAGCTCGAGCAGGCCGAGCCGCCCGGTGGCCGAGTCGGGCGAGTACAGCTTGTCGATGCAGAACTCGGAGCGATGGGTGTTGCCGGTAACGTCCACCAGCAGGTCGCGGAAGATGCGGTCCACCAGCCACGGCGGGCACTCGTGGCCCGGCTCCGGGATCTGGCGGAAGGCGATCTCCAGCTCGTAGAGCGCGTCCTGCCGGGCCTCGTCGACCCGGGGCGCCTGGCTGGTCGGCCCCAGGAAGAGTCCGCTGAACAGGTAGGAGAGCGACGGATGGTTGATCCAGTAGCCGAGCAGGCTGCGCAACAGGTCCGGACGGCGCAGGAAGGGGCTGTCCGCCGGGGTGGGGCCGCCGAGCACCACGTGGTTGCCACCGCCCGTGCCGGTGTGGCGGCCGTCGAGCATGAACTTCTCGGTGCCGAGCCGACACGCCCGGGCGTCCTCGTAGAGCGCGGTGATGTCCTTGACCAGCGACTTCCAGCTCGCCGCCGGGGCAGTGTTGACCTCGATCACGCCGGGATCCGGCGTCACCTGGATCATCCGCAAGCGCGCGTCGGGCGGCGGCCGGTAGCCCTCGACGTGGACGGGCACCCCGATCGATTCACTGGTGTCCTCGATCGCGGCCACCAGCTGCACGTAGTCCTCGGCGCTCTCGAGCGGCGGCAGGAAGACGTCGAGGCGCGCCCCGCGCGACTCCACCACGAGCGCCGTTCGCACGACCCGCTCGTCGCTGGCCCCGCCCGACGCGGGCGGCGCCGGGGGCGCGGCGGGCGGCGCCTGCCGCGGCTGCTGGCGCGGGGGCGGCGCGGGCAGCGGGGGTTGCCGCAGGGTCGGGTCCACGGCGATCACGTGGGGATAGTGGAGCGCATCGACGTAGGGCAACGCGTCGAGCGGAAGCCGGAAGCCCGCCGGCGAGTCGCCCGGCGCCAGGTAGAGCGCCCCGCGGCGGAGCTTCCAGTGCTCGGAGATCCAGTGGCGGCCCGAGGCGCGCGACTGCCAGGCCTGGACCGGCAACACGAAGGCCACCGGGTTGCCCGCGCCCCGCGAGAGCACGCGCGCCAGCCGGCTGCGCTCCTGGGAGTCGCGCAGGCGGGGATCGCCGGGCTCGAGGTTCACCGGCAGGTCCGCCTCCTGGTGCAGCAGCTCGACGGGGTCCTCGTAGGCCGGCAGCACGCAGGTGGGGTCGAGCTCCAGCCGCTCGGCCAGCGCTGTCGTGAAGCGCTGGGCCACCGTGTGCTCGAGCGGGGCGCCCAGTTCCTCGCCGGCGATGCGGGCGGAGTCGCGCCACAGCTGCGCGCCGTCTTCGCGCCAGTAGAGCGAGAAGGCCCAGCGCGGCAGGGGTTCACCCGGGTACCACTTGCCCTGGCCATAGTGCAGCAGGCCGCCCGGCGAGAGGCGATCGCGCAGGCGCCGGACCAGGGCGTCGGCGAGTCCGCGCTTGGTGGGGCCGACCGCCTCGGTGTTCCACTCGGCGCCCTCCATGTCGTCCACCGAGACGAAGGTGGGTTCGCCGCCCATGGTGAGCCGCACATCCGAGGCCACCAGGCGACGGTCCACCGCCTCGCCCAGCGCGTCGATGTCGCGCCACTGTGCCTCGCTGTAGGGTCTGGTCACCCGGGGCGATTCGAGGATCCGCTCCACCGACATGGTGTGTTCGAACTCGACCTCGCAGGGACCCACCAGTCCGGTGATCGGAGCCGCGCTCTCGGGCTTGGGGCTGCAGGCGAGCGGGATGTGGCCCTCGCCGGTCAGCAGCCCCGACGTCGGGTCGAGCCCGACCCATCCGGCCCCGGGCAGGTAGGCCTCGGCCCAGGCGTGGAGATCGGTGAAGTCGCTCTGCGGACCCGGGGGTCCATCGAGCGGCCGGACGTCGGGCGCCAGCTGGATCAGGTAGCCCGAGGCGAAGCGGGCTGCGATGCCCAGGTTGCGCAGGATCTGGACCAGTAGCCACGCGCTGTCGCGGCACGAGCCGCGGGACAGCTCGAGGGTCTCCTCGGGGGTCTGCACGCCGGGCTCCATCCGGACGACGTACTCGATGGCCCGCTGGAGCCTCCCGTTGAGATCGACGAGGAAGTCGGCGGTGCGCGTCGGCTCGCGCGAGATGCCGCGCAACCACGCCGCGAGTCGCGGCCCCGGCGGCTCGACGTCGAGGAACGCATCCAGCTCTTCGCGGAGCCAGGGCTCGTACCCGAAGGGCCACGCCTCGGCGCTCTCCTCCAGGAAGAAGTCGAAGGGGTTGATGACGGACATCTCCGCCACCAGGTCCACCACCACCTCGAGCTCGCGGCAGGGCTTCGGAATCACCACCCGCGCCAGGAAGTTGCCCTGCGGGTCCTGCTGCCAGTTGAGGAAGTGCTCGGCCGGCGTCACCCGGAGCGAGTAGGAAACGATCGGCGTCCGGCAGTGGGGAGCCGGGCGCAGCCGGATCACCTGCGGGCCGAGCGCCACGTCGCGGTCGTAGCGATACCGGGTCACATGGTGAAGGGCGACTTCGAGCGGCATCTCGTTCTATGTAGCCGGCAAGCGGCCCGAACGCCCACGGTCGGCCCGGCGACACCCGGGCGCGGGTAGGCTCAACGACCTCCGCCGCGGACCTCGCTCGGCTGCAGATCCCGCAGGCGGGCGACGATCACCGAGAGGGCGCTGGGCCCCGCGTCGGTGGCGGCGCGGCGCTCCAGGGCGGCGACCCGTTCGATGCAGCCGGCGTTGTCGGCGAGGAAGGCGTCCACCGCGGTGGTCGGGTCGTGACCGCCGCTCGCCAACACGTTCTCCGTGACGTCGCGCTGCAGGTCGAGCAGGGCCCAGCGCAGGTCGACCAGCACCATGCGATCCCAGACGCTGGCCACCTCCGCCTGGGCGAGCCGGCCGTAGACCCAGTTGATGCCCGTGGCGTCGCCCAGGCGCGCGTAGCTCCGCGCCGCCTCCAGGGGCGGCACCTTCGCCTCCTCACAGATCCGGAGGATGTTGAGGCCGCGGTCGCCCAGCGGGAGCGAGGCGAGGTCGAGGGCCAGATCCTCGGGGAGACCGATGCGGAGCAGGCGCTCGCGCCGCGCCTCCAGCAGCTGCCGCTCGCCGGCCGACAGGTAGTCTCGCAGCGAGCGGCGCAAGGCGTCGATGCCGCCGCGCCAGCGCTCGAGCGCGGCCGCGTCGGGATTGGAGGCGCCGCTTCGCATCAGGTAGCGCGCCACCTCGCGCACGCCCACGTCCATGTCGATCAATGCGCCGTATATGCCCTCGCGCCCTGCATCGGTCAGGTCGATCAGGCGCTGGCGGATCGCGGGGATCCCCAGCACTTCCTCGGCGGTCAACAGGGCTGCCGCAGCGGCGGGCAGACCGACGCCCAGCTCGGTGGTGAGTGCCGCGAGCAGCGTCGCACCGCCGGCGTCCACCAGCCGGTTGACCAGACAGAGGGCGCCGATCTCGCGATGCAGCCGGTGGCCGTCCAGGGCCTGGCCGAAGCGGGTGCGGAAGCTCTCCGGGAAGTAGGCCTGGTAGAGCGGCGCGATGGCGTCGCTCGAGGGAAGATCGCTGCGCGAGATCTCGGCTTGTGCCTGCAGCTTGGCGAGCCCGAGCAACACGGCCAGCTCCGGTCGCGTCAGGCCGACCTCCGGCTCGCGCTCCGCCAGCGTGGCGGCGTCCGGAAGCTTGAGTGCACCGGGGGCCAGCTGCGCAGCCTCGCAGAGCTCTTCGATGGCGCGCAGGAAGATCTGCCGATCGCGCGCCGACCGACGCTCATCGAGCGACAGCGCCAGCGCCTGGCTGCGGTTGTGCGCAAGCACGTTGGCGCACGCCTCTTCGGCCACCGCGAAGATCGCATCGTGTCGCTCGCTCGCGTCCAGCTCACCCGAGCGCACCAGCGGTGCCAGCGCGATCTTGTAATTCACCTCGTGGTCCGACAGATCCACGCCGGCGCTGTTGTCGATCGCATCGGTGTCGAGGCGGACGCCGTGCAGGGCGACCTCGACGCGTCCCGCCTGGGTGAGGCCGAGATTGCCACCTTCGCCCACCACGCGCGCGCGCAGCTCGGTGGCGTCGATGCGAACGGCTTCGTTGGCCCGGTCGCCGGCCGCGGCCTGCGACTCGTGCGAAGCCTTCACGTAGGTTCCGATGCCGCCGTTCCAGAGCAGGTCGACCGGCATGCACAGGATCGCCCGCACCAGCTTCTCACCGCTGACGTGCTCCTGGTCGAAGCCGAGGCGGTCGCGCAGCGCCGCCGGGATCGGAATGCTCTTCGACTCGCGCGGCCAGACGCCACCCCCGGCGGACAGGCACGCGGCGTCGTAGTCGGCCCAGCTCGAGCGCGACAGCTCGAACAGACGCTTGCGCTCCTTCCAGGCGTTGTCCGGATCCGGGTCCGGATCGAGGAAGACGTGACGGTGGTCGAAGGCCGCCAGCAGCTTGGCGCGGGGCATCAGCAGCAGCCCGTTGCCGAAGACGTCGCCGGACATGTCGCCGACGCCGATCACGGTGAAGGTATCGCGCTCCGGATCGATGCCGAGCTCGGCAAAGTGGTGCTGCACGCATTCCCAGGCGCCGCGCGCGGTGATGCCGTGCTCCTTGTGGTCGTAACCCTCGGAGCCACCCGAGGCAAAAGCGTCTCCCAGCCAGAAGTCGCGAGACAGCGCGATCTCGTTGGCGGTATCCGACAGATGCGCCGTGCCCTTGTCCGCCGCCACCACCAGATACGGATCGTCGCCGTCGAGCCGCCGCACGCCTTGCGGAGGGATGATGCTTCCATCGGGCGCCAGGTTGTCCGTGAGGTCCAACAGGCTGGCCACGAACACCCGGTACTGGGCGTCGGCCTCGGTGCGCGCCCGCTGCGGCGACAGACCGTTGCGCCGCAGCACGAAGCCGCCCTTGGCGCCGACCGGCACGATCAGCCCGTTCTTCAGCATCTGGGTGCTCATCAGCCCCAGGATCTCCACGCGCAGATCGTCCTGGCGGTCGCTCCAGCGCAGACCGCCACGGGCCACGGGGCCCCCGCGCAGGTGGATGCCGGTCATGTCGGCCGAGTGCACGAACAGCTCGCGGTACGGGACCACGCCGGACAACTCGCGGATGCGCCGGGAGTCGAGCTTCAGGACCACGCGGTGCGGATCGCGCCGCGGAGCGAAGTGGTTGCTGCGGAGCGTCGCCTCCACCAGGTTGAAGAAACCGGACAGCGCCCGGTCCTCGTTGAGCGAATCGATGCGGTCGCGATAGGACTCGAAGCTCCGCGACGCCTGCTCCGCCCGTGAAGCCCGCTCCGCGTCGTCGAGCGACGGATCGTGATGGGCTTCGAAGAGCTTCACCAGCAGCCGGACGGCGAGCGGGTTCTCCCGCAGTACCTTGCGCAGGAACGGCCTCGAGAGCGAGCCCTGGAGCTGCGCGAAGTACTCGAGGTAGGCGCGCATCAGATCGACCTCGCGCCAGTCGAGCCCGGCCCCCAGCACCAGGCCGTCGAGCGAATCACTCGGCGCGGCTCGGGAGAAGGTGGCCGCCAGCGCTGCGGAGAGCCTCGGCGCGATCGCGTCGATGTCGTCCTGGTCGGCGCCGAGCGGCAGGATGCGGAGCGACTCCACCACCGCTGCTTTGCCGCCGGCCCGCACGTGGGAGAGCTGCGCATCCACCACCCGGATGCCGTAGCGATCCACCGCCGGCAACACGTCCGAGAGCAGCGGCTCGCGGGTCAGGTACATGCGGAGCGTGAGCGTGGCGCGCTCGTCGTCTCCCGAATCGAAATAGAGCGCGAACTGCGGCTGCCCGGTTGCCTCCAGCGCTTCCAAGGCATCCACGTCGCGGACGGCATCCACCGGCGCGGTGCGTTGGCGCAGCGCCTCTGGGAATGCTTCGCCGTAGCGCGCCGACAGCTCGGCGCCCTCCGAGTCGCCATGCCTCTCGCGCAGCGCGTCGCGCAGCCGATCCCCCCACGGCGAGCAGAGCGTGCGCACGGCGTGCTCGAGCGCTGCGCCGTCCGGCTCCAGACGGTGGCCCTCACGGGCGGTGCAGAAGAAATGCACCACGGCGGTGCGCTCGTCGATGAAGCTGGTACGGTCGTCGATGTAGCTGGCCTCGGTCTGCTGTACGAGCAGGGCGCGCAGATCGGCGCGCAGATCCTCGCGGTAATGCTCGCGCGGCAGCAGGACCCCGATGTAGAGAGCTCGACCGTGCGGACTGGTTCGAAGCACCAGCTGCACCGAGTTCGCGCCGGCGTCGCTCACCAGCTCCTGGAGCAGGTCGATGAGCTGGTTCACGTCGGAGGAAAAGAGCAGCTCCACCGGCGCCGAATCGAAGGCCGCCACGACCGCCTTGTGCTCGTGCGATCCGAAGGTCACGCCCATGCGCTCGACCGCCTGCATCAGGCGCTCGGCGAGCAGCGGAATCTGCGATCCCGGCGTGCGCAGCACGGGCAGCGTGTAGAGGCCCACCAGGATGGTGAAGCCGGTGGCGCGTCCCTGGTCGTCGTGCTCCTTGACCAGGATGCGGTCCAGGCGACCCGGGCGGTGGATGCGCGACTCCATGTAGGACTTGCTGATCAGCAGGATGCGCGGGTCGTCCAGGTCGTCGCGGATGTCCAGGGGGATCTCGTCGCCGCGCAGCGGATGGGCCAGGCGGCTGGAGGCGTCGTCGCGCCACATTCCGAGGCCGGTGCCGGGCTCGATCTGCACCTCCCGCACGCCGCCCGAGTGGCTGAGCCGGTAGCGCCGCATCCCGATCAACACGAAGCGACCGTCCGCGATCCAGCTGAGGAAGCGCTGGATCCGCCCGATGCGCTCGGGTCCGCCGGTCAGGAAGGGAGCGGCGTACTCGAGGCCCGCGTTCACCTCGCGCAGCGTGCGGATCATGCGCCGATGGTCGTCGGTGGTGTCGCGCACCCACTCCATGGTCTGGCGCACGATCATCTCGAGCTCCGAGCGGTGGGCGGGGTCCTCGATGGCGGGGCTGATCTCGACCTGGAGGAAGGACTCGTTCGATCCGTCGCCGCCATCGACCCCGACGCTCGTCAGCAATCCATCGTCGTCGCGGGTCACCGTCAGGATCGGGTGGATCACCATCCGCTCCTGCAGGCCCATGCGGCGCAGCACCAGGTGGACGCTGTCCACGATGAAGGGTCGGTCGTCCTGGAGGACCTCGAGCACCGTGTGCCCGGGACGGTGCTCGGGGTTGTGGACGCGAATCTGGATCGCACCGGGTTCGCGACGCTCGGCCGTCTCGAAGGCTTCGCGCAGCACCTGCTGGAGCGCATCGACGCCGCCGGCCTGGTGGATGTCGACACCGCGCAGCAGCCGCGCCGCGAATACGGTGAATACCTGACGCCGCTGGGGCTCTAGTCCCTCGGCGGCGGCGTCGATCAAGCGATCCAGTTCCGGGGACGTTTCGGGCATCGTGGACTGATAGTAGCGGCCGAACGCCGCGCATGGATGAGTTGCGATCCCGGTTCAGCGAGAGCCTGGCTGCTCGCGATCAGCCCCGTCCCCTGCGGGTCCTCCCGATTCCGATCAGCGCCAGCGCCCCCGACCCGAGCAGCGCCAGGGTCCCCGGCTCGGGCACGAAGTGGAGATCGAGGGTCGCGGCCGCCGGGAGGATCGACAGGGCGGGAATGTTCGTCGATATGAAGATCGGCGTGACCAGGCGCACGACGCCGCTGACGGCAGCCGTCGAGCTGGTCCCGGATGCCGGCCCATGTGCGAAGCCCGCCACCGAGGCGCTGCCGAAGGGAACCGATCCGGTGGTCCACGGGGCACCCTGGACCGTCATGAATACGCTGAACGATACGTTCGCAGTGCCGCCGACCCCGACGACGCTGAGCGGAATGCTGAGATTGAATGCCGGTAGCGCGCAAGGCGCAAAGAGGCAGAGCCTGGCGACCCCGAAGAGCGGCATCGAGCCGCCGAAGCCGGCGCCTCCGCTTCCAGAGAAGCTCGCCGAACCGTTGTGGAACGTGGCCTGAATACCTCCGATCGGCGGCGTTGGGCTCGTCAGGAGGACGGCTCCGGTGGTCCCCAGGTTCGAGCCGACGACCGCGACCCCCGTCAGATGCCCGAGCCCCCCCGAGCCGTTGACGTCTGCGATCCCGGTTCCGGTGGCGACGAACGGAGCCGCCGAGAGCAACGAGAGCGAGAGCGTGCCGCTGTACGGTACGGCTGCCGCGAATGCGGGCGGCGCGAGCATCAGGATCAGCAACGAGAGGAAGCCGCGCGTTCGCATGCCGAATCGCCCTTCTTCGAAGCCGCTCCCATCCACCTTAGTAGAGAAAGGGCTGCGCACGTGGCGGAGAATCGCGGGCTTCCCGCGGGGGTTGCTCTCGAAGCATTTCCGGTACGTTCCCCAGCGATGGTGGGCTCCGCTCGACACTCCCGGCTTCGCTCGATCGCCCCCGCGCTCCTCGCTCTCGCATCGATGGCGGCCACACCCGAAGCGTCCCGCCACCCGGGCGAGCAGCGGCAGATCGCGGACCCCGAAGCCGTCACCGGCGTGCGCCAGCCGGTCCATCCACCCGATGCGGGTCCCCGGGTGCTCTTCGATGAAGCGCACGCGAACGTCCATCGGCTCGATGGCCGTTACCGCCCCTTTGGCGAGGTGTTGCGATCCGACGGCTATCGCGTCGAGGTGAACACGGAGCCGTTCGACTCCCAGGCGTTCGCGGAGCGACTCGGTGAGACGCGCGTCCTGGTCAGCGTCAATGCGACGGCGGCCGAGCCCGTGGCATACCGGCCGGCCGAGATCGAAGTCATCACCACCTGGGTCGAAGAGGGCGGACGCCTGTTGCTCGCCTTGGATCACGCACCGTTCAACGCGGGCCGGGCGTTGGCGGGAGCCTTCGGGTACGACGTGAGTGACGCTTGGGTGCGCACGATGGGTCCGTGTCCGCGGCCCGAGTTCGAATGCGGTTCGGGCGAACACGTCTTCTTCACGGTCGAGACCGGCACCCTGGCATCCGATCACCCGGTGGTACGGGGACGGCCCGGACTCGGGGAGGCGGTGGACCACGTGGTCACCTTCATCGGAGCTGCGCTGATTCCGAGAACGCGTCCCCTCCCGGAGACGGACACGCCGATCCTCGTCCTCCCGCCGCGGACGTTGCTCATGAGCGACAGTCGTCCCCGGCGGAACGCCGGCGGGCAGCCCCAGGGCGTTGCCCTGATCCGCGGTCGCGGCCGGGTCTACCTTTCGGGAGAGGCGGCGCTGTTCACCGCGCAGATCCACGAACTCGGCGGCCCCATCGGCTTCAACGCACCGGGGGGCGACCAGAACCGGCAGTTCCTGCTGAATGTACTCCACTGGCTGGACGGCGTGATCTAGCATGCGGGATCGAACGTGAGAAGGCCTGGGGCCTGGGGAGAACCGATGGGATCGAATCCGGGCATCGCTGACCCCTCGAGGGGGCCGGGGCGCTGGCGCCTCGTCGGTGCCGCCATGCTGGTTTCCTGGATGGTTGCCGCGGGTGCAGCGCCGATCGCCGCCCAGGAGCGGCCGGCCGCGCCCGCCGCCGAGCAGACGACCGGCGCCGCCGACTTCGACCTGGGCGACTTCCTGGCGCGAGTGGCGACCGGGGTCCGCGAGACCTGGAACTACGAGATCACCGTGGTGGACGGGTCCCCCATCACGGTGGGCTCCCTGCTCATCGCGCTGGTCCTCGGCGGGATCGGCCTGGTGGCGTCGCGGCGCGGCTCGCGCTTCGTGGGACGGATGGCGGAGCGGCGCTTGCGCCTGGACGCGGGCGCCATCCACGCCCTCGAGACGATCTCCTTCTACGTGCTGCTGGTGGGCTTCGGGTTGCTCGCCCTGCGCGTGGTGCACTTCCCGCTGACGGCTTTCACGGTGCTGGGCGGTGCGCTCGCGATCGGCATCGGATTCGGCAGCCAGAACGTGATGAACAACTTCATCAGCGGCCTGATCCTGATGCTCGAACGCCCGGTGCGCGCCCGGGACGTGGTGGAGGTGGACGGGAACCACGGCACCATCGAGAACATCGGAGCGCGCAGCACCCAGATCCGCTCCACCGACGGCCGCCACATCATCGTGCCCAACAGCTTCTTCCTCGAGAGCAACGTCGTGAACTGGACGCTGTCCGACGACCTGATCCGGGCCAAGGTGTCGGTGGGCGTGATCTACGGCTCGCCGACACGGCTGGTGGAGCAGCTGATCCGTCGCGTGGTGGAAGAGGACGAACTGGTGCTCACCAACCCGGCGCCGATCATCATCTTCGAGGAGTTCGGGGACAACTCGCTCAACTTCGACACCTACTTCTGGGTGCGCGCACGCTCGCCGATGGAGGTGCGCAAGATCCAGAGCCGTGTGCGCTTCCGCATCGACGACCTGTTCCGGGAGCACGATCTCGTGATCGCCTTCCCCCAGCGCGACGTGCACCTGGACAGCATGTCGCCGATCGAGGTCCGCATGGTCGGGAGCGATCAGAAGACCGGGTCCGCGAACGGCGGCGAAGCAAGATGAGGTCCGAGATTTGTTCACCAAGTACAATCCCGAGATCGGAGCGCGGCCCGGCACCCTGGCCATTCCCCCGGATTCGCCGGCGCCGAAGATCACCGTGGTCCAGTACGACCCCGAGACGGTGGCGCGGCACGAGGTCACCGATCTCTCGGAGCTGCGCAAGCTGCGCGATCCCGATCGGGTGACCTGGGTGGACGTGCAGGGGCTCGGGGACGAGGCAGTGCTGCGCGCCATCGGCGACGCCTTCGAGCTGCACCCGGTCGCGCTCGAGAACGCTGTCAACGTGCCGCAGCGGGCCAAGACCGAGCTCTACGAGCACCACCAGCTGGTCATCGCGCGCACCCCGGTGATCGGTCGGGACGGCATGGTCCGGATGCCGCAGGTCTGCTTCGTCATCGGCCCGCGCTACCTGCTGACGTTCCAGGAGCGCTACTTCGGCTTCTTCGACGCCGTGCGCGAGCGCATCCAGGCGGGCATCGGGCGGCCGATCCGCCGCGAGGGGCCCGACTACCTCGCCTACGCGCTGATCGACGCCATGGTCGACCGCTACTATCCGGTGGCCCAGCGCCTGACGGACCGCCTCGAAGAGCTCGAAGACCTGGTGGTGAGCCATCCCCATCCCGAGGTGCTGGCGCGGATCCACGAGATCCGCCGGCAGCTCGTGGTGCTGCGGCGCGTCGGCTGGCCCCAGCGCGAGGCGATCAACGCCATGCTGCGCGAGCGCACGCCCTTCGTCAGCGAGCGCGTGCTCGTCTTCCTGCGCGACACCTACGACCACATCGCGCAGATCGTCGAGCTGATCGACTCGGCCCGCGAAATGGCCTCGGACATGGCCGACGCCTACCTCTCCAACGTGAGCCATCGCACCAACGAGATCATGAAGGTGCTCACGCTCATGGCGAGCATCTTCATCCCGTTGACCTTCGTGGCCGGCATCTACGGCATGAACTTCGAGTACATGCCCGAGCTGCAGCAGCGCTACGGCTATTATCTCGTCTGGGGCGTGATGATCGTGCTGGCGGTCACGATGACGGTCTTCTTCCGGCGGCGCGGCTGGATCGGCTCGCCGCCGCCCCCGGAGCTCGACGATCTCGCCGAACGCGATCCCGACGACGAACGGACGCCTTGACCCGATTCAGGGCCCGGCCCGCTGCTCGAGCAGGGCCCGCGCCGCGTCGGATACCGCGGGCGTCTCCGTCGACCCGGCGCCCGTCGCCGAAGCGAAGACCGCACACGCCAGGTCGTGGCGTCCCGCACCGAGTCGACACCTCAGCACCGGAACCGCCGCATGGGGCCGGGTCAGGCTGGCATTCGGGGCGAGCGGCTGGGTTGCGGCGCTGCGCCCGCCCGAGAGATCGCGCAGGATCGACACGCCCTCGTCGGCCTCGATGCGCGCGAACCCGTCCCCGGAGTCGAAGCCACCGGTCAGGGCGTCCCACCCGCCGACCGCAAAGCCGGTCTCCTGGCAGACGAGCTCGCGGTCGGTCACCACGCGGTGCAGCCGGACGTGCCACGGAGCGCCGCCGGCCAGCACGGTATGGACCGTGACGCCCGGCCCCGGCGACCAGAGGCTGTAGACCTGGCCGTCGACGATGGCGTGCTCGGCGACGTCACGCACCAGCCGCGGCGCAGCGCCGACCTCGGACAGGATCAGCGCCGAGTCTCCGGGCAACGCGTGGCCCCAGAGCGACGACTCGAGCGTCGGCCCGAAGCGGGACGAATAGGCCAGGC
>JBFGIM010000017.1:0-29980 GCA_041577695.1 Myxococcota bacterium | reverse complement strand
GGCGATGCGCCGCCAGAGGTCCGGATCCTGCTTCTGCTCGCGGCGCAGCAGCCCGAGCACCACGCCCCACTCCTCGGGGTCGGTCTCTGGGTTGTAGTCCGGCACCTTGCCGGCCTCCTCGAACTCGACGCCCTTGTGGACCAGCAGGGTGGCATCGCCACCGTCGTCCACGATCTGCTGGGGGCCGCGGCCGTCCGGCCAGATCAGCGCCTCGCGGGTGCACCACCAGTACTCTTCGAGGGTCTCGCCCTTCCAGGCGAAGACGGGGATGCCGCGGGGTGCGTCCACCGAGCCTTCGGGAGCGACGGCCACCGCCGCGGCCGCGTTGTCCTGGGTGGAGAAGATGTTGCACGAGACCCAGCGCACGTCGGCACCGAGGGTGGTGAGCGTCTCGATCAGCACCGCGGTCTGCACCGTCATGTGCAGGCTGCCCATGATCTTCACGCCCTCGAGCGGCCGCTTGCCCTGGTAGCGCTCGCGCAGCGCCATCAGCCCGGGCATCTCGTGCTCGGCCAGTCGGATCTCGCGGCGTCCCTGCTCGGCCTCGGCCAGGTCGGCGACCTTGAAGGGGAGGCGTTCGGTCTGGCTCATGGGGGCTCTCCTCGACCGTCCGGCGCCGGGGCCGGAGCGCGTTATTTGTCTATCCGGATGGGTTGGTATAGACCTCGTCGGGGGCCTGTCAAGGTCGTCTGGGGCACGGGAGTGATACCATTCGCGAATCCACGGAACGGCGTAGCGCTCGGGGGGGCGGAGCATGCGCATCGCGATCGATTCGAGGGCCATCGTTCGCGGAGGGGTCGTTGGGGTCCTGCTGGCCACCCTGGCGGCGCCAGGAGCGGCGTCGGCCGGCGCGGTCGACCCGGCCGAGATCACTGCTGCCGAGGACCTGGTCCGCCGGGTCTACTACGAAGGCCTTCCGTACGCCGCCGTGCGGGCGGTCGGTCCGGCCGGTGCCGCCCGCTGGCTCGAGATGCTGGCGGATCCGGTCGAGCAAGCCCACGCCGCCACCCTCGCCGAAGCGATCGGGATCGCGGCGCCGCCCGGCGCCTACGAGGCGCTCGCCGCCGCCCACGCCGCTGGGGCCAGCGGCGAGATCGACCATGCCGAGTACAGATTGCGCCGGGCGATCCCCTTCGCGATGGGTCACCTGGCGCGCACCGACGACCGCGCGCTGGCGTGGTTGATCGCGGCCGCCGAGAGCGAGCCACGCGACCCCGGCTGGTCCTTCCGCGGCCGGGGAGGCGTCCGGCAGGGCGAAGAGCAACACCTGCGCGCCGTCACGGGACTCGGTCTCTCGGGCCGCCCGGCCGCCGCCGCGGTGCTGCGCCAGTTGGCGGACCTGGCCGGCCCAGCCGCCGCTGCCGACCCCGGAGGCGTTCCGGGCCACGCAGCCGACGCGTTGTCGCTCAACGATCGCATCGCCACGCGCGGCGCCGACGCCGTGCTGGCCGCGCCCAGCGGGCGACGCCGATGAGGATCGGAGTCGCCGGGCTGGTAGGGCTCGTGTGCTGCATTCCCGCGCTGGCGTCGGCCGCGCCGGACGTGGAGCTGCAGCAGCTCAAATGGTTCGTCCACGATTCCTTCGGCACCTTGCAGGACGCCCAGGCCCTGGTGGACGAGGCGATGCGGGCCGCGGACCTCAGCTACCAGGGGAACCAGGGCAGCGACGTCGGCATCGCCGACGTGCCCTGCTGCAGCGGCTTCCAGGCGGTCTCGGTGGCGCTGCTCACGAATCCGGCCCTCGAAGAGATCTCGAACGAGGCCGAGTTCGACCTGCTCGATCAACACTGCGCCAACAACGGCAACGGCGCCTGCGCCTTCCTGGTGAAGGTGATCGACTGGTGTGGCACGCCCAGCACCTCGGTGATCGGCTGCGCCGACACGCCCATCTGTGACACGCCGCCCTTCAACCGCCTGATTCTGGCCGTCAGCGAGGAGGCGCGTCTGACCGGCCTCCTCGGCGAGACCCTCGCCCACGAGCGCGGCCACAACGCCTGCCTCGACCACGTGTCCGACAACCTGTGCCAGCTGATGAGCGCCTCGGCCGGCGGCGGCTGCATCGATGCCAGCGAATGCAGTCGCATCGTCGACGAGGCGCAGACCACCAGCGCCCAGGTCTGCAGCTGTCACAGCGACGGCGGCGCCTTCGAGGCCGACGGCGGGGTCTGCACCGACGTCGTCACCGGCATCTGCTCCGGCGGCGTGTGCGGCGAGGTGGGCTCCGACGCCTCGATCGAGGTGCTCGTCGCCGGCGGGCCCGAAGGCCTGAGCACGGCGGCGCCCGACGACGCGCTGGCGATCAGCGGACTGACCGGCGGCTGGCAGGTCGCGGGCAGCTTCGGCCAGGAGATGACCGGACTCGCCTACGCGCCCGAGCGCGGCACGCTCTACGGCCTCACCGCCGCCGACGCGCTGGTGACGGTCGACCCCCAGAGCGGTGCGATCCTGTCGACGGTGGCCAACCTGCCGGGCGGGGTCCGCTACAACTCCCTGGCCTTCGACCCCGGTCCCTCGCCCTCGGCCGGCGACGACCGCCTGCTGGCGATGCGCACCGACGATGACTGCGTCAACCGCGACTGCTTCGGGCCGGATCCCGTCTGCGACGACGACCTGGTGAGCCTCGATCCCGACGACGGCACCGTCACCCCGGTGGTGGACATCTGCGACGCCTTCTGTGGCGGCTTCCAGGGCCTGGCCTACGACACCCAGAACCAGCGCCTGATCGGGAGCACCTTCGAGGCGACGGCGCTGTTCCAGATCGGCGAGACCAATACCCCGAGCTTTCCCTGCCAGTTCCCGGTGGCGGCGACCGACATGGTGGCACCGCTGATCCCGTCTGCGCTCGACTACCACCAGGACAGTCATCAGCTGCTGCTGGTGGGCTCGCCGCTTCCGGGGCCGCAGCTCTCCTACAGCGTGATCGATCCGGACACCTTCGACGTGCTGATCGCCCACGGCACCGACGGCTACACGCCCGGCGGGCTGGCGGCTTTCACGGTGCCCGAGCCCGCCTCGGCCTGGTGGGCGGCTTGCGCCGGCCTGGCCCTGCTGGCGCGCACCCGGCGGATCGCGGGCCGCTGAGCCTGGAACGACACGCGCCCCAGCCCGGCAGTCCGGACCGGGGCGCGCACGCTCGTGGCGTTCGAGGGCGGCCTAGTGACTCGTCGTCGACCCGCCGGCCGCGAACGAGTAAGCGGTCTCGCTGTGCTCGGCGAGATCGAGACCCTCGTGCTCGGCTTCCTGATCGACGCGAAGGTCGCCGAAGACCGCGCGCAGTACGAAGAGGATGATCAGTGTCGCGAGCGGCGCGAACACCGCCGTGATTCCCACGCTCGCGAGCTGGGTGAGGACCTGCCCCATCCAGGTCCAACCTTCCGGACGCGCGAACTCGGCGATGAAGAGCCCGGTGGCGATCGCGCCCCAGGCCCCGCCCACGCCGTGGACGCCGAACACGTCGAGGGAGTCGTCGTAGCCGAGCCTCGGCTTCAGCACCGTCACCGCCACGTAACAGATCGCTGCGGCGCCGGCGCCGACCAGGATCGAGCCCACCGGGTCGACGTAGGCGCACGCCGGCGTGATCGCCACCAGCCCGGCCACCGCACCGGTCGCCACACCCAGCACCGTCGGCTTGCCGCGATGGAGCCACTCGATCAGCATCCAGCCCACCACGGCGGTCGACGTGGCGGTGCTCGTGTTCAGGAACGCGAGGCCCGCGACGCCGTCGGCTGCCAGCTCGCTGCCCGCGTTGAAGCCGAACCAGCCCACCCACAGCAGTGAGGCGCCGATCACGGTGTAGGGCAGGTTGTGGGGTGCCATGGGCTCGCGGCCGAAGCCGCGGCGCTTGCCCAGGAAGATCGCCGCCGCCAGCGCCGAGAAGCCGCTCGACATGTGCACCACCAGGCCGCCGGCGAAGTCCATGGCTCCGATCCCGGCGAGGAAGCCGCCGCCCCAGACCATGTGGGCCAGCGGCACGTAGACCACCAGCGCCCAGATCACGATGAAGAGCAGGTACGGGCCGAAGCGCATGCGCTCGGCGAAGGCGCCGATCATCAGGGCCGGGGTGATGATGATGAACATGCCCTGGAACATCGCGAAGACGTACTCGGGGATCGTGCCCGAGAGCGTGTCCGGTCCGATACCGCGCAGGAACAGCTTGTCGAGGTTGCCGATGAAGATGCCGTCGCCGGAGAAGGCCAGGCTGTAGCCCACCAGCACCCAGAGCACGCCCATCACGCCGGCCGAGACCATGCACTGCATGAAGATGCTGAGCACGTTCTTCGAGCGGACCAGGCCGCCGTAGAAGAGGGCGAGGCCCGGGAGCGTCATCATCAGTACCAGCGCCGAGCTGGTCAGCATCCACGCGGTGTCGCCGGCGCTGAGCACGTCCTCGTCCTGGGCCGCTGCGGCGCCGGCCGCCAGCCACGCGCCCGCAAAGGCGGCCGCGCCCAACGCCCGCCGGCGCCAGGCCGACGGCTGGGCGGCGCTCTGCTCGTCTCGAATCGACATGGATCCCCCCTCCTGCCTCGCAGCCCGGAGCCTCGTCCAACGGCGGGAACGCGTCCGGGCGCGCGGACCCGCCGCGTGGGGGAGCAATGGCTGTGCCAAGTCGGATACAGTTCGGTCGGCCTCTTGGACGCCGCTGGCGCTACTTCCCGCGCGATTCGAGCCCGTCTGGGATCGATCGTGCCCATTTGGTGTGCAAGGAACTGCACGCGTTACGAGCACTCGTGGCCCGGGAACCGGTCGGCGCCCACGGGTGGGGAGACACGCATCGGGAACGCGCTTTGCAGGGTCCCCGCGGATGGCCAACGACGTCCTGCCGCCGCCGCCCGGCACCGCGCCCGCGGACGGCTTCTCGCAGCTGATCGATGAGGTGCGCGCCGCGGGCGGTGTCCACGATCTGTCGTTGCGCGCGTGGCTCGCCCTGGCCGAGCGCTGGCGCATCGAGGACGCGTTGCAGCGCGCCGGTGGCAACCGGTCCGCGGCAGCGCGCAGCCTCGGTATCGGTCGACGCACGCTCTACACGAAGATGGAGAAGCTTCGCATCGAGCCGCGCTGGCGCGTCCGGGCCGACGCCGACGCCAGCGGCTGACGCGCCGCTTGCGCTCGGCCGGACCGTCGCCGAGTCTGCGGCGATGGGAGTCCGACCGGTTCGAGTGCGCGGCTCGCGGAACGAAACGCGTGGATGATCCGGTGGTGCGCGGTGTGGCCGCGCCCTTCGTTGCAGGGTTGGCGATCGCGCTCCTCGGGCGCGGACGCTCCCACGCACCCGTGTGGCTCGCCGCAGCGCTGGGTCTGGGCCTGCTGACGGGCTGGCTCTGGCTGGAGGGGCTGCCCCATTTTCCGCCGCCCGCCGCCAAGGCGAAGCTTCCCTACCTGATCGCCGCGGCCCTGGGCCTCGCTCTGGTCGGCGAGTCCCTCTGGGCGCGCCCAGCCGCGCCGGCTGTTGCGGGCGCCGGCGCGGTGGCGGCGCTGGTCTGGCTCGCCTGGCGGCCGCTCCAGGCGGGACCAGATGGGGCGTTGTTGCTTCGCCTGGCCCTGGTGGCGGCGGGAACGCTCCTGGTCTTCGAGGGCACGCGACGCGCCGCTGCTCGGGACGGTGCCCTGGGCGCCGCGATCCCGCTGGCGACCACCGGCGCCGGCCTGGGAGGGGTGGCGCTGCTGGGCGCCTCGGCCACGCTGGGACTCTTCGCGGGCTCGGTGGCAGCGGCCGCCGGCGGCATCGCCACGGGCCTGTACGCTGCACAATTGGTCGGCCGCACTACCGCGGGTGGCGCCAGTCTGGCCTGGGTGGGCGCCGCGGCCCTCGGCGGCCTCGTGGCGGTGCTGGCATTGTTCACCCCCAAGGTCAGCGTGGCGGCGCTGGCGGTGCTGGCGCTCGGCCCCTGGGCCGGCGAGACGCTGCGGGGATGGGCGCCGGGCACGGGCGCCGCAGTGCGCGCGCTGCGGCCGGTGTTGTTGACGCTGGGCTGTGCGCTCCCGCCGCTGGCCGCGGTGGGCCTGGCGCAGCTCCTGGAAGGTTGAACCCAGAAAGGCGGACCGCGACCGATGGACGCGCACTCCGCTGGAGGAACGAGATCGTGAAGAAGGCAATGCTCCGCGCGGTACTCTCGGGCGCCCTGATGCTGGCCGTGGTGGCTCCCGCTTCGGCTGCCGATCGCTTCGACTTCGACAAGGTCCACACCAACATCGTGTTCCTGGTCGACCACCTGGGTTTCTCCCGGATGGTCGGCCAGTTCCAGGACTTCGACGGGCACTTCCTGTTCGATCCCGACCAGGTGGCGGACAGCGCGGTGTCGGTGACGATCGAGACGACCAGCGTCGACACCGATCACGAGAAGCGTGACGACCACCTCCGCTCGCCGGACTTCTTCAACGCAGCCGAGTTCCCCCAGATGACCTTCCGCAGTACCGGCATCGACGTGACTGGCGAGAAGACCGGCCTCATCACCGGCGACCTGACCCTGCTCGGCGTCACCCGGCCGGTCGTGCTCGACGTCACCTTCAACGGCATGGGGCCCCATCCCAGCCCGCAGATGGCCGGGGTGACGGTGGCCGGCTTCTCGGGGCGCACCACCCTGCGCCGCTCCGAGTTCGGCATGACCGGCTTCCTGCCGGGCCTGGGCGACAAGGTGGAGATCTGGCTCGAGGTCGAGGGGCACCACAAGAAGTAGGCGCGGCCGGTTGGGACTAGTAGCGACCGCCCAGCTTGCGGTGGTCCCAGGAGATCACGCGCTCGGGTGGACAACGCACCACCACGCGCTTGCGCGCGATCGGGCGCACGGCTTCTCGGGCCTGCGCGTCGTCCGGCTCGTTGCCGGCGAGCTGGAGCATGGTGTCGATCGCCGCCTCCTCGTCGTCGATCACCTCGGCGCGGCTGTAGATCAGCACGCCGCGCAGCTCGTTGTAGACCTCCCCGTCCTCGGTGAGCAGGCTGCAACGGGGATCGCGGCGCAGGTTCAGCACCTTCTGGCTCTTGCGGAAGGTGGTCATGCGCACGGTCCCGTCGGCGTCGAGCGCGAACCACATCGGCATCGGGTGCGGGAATCCACTGCGCTGGTTCGAGGTCAGGATGATCGTCCGCTGGGCCGCGAGGAAGGCGCGGGTCTCGGCCTCGTCCATGGCGATCTGGCTGCGTCGCGACGGCATGCTTCCCCCGGCATCGGCTGTCCCCTGGCGGGCCGCCGAGCCGGGCAATATGGCGCGTCACTCCGGGTTGCGCTTCCGGGCGGACCTCAGCCGCGATAGCGCGAGGCCGAAAGCACGAGGGCGCCGACGAAGGCCAGCATGGCGCCGATCAGGTAGATGGCTTCACCGCGCGTCCACGCCAGGTAGACCAGGCCGACCCCTACCGCGTTGAGCAGGAGCGTCACATGCATAGAGTGCCCACGCGAACGCCCGCGGTGTCAAGCCCCGTCTCCGGGCGCTCAAGAGGGGCGGGCCGACGGTCGATTCGATTGGCGCGCCAAGGCGCCGGGAGGGGTGGGTATGCGCACGGCCACGAGTTGGGGGTGGATCGCAACACTGGCGCTGGGAGGCGCTCTCGCCTGCGATTCGGGCCCGCAGCCCGAGCCGCCCCAGGGCGTTCCCGCTGCCGAGGCGCCGCGCAGCACGGTCCAGGACGCGCCGCCGGCCGCGGGTCGCCTCCAGGGCCGCGACTTCCGCGTGAAGGGAGCCACGATCGAGAACGGCATCCTCTCGCTGCGCCAGGGCGAGGACTTCTTCGCCGACCGCGAGCTCTTGATCTTCCTGTTTCTCGACGACCGCGAGATCCCCTCCGGGCGTCGCTTCGACGTGGGCGCCGACGCCCAGCCGGGCACGCTGACACCTCACCTGCACATCAAGTGGCGTGACGACGCCGAGCAGATGCCCGAGACGAACATCGTAATGAACGAGTACCGGATGACGCTCGAGTTCGGCCAGGAGGCGGATCGCAAGCTGCCCGGACGGATCGAGCTCACGGTACCGGGACAGCCCGCGACGAAGGTCAGCGGCCGCTTCGAAGCGGACGTCAAGGGTCTGATCATCCGAGAGGGCGTCGCGGACCTCGGCGTGGATTCCTTCGACGTGCTCCGCTTCCTCGCAGAGCGCTACGTCCTCGAGCAGCGCCCGGGCACGCCGCCCGCCGAGCTCGAGTACGGCAATGGTCGCTTCACCCACGCCGATCCGGAGCGACCGGCGCTCCAGGTGGGTTCCTTCGAGGTCCGGATGCCGGGCGACGACGGCCGACCCCTGCTGTGGCGGCTCCAGTTCGCCAAGCGCGACGGCCTCTGGCAGGTGGAGCGTCGGCTCTCGCACGCCCAGCTGTTGGAGGCGCATCCGATCGAGGTGCCGCCGCCCGACGCCAGGCCCCGGCATCGCTTCGCCTACGTCATGGCGCGGGTGCTCGAGAGCGAGCTGGCCGCCGAGGCCGCCGAGAAGGGGTTCTACGACGTGCGGTTCCGCTCCTCGTACAAGCCGCAGGAAAGGTCGGGCGAGGGCGTGGCCAGCTATCGACTCGGTCCCGCGGGCGAGCCGGTCGAGCGCCGTTTCCTGTTCCGAGAGCGCGACAGCGGCTGGGCGCTGGTGCGCGAGCTGGTGCCGGGCGAGCCGGCCTAGAACCCCAGCAGCATCGAGCCGTAGTACTTGAGGTCGTTCTGCCGGATGTCCGGCGCGACGTCCGAGTCGTACTCGTTCTCGATCCCGACCCGCAGCTTGATCCCGCCGGGATCACCGACGTCGACGGTGTAGTCGGCGCCGGAAACGCTGCGGAACTCGCCCAGGTCCGATACGTCCGGGAAGAGCCGGGTGTAGGCGGTGACCTTCTGGCGCTCGCCGGGTTGCCACTCGGTCTCCATGCCGAGCAGCAGCTCGGCGCTGATGCCCTGGCCCGATCCGAACTCGCGGGTGACACCCGGTCCCAGGCGCGCGCGCAGCTTGAAGCGCGGGGTATCGAAGATCTCGTAGCCCGGCCCGGCGAAGGCGCTCGCCCGGTAGTCCCAATCTTCGAAGCGGTCCCAGTCGAAGACGCCATTCGCAAAGGCGAACCAGCGCGAGCCGGTCAGGCGCCAGTCGCGTTCGAGGCCCACATGTGCCTCGTGCTCGTTGGTCACGCCGTCATCCGAGCCGCGCAGGTAGCGCGTGTCGAAGCGCCAGCGCTTGTGTTCGTCCTCGTAGCCGAGGTCCAGGCCCACCCGGATCTCCATGTCCTCGGTGTTTCCCTCGGAGCCACTGATGCCGAGCTCGAGCGATCGATCCCAGTCGAGCAGGAAGCCGCTGCCGAAGGCGCCGCCGTCCGCGGGCTCCGGAGCCGCCAGTTGGTCGCGCGCCAGCTCGAGGCGGCCGAGCACCGGGTGCTCGAGAACGACGCGATCCGCCTGTTCTTCGACGACGACCCCACTGAGCTCGTCTCCGTTCACGAGCTGGAGCTTCTGCGAGGCCTCGGCGGTGAGGGCGATCGAGCCCGTCAACAAGGTCGCGAGCGCGACGGCGCGTGTCATCCGGTCCTCCCTCCGGTCGGCGGCCGCGCACCCTAGCGGACCCACGGTGAGGGCGCCGCGCGAGCGTTTCGGGTCCCGGCGCAGGCGCGCCCGGCAACGCAACGAGCGGCACACCCGCTAGACTCCAGCACGGAGGTCGTCCGTGCGCGTCGCCACCCGCCTGGCTCCGATCGAACTCTCCGACTGGCAGGGCCACCCGGTCGTGCTCGGCTCGCTCTGGGCAGAGCGGCCGGTGGTGCTGGTGTTCCTGCGTCACTTCGGCTGAATCTTCTGCCGTGAGCAAGTCGCGCAGTTGCGCGACCGACTTCCCGAGATCCGCGCGCGAGGGGCGGAGCTGGTGGTGGTGGGCAACGGCTCTCAACACTTCGCGGCCTCGTTCCGCGAGGACTTCTCGCTCGACGCACCGCTGCTGGTGGACCCGGAGCTGCGCGCCTACCGCGCGGCGGGGCTGCGGCGCGGGCGCGTCGAGGCGCTGTCGCCGCGGCTCGCGCTGAACGCGGTGCGCGCCTTCCGCGGTGGGGCGCGCCAGGGCGCCGTCCACGGTGATCCGTGGCAGCTCGGCGGCACCCTGGTGTTCCGGCCCGACGGCACGCTCGGATTCCGTCACATCAGCCGCGAGGCCGGTGACCACCCCGACATCGACGACGTGCTGGCGGCCCTCGAACCCGGCGCTCCGGCCGTGGACGAGAGCGAGGAACCCGACCCCCGCCTCGCCTGGCTGGGCCGCACGCTCGGCACCCTCCTGGATCCCACCGTGGTGCTCTCCTTCGACCGCACGGGCTTCGCCATCCACTCGCTCGGCTTCGATCCCGACGACCTCGAGGTCGATCTGGGCGGGAAGCGCTGCCTGATCACCGGTGCCAACTCGGGCATCGGGTACGAGAGCGCGCTGGCCCTGGCCGACCTGGGCGCCGAGATCGTGCTGCTCTGCCGCAGCAGTGAACGCGGCGAGGAGGCCGCCGAACGCATCCGGCAGCAGACCGGGAACCCGCGGGTTGCGGTGGAACGCCTGGACGTGTCCGATCTCTCGGCCGTGGCCGCGCTCGCGCCCAGGCTGGCGACGAGACCGGTGGACGTGTTGATCCACAACGCCGGCGTGCTTCCCGACGAACGCCAGGAGAGTCCCGATGGGATCGAGCTGACCTGGGCCACCCACGTGGCCGGACCGCACCTGCTGACGCGCGGGCTGCGGTCGGCGCTCGAGAAGTCGCCGGACGCGCGGGTGGTGTGGGTGTCCTCGGGCGGGATGTACGCCCGGCGGCTGAACCTCGCGGACCTGGACTGGCGCGAGCGCGATTACGACGGGGTGATGGCATACGCCGAGACCAAGCGCGCCCAGGTGGTGCTGGCCGAGCTCTGGGCCGAGCGCCTGGCGGGCACTTCGGTGGCGGTGAACTCGATGCACCCCGGCTGGGCGGACACGCCCTCGGTGCGCACCTCGATCCCCACCTTCCATCGGCTCACCCGCTCGCTCCTGCGCACCCCGGCCCAGGGCGCCGACACGGTGGTGTGGCTGGCCGCGTCGGAGGCGGCTCGCGCGCTGCGGGGCTGCTTCGTCTTCGACCGCGAGCCGCGCCGCACCCACTGGCTGCCCTGGACCGAGGAGAGCACCCAGGAGCGTGCACAGCTGTGGCGGCAGTGCGAGGATTGGGCGGATCCCTTCGCATCGGGCTGAGACCCGGAACGCGATCCCACCAAGAGGAGGGCTCCGTGGAGCCGAAGCGCGTGCTGGCGGCCGAGGACATCCAGCTGTCGGACTTCGAGTTCTGGATGCGGCCACTGGAGGAACGCGAGGGTGCCTTTGCAACCCTGCGCGACGAGCGGCCGGTTTCCTTCCACGAGGAGCCCGCGCTGGAGATCCTGCCGCAGGGCCCCGGCTACTGGTCGCTGACCCGCCACGCCGACATCCTCGAGGCCAGCCGCCGGCCGGATCTGTTCTGCTCGGGCAAGGGCAGCAACATCGGCGACATGCCCGAGCCGTTCCTCGAGTTCTTCGGCTCGATGATCAACATGGACGATCCCCGCCACGCGCGGCTGCGGCGCATCGTGTCGCGCGGCTTCACCCCGAAGGCGCTGGCGCGGGTGCAGCCCGAGGTCGAGCGCGCGGCATCGGCGATCGTGGACCGGGTGGTGGACAAGGGGGAGTGCGATTTCGTCGAGGAGATCGCGGCGGCCCTGCCGCTCCAGATCATCTGCGAGATGATGGGAATCCCCGAGAGCCAGTATCGCTTCGTCTACGACCGCACCAACATCATCCTCGGGGCCGGCGACCCCGACTTCGTCTCCGAGCCACAGAAGATCATCCCGGCGCTGTTGCAGGCGGGGGCCGAGCTGGCGCAGCTGGTCCAGGAGCTGGGCCGCAAACGCCGGCAGGAACCCGGCGACGACATGATCTCCGCGCTGGTGAACGCCGAGCTGGAGGGCGAACGGCTGAGCGACAGCGAGCTGGGATCGTTCTTCGTGTTGCTGGCCGTGGCGGGGAACGAGACCACGCGCAACGCGATCTCCCACGGCATGAAGGCACTCTGCGATCATCCGGAGCAGCGCCGGATCTGGCGCGAGGACTTCGACGCGGTGGCGCCCACCGCCGTCGAGGAGATCGTGCGCTGGGCGACTCCGGTGATCCACTTCCGCCGCACCGCTACCCGCGATACCGAGATCGGCGGGCAGGCGATCTGCGCCGGCGAGAAGGTGGTGCTCTGGTACAACTCGGCCAACCGCGACGAGGCCGTGTTCGACGATCCCTTCCGCTTCGACGTGCGGCGCAAGCCCAACGAGCACGTCGGCTTCGGCGGCCCCGGGCCCCACTACTGCCTGGGCGCGCACCTGGCGCGCCGCGAGATCACGGTGATGTTTCGCGAGCTGTTCCGGCGACTTCCCGATCTGGAGGTGAGCGGGCCGCCCGATCGGCTCGCCTCGTTCTTCATCCACGGCATCAAGCGCATGCCGTGCACGTTCACCCCGGGTGGCGCGCGCTAGGCCCGCAGGCCCTCTACACTGCCGCGTTGCAACCCAGGAGAAAGCCGTGATCCGCCTGCACACCGCCGCCACGCCGAACGGACGCAAGGTCTCGATCGGCCTCGAAGAGCTGGGCCTCGACTACGAGGTGAACCGGATCGCACTCAGCGAGGGCCAGCAGCGCAAGCCGGAGTTCCTGGCGCTGAACCCGAACCACAAGATCCCCGCGCTCGAGGACGGCGACCAGACGATCTGGGAGTCGGGCGCCATCCTGCTCCATCTCGGCGAGAAGTACGATCCGAACGGGCTCATCCTGCCCGTGGACCCGCGCCAGCGCACCGCGGCGATCCAGTATGCCTTCTTCCAGACCGGCGGCATCGGCCCGAACATGGGCCGGCTCGGCGAGGCGATCCGCAAGGAGGGCGAGAAGAACCTCGAGATGATCGAGATCTTCTCGGGCGAGGTACGCCGCCTGCTCGGCGTGCTCGACAGCATCCTCGCCGACGGCCGCGACTACCTGGCCGGTCCCTACTCGATCGGCGACATCATGCACTACCCGTGGCTCAAGGTCGCTCTGGACCTGAAGGGACCCGACCTGCTGGCGCTGCCGCGCGTGGTGGCCTGGCTGGAGCGCATCGGCGCGCGGCCCGCGGTCGTGCGAGGGATGGCGGTCCCGGCCTGAGCCGGCCGCCCGCACCGGTGTCGGAGAGCAAGCCCGCCGCGACGGACCCGCACGACGGCGGGCCGAGGCAGCGCCCTGCGCCGCTGGGCTGGGGCGTGCTGGTCGCCTTCGGCGTGCCGGCGCTGGCGTACTCCTTCTACCTGTTCTTCGTCGGCGTCTACTTCCTGAACTTCGCGACCGACGTGCTGCTGCTGAACGCCGGCGTGATGGGCGTGATCTTCGGACTGGGCCGGCTCTGGGATGCGGTCTCGGATCCTCTGGTGGGCTACTGGAGCGACCGCACGCAGACGGGCCTGGGCCGGCGCCGGCCGTGGCTGCTGGCCGGCATCCCCGCCCTGGTGGTCTTCTCGCTCATGGTGTGGCACCCGCCGGCGGCGCTCGAGGGCGGCGCCCTGGTCGCCTGGTGCACGGCGGCGCTCTTCGGCTTCTACACCGCATACACGATCTACTCAGTGCCGCACCAGTCGCTGGGTGCCGAGCTGAGTCTCGACCACCACGAGCGCAGCCGGATCTTCGGGGTGCAGCGCATCGCCTTCGTGCTGGGCATCCTGCTGGCCTTCGCGGCACTCGATCGGGTGAGCAACTCGGCCGACCCGCGCAGCGCCGCCGGCGTCGCGGCGCTGATCGCCGCCGGCGTCTGCTCGGTCGTGCTCCTCGCCTCGCCGTTGCGGCTCCGCGAGCGGCCCGACTACCAGGGGCGAGGGTCGCGTTCGCCCTACGCCGCCCTGCGCGGGGTCGTGGGCAACCCGCAGGCGCGCGTCTTGCTGTTCGCCTGCTTCTGGGACGGCCTCGGCACCGGCGTGCTCGGGGTGCTGGCGGTCTTTCTGACCAAGTACTCGCTCCAGCGCCCCGACCTGGTGGCGGTGGTGCCGGCCTTCTTCGTGATCTCGAGCGTCATCGCGATCCCGCTCTGGGTGATGGCCTCGCGCCGCTTCGGCAAACGCGAAGTCTGGCTCGCCGCGCTGCTGCTGATGGGCTCGTTCTTCGGCGCCACCTTCTTCGTCCCGCCCGGACAGATCGCGCTGATCTGTGCGCTGATCGCCGGCGCCGGCATGGCGAACGGGTGCGGCGGAGCGATCGGGCCCTCGATGCTGGCCGACGTCATGGACGCCGACGAGCTGAGCAGCGGCGAGCGCAAGGAGGGCGCCTACTTCGCGGCCTGGGGACTGGCGCTGAAGGCCGGCTTGGCGTTCGCGGTGGCGCTCAGTGGCGTGGCGCTCGACCTGGCGGGCTTCGTGCCCAACGTGGAGCAGACCCGAACCGCCGAGCTCACGTTGCGCGGGGTCTTCGCGGGCGGCCCGCTCCTGGGCTCACTGGTCGCGATGTTCTGCCTGCGCCGTTTCTCGCTCGACGAGGCCGCCCACGCGCGGATTCGCGCCGAACTCGACGCACGCCCGCCCCGCTAACGCTACCGTTGCCGAAGTGCGCGCTGGAAGCCCTGCCAGGCCCCGTCTGCGGCCGGCCGCCGCCGCTCCGATCACCGAGGACGACGCCTTCATCGCGCGCGCTCTCGAAAGCGCCAGCGTTCCCACCTTGATGATGGCGCTGGTGCACCTCACCGGCGACACCGCGCTGCTCGACGGGCCGATCCGTCCGAATCCGGCGATCATGGGCGAGAACCAGGGGAGCTTGTCCGAGGAGGACCGCGCCGCGGTGCGGGCGCACGCGCTCGAGGTGATCCGCACCCATCGCGACGGCGGCGGCCAGATGCCCGCTCCACCGTCGGCGGAGACGATCCACCGCATGATGAGCTTCATGGTGGGGCAGGAAGTGCCCGCCGAGTACCTGCCGATGATGCTCGAGGAGCTGGCGCTCGAGGGCGGCAATGCCCGAGCGGTCGATTGGGGTGAGCGGGCAACCCCGGCGGCGCGCGAGCGCTTCCGGGTGCTGGTGATCGGGGCCGGCATGTCGGGCCTGCTGGCGGCGATCCGGCTGCAGGAGGCGGGGGTCTCGTACGAGATCGTCGAGAAGAACGACGGCGTCGGAGGAACCTGGCTGGAGAACCGCTACCCGGGCTGCCGGGTCGATATCGCCAACCATTTCTACTGCTACTCCTTCGCACCCAACGACTGGTCGGAGTTCTTCTCGCAGCGGGCGGAGCTGCACGAGTATTTCGAGCGCTGCGCGCGCGACTACGGCGTGCGCGAGCACATCCGCTTCCGCACCGAGGTGCTGGGCGCGCGCTTCGACGAAGCGCGCTCGCTCTGGCACGTGCGGCTGCGCGGGGCCGACGGCGCCGAGGAGACGATCCAGGTCAACGCCGTGATCAGCGCCGTCGGACAGCTCAACCGGCCGAGGATCCCGGAGATCGACGGGCTGGATTCGTTCGCCGGCCCGTACTTCCACTCGGCGCGCTGGCAGCCACAGCATCGACTCGCCGGCCGGCGCGTGGCAGTCGTCGGCAGCGGAGCCAGTGCGCTGCAGCTGGTGCCCGAGGTGGCGAAGGAGGCGGCTGAGCTCCGCGTCTTCCAGCGCTCGCCCGCCTGGATGTTCCCCAACCCGAGCTACCACGCGAAGGTCGACGAGGGCGCTCGCTGGCTGCTCAGCCACCTGCCGTACTACGCGCGCTGGTTCCGTTTCCTGCTGTTCTGGCCCGGCTCGGACGGCCTGTTGCCGTCGCTGGTGATCGATCCCGCCTGGCCCCACGCGGAGCGCGCGGTGAACCATGTCAACGACCAGATGCGCGTGCTCTTCACCGACGCCATGCGCGCCCAGATCGACGACGATCCGGAGCTGCTCGAGAAGGTGATCCCGCGCTATCCGCCGTTCGGCAAGCGGATGCTCCAGGACGACGGGAGCTGGCTTCGCGCGCTCCAGCGCGAGAACGTCGAGCTGGTGACGGAGGCGATTCGCGAGATCGAGCCGGACGCGATCGTCACCGGGGACGGCCGGCGCCATCCGGCGGACGTGATCGTCTTCGCCACCGGCTTCCACGCCAACAAGTTCCTGTGGCCGATGGAGATCGTCGGGCGTGGGGGTGTCGTGCTGAGCGAGCAGTGGGGCGAGGATCCGAGCGCCTATCTCGGGATCACGGCTCCCGGCTTTCCGAACCTGTTCTCCCTCTACGGGCCCGCCACCAATCTGGCCCACGCCGGCAGCATCATCTTCCACTCCGAGTGCCAGGTGCGCTACGTCGAGGACTGCCTGCGAGAGCTGATCGAGCGGGGCGCTGCGGCCATGGAGTGCCGCCAGGAGGTGCACGACGCCTACCGGGAGCGCCTCCAACGGGAGCTCTCGCGCATGGTGTGGTCGCACCCGGGCATGACGAGCTGGTACAAGAACCGGCACGGGCGGGTCACCACCACGTCGCCGTGGCGCCTGGTGGACTACTGGCGCTGGACCCGCAGCGCCGACCCCGACGACTTCCATTGGTCGTGAGCCGCGGAGGCGCCCGGGGGGCGCCATCCAAGTCATCGCCGTCACTGTGGAATCGCCGACATGCGTCATTCGTTCGATGGTTCGGCGACCCGCGTACGGCATCAACCGGATGGTCCATCGGTCCGCGCCGCGGCTACTCAACCGACAACCGGGCGGGGAACGTGACCCTCGCAGCCGGTAGAGTCTGAATCGAGCAGCGATGCGCCGGTCCAGCGGGCGCAGGCAGGAGTCAACGCATGGCGGAAGCAATCCGGGAATGGAGTCGGGGCTGGGCGATCCTCGCCATCGTCGGGGGCATCGGGATCCTGATCGGACTCGAGATTCTCGAGGAGCCGGACCTCACCCCGGGCGAGATCCTCTTCGAGCTGATCGAGCCCACCTTGATCGTGCTGGCCATCGCCGGCGTCGTACACCTGCTCAACCGCACCAAGCGCCAGCACCAGGAGCAGCTGTCGCTGATGCGCGATCTCGAGGTGGCGCGCTCCGAGGGACAGCAATGGCGTTCCGACGTTCGCGAGCTGGTGCGCGGTCTGGGGGACGCGATCGACGCCCAGTTCGAGCGCTGGGGCCTGACGCCGGCCGAGCGCGAGGTGGCGCTCCTGATGCTCAAGGGGCTGAGCCACAAGGAGATCGCCTCGGTGCGTGATGCCAGCGAACGCACCGTGCGCCAGCAGGCGCGCGCGATCTACGCCAAGGCGAACCTCAGCGGACGAGCCGCGCTCTCCGCCTTCTTCCTCGAGGATCTGCTGCTCCCGGTCGAGCAGCGCGCCTGAGCTGAGCGGAAGCTACTGCGTTGCTCGCCGCTCCCACACCACGAATGGGGCCCAGGGCGTGGCCCCGTCCCAGAGCGGGCGCTCGCGCCACATCGTGCGCGCGGCCTTCCCCTCGAGGATGCGGGTGCTGCGGTCGTTCGCGAAGGGAATCACGCCCGCGATCTCGTAGTCGCGCTCCACCAGCTCGCGCAGGCCGCGCCGCAGCTCGGGGGGTGTCCCGCGCTGCTCGAGCAGCGAGGTGCCCACGAAGCAGGCGATCAGGAAGCGCGGCGGATCGGCCCGGAGCGTGTCGAGCACCTCTTGCTGGCGCGCGCTCGGGTCGCCGGCGGACATGGTGAGCGGGTACACGTAGATGTAGCGGCTGGCGCTGCGGCGCTCGGCGTACACGAGCACCTCGGGCTCGGAGCCGTAGACGAAGACGCGATCCTCCGGCGCGGAGCGTTCGGCCAGCCACCTCCCCAGGTGAACCGCCTCGGGGAACGGGTTCGAGCCGTAGATGCGCACGAGCTTCGCCTCGTGCCCGCCCGGGCGGTAGTACCAGGGCGATTGCAGCACGGCGTACGCTACCGCGACGCCGGCCAGGGCAATCGTCGCGGCAATCGCCGCGCGCCGGGCCGCGAGCCGCGCCATCAGGCCCGCGAGACCGAGCCCCGCCAGCAGCGCCAGCGGCGGGACCGCCAGCAGGAAGTAGTGGCGGCGGAAGAAGCCGCCCGCCGAGACCGCCAGCAGCGAGACCGCGAGCCAGCCGGCGATCCAGCCCACGCCGGGGCCGCGCGCTGCACGGCCGGCGAGCGGTGCCAGCAGGGCCAGTGCGTAGATCGGCGCGAAGGGGCTGAGGCTGTCGGCGACCTGGAGCCGGAAGTAGCGCGGGTAGTCGGCCAGCGGTGTTCCGCCGGCATAGAACAGGTTGTTCACCACCGTAGCGTCCCAGAACGGATCGAAGGCGCCGGCGAGGACGAAGCCCAGCGCGGTGCACAGGGCCGGCGCCGCCGCAGCGAGGCCGCCCGCCGCGAGCGCGGCCCAGGGGCGCGCACCCCACGCCGCGGTCAGCAGCTCGAAGGCGACGATCGGGGCCACCACCGGCTTCATCAGCAGCGCCGCCCCTCCGAGCAGGCCGGTCGTCACGGTCCAGAACACGCGGCGTTCGTCGCGCGCGCGCCACGCCGTCCAGGCGCCGGCGCTGAGCGGCGCCAGCGCGAGGGTCTCGGTGTTGACCGCGTTGCCGAGCAGCGTCCAGTCCACGGTGAGCACGGCCGCGAAGAGGCCCGCGGCCACGCCGGCGTCGAGCGCGTCGCGGCGGCGGGCCAGGGCGAGCAGCGCCGCCAGCGCGATCAGCACGAAGAGCTGCGCGGTCCAACGCGTGGCGGCCGGCTCGGCCCCGCCCACCAACCGCGCCAGCGCGTACACGGCAAAGATGCCGGGCGGCTTCTGGTCGAACACGTCGCGATAGGGCACCTCGCCCTCGAGCCAGCGCCACGCGATGTAGGCGTACTCGCCCTCGTCGCGTTCGAAGGGCAGCGCCGCCACAGGCGCGCGCAGCGCCACCGCGACGACCGCCACCGCGAGGAACCCCGCGAGCGCGAAAGGGAGCCGCCCGTGCATCGCCGCATCCTACTTCGGCGGCTTCGGATCCGCTCGGGCGCGGGCGGCAGATCGGGCGCGGGGACGCTCGCTTTCGCCGACATCTGCATGTCGGAGCAGCACCGCCGCGTCCCTCGAGGAGCACGGCGCCGATTCGGAGGCGCGCCAGACGGCGAAGCGCGTGTATCATGGCTCGTCACGCCGATGTGGAGGGGCTTGCCTCGTGAAGAATCTCGTACCCGCTCGCGCTCACCGCTCGCTGGCACTGCTGCTGGCAGCCCTCCTGGTCGGGACCGCATCCCAGGCGGTCGCCTTCAACGGAACGCTGAACGACTGGCAGGCGCGCTACGGGGCCAGCTCGCCTTCGGGTGACAACGCCCGGTGCCAGCTCTGTCACGGCAACGCCAACGGTGGCAGTCCCTGGAACGGCTATGGATGGGATCTGCGCGACGCCCTGGCCGATCCGCTCTGCGACTCCAACGGGAACGGCACCGTCTCCAACGAAGAGGCCTTCTTCTGCGTCGAGCTGATGAACTCGGATCTCGACGGCAGCAACAACGACAACCTGCTGGAGATCGGCCTCGGCACCCAGCCGGGCTGGACCGCGGGCGCTTTCAACACGCTGTACAGCCAGGCCGGAACCATCGACAACCAGCTGCCCCCGGACGACATCGGGCCCCTCGATCCCGACGGCACCGAGCCTCCGCCCCCGCCGCCTCCTCCGCCGCCGCCGGACGACGAGGAGGAGCCGGAGCGCGGCCAGGGCAAGCGCCGGACCATCGTGGTCAAGCCGGGCCAGTCGATCCAGGCCGCCCTCGATCGGGCGCGCCCCTACACGCGCATCCTGATCCAGCCGGGCGAGTATCGCGAGCTGTCGAGCCAGACCAACGCGCTCAACATCACCAAGAGCGGCATCAGCCTGATCGGTCAGGGCGGTCGGGGCCGCGGACGCGTGGTGCTGAAGAACGCGGGCAACCAGCGCAACGGCATCGCCGTGGTGCCGCCCGCGGTGACCGAGTGCATGGACTGCCATGCCAGCATGGAGCCGCCCTTCGAGCTGCTGCCCCACGTCGAGCCGGGCATGCCCGACCCGACGCCGCTGCTCTACGACATCGAGATCCGCAACATCGACATCGAGGGCTTCGTCAACAACGGCCTCTTCACCGAGCGGGTGGATGGCTTCGAGTTCATCGACGTGCGTTCGATAGACAACAAGAACTACGGCATCTTCCCGATCCTCTCGAAGAACGGCCTGATCGCGGACAGCTACGCCTCGGGCTCCGACGACAGCGGCATCTGGGTCGAGACGTCGGAGAACGTCGTGGTCACCCGCAGCCTGACCGAGGGCAACGTCAACGGCTTCGAGGTGTCGAACAGCGACGACATCCTGCTCATCGACAACGAGGCCCGCAACAACAGCGTCGGCATGGCGATCCTGCTGCTGCCGGACATCTTCGACGACCGGCCGGGTGCCAAGCGCATCGACATGAAGAACAACTGGATCCACGACAACAACAAGCCCAACACGGCGCGCCCGGGCTCGATTCTCGCCTCGGTGCCGAGCGGCACGGGCATCCTGCACGTGGGTGTGGACGACTCGGAGATCTCGGGCAACCTGATCGAGGGACACAACTTCCTCGGCGTCGGCCTCGTCGACTACTGTGCGGTCGTCTTCGGCACGGACTTCAGCTGCGACCTGGATCCCACGGTCACCGTCGAATTCATCGGCGACTCGATCGCCCAGGGCAACCGCGTGGTCGGCAACACCGTGATCGACAACGCCACCAATCCGGATCCGAGTGACCCGTTCGCCTTCGCCGCCAGCGACATGGGCCTGCTGTCGCTCGGCCTGGGCAACTGCTTCGCGGACAACATCTTCGGGACCTTCTACTCGGCCTTCGGTCCGCCGGTGCCGCCGGAGTGCCCGGAGTGAGCGCGACGGGAGCGCCGGAGCCGTAGCCAGGACTGGCGGAGCTACCGCGCAGCGCGTATCACTGTCCCATGCCGACGGTGACCGGTCCGACCACCGCTCCGGGTGAGCGCGAGCTTCGCTTCATCATCATCGGTGCGGGCATGGCCGGCATTCTCAGCGGCATCAAGCTGCGGGAGCGGGGCTTCACCAACTTCGTGATCTACGAGAAGGCGGATCGCCTGGGCGGGACCTGGCGCGAGAACCGCTACCCCGGGCTGTCCTGCGACGTGCCCTCGCACCTCTACAGCTATTCCTTCGCCCCCAACCCCGATTGGAGCCATCGCTTCTCGCCGGGACCCGAGATCCAGGCCTACTTCGAGGATGTCGCGCACCGCTACCAGTTGGATGCGTCGATCCGCTGCGGTGCGGAGGTGACCCGCTGCCGCTTCGAAGACGGCCGCTGGAGGGTCGAGCTGTCGGACGGGTCGATCGACGTCGGCGACTTCGTCATCGCGGCGACCGGCGTGCTCCACCATCCCGCCTACCCGGACATCGAGGGCCTGGACTCGTTCGAAGGCGCCTGCTTCCACAGCTCGCGCTGGGATGCGTCGGTTCCGGTGGCGGGCCGGCGCGTCGGCATCATCGGGACGGGCTCCACCTCGATCCAGATGGTGTCGGCGCTGGTCGATCAGGTGGCCGAGCTCACCGTGTTCCAGCGCACCGCCCAGTGGGTGATGCCGATCGAGAACCCGGCTTACAGCGAGGAGGAGCGCGCCGCGTTCCGGAAGCAGCCCGAGCTCATGGCCGAGATCCGGGCGGAGATCGCGCGCGCCTTCGTCGACGGCTTCGCCAATGTCCTGGTGGACGCCACGTCGCCGGTCCTCGATGCGATCCACACCGCCTGCGAGGAGAACCTCGAGAAGAGCGTGGCGGATCCGGAGCTCAAGGAGAAGCTGCGTCCCGATTATCGGGCCGCCTGCAAGCGCCTGATCATGTCGGCCGACTTCTACGACGCCATCCAACGTCCCAACGCGAGGCTGGTCACCGAGGACATCCAGCGGATCGAGGCCTCCGGGGTGCGCACCCGCGACGGGCAGCTCCACGAGCTCGACGTCCTGGTGCTGGCTACCGGCTTCCGCGTCGATCGCTTCATGCGACCGATGCAGGTGGTGGGCCGCGACGGAACGACGCTCGAAGAGGCGTGGCGCGGGGGCCCGCGGGCCTACATGGCCATCACCATGGCCGACTTCCCGAACTTCTTCATGCTCAACGGGCCCAACGGCCCGGTCGGGAACTTCTCGCTGATCGACATCGCGGAGCTCCAGTTCTCGTACATCCTGCAGCTGGTCGATCAGGTCCGGTCCGGCGCCTGCAAGGAGGTGAGTGCCTCGCGCACGGCGATGGAGCGCTTCGACACCGAGCGCAGGGAAGCCGCCCTGAAGACGATCTGGAGCAGCGGCTGCAAGAGCTGGTATCTCGACGCCGAGGGCGTGCCCATGGCATGGCCCTGGACCTACGACCGCTTTCGCGAGGAGATGGCCCGGCCGCGTCTCGCCGACTTCGAGAGGAGATGAGCTTCGAAAGCGGGGGAGGTCGCAAGGGTGGGGCGGCCCGCCACGTATCTCTTCGACCAGGGCGCCGGCCCACCCAAGATGTACTCTGCCAGGTCATGCTGAAGAACGCGCGCCCGATAGTCGCGGTCCTCGGGATCGCCCTCGTCCTCGCCTGCACATCGTCCGAGCAAGCCAGCGAGCAGACTCGCGAGGCGGTCGACGAGGCGATCGCCCGCGGCGACCGGCAAGCTGCGCTCGAGGCCATCGGCGACCTGCGCGAAGACGCGGACGACAGCGCCGCCGCCCAGCTCGAGCTCGCCCAGCTGCTGGTCCGGGCGGGCAACGCCCCCGAGGCCGGCTGGCTGCTCGAGGATGCCGCCCGCCGACATCCCGATCGCGCCGACGTCGCCGTCGCCCTCGCGCGGGTGTCGCTTCTGCTCGGCAACCCGGCCCGCGCCCGCGAGGTGGCGGACGAGATCGCCGCCGAAGCCGAGGAGCACGCGGACGCGCTGGTGCTGCGCGCCCAGGCCGAGCTCGCGCTGGGCGACCTCGAGCGCGCGCTGGCCACGCTGGGCGAAGCCGAGGAGCGTTACCCGGACCGGCCCGAGGCGCGTCTCGTGCGCATCGCGACGCTGATGTCCGAGGGCAAGAAGGCAGAGGCGCGCGCGGCCCTCGAGGAGACCCGCGCCGAGCTCGAGGGCCACGACGAGGAGACGCGGGCGCTGCGCCGCCGGTTGGACCTCACGCTCGCCCAGCTCCAGGCCGAGCAGGGCGAGCTCGACGCCGCTCTTGGCGCGATCGAGGCGCTGCTCGCGGCCGACGCCGCCGACGGGATGGCGTGGCAGGCGCTGGTCCAGGTGCTGGCGAAGGCGGAGCGGGACGAGGAGGCGCTGGCACGCGTCGAGGCCGCCCTCACCGAGCCCGAGCCGCTCGCCGAACTCCACGTGCTCGCTGCACAGATGCACGCCGCGCTCGGCCACGACGAGGCGGCCGAGACGGCGCTCCACACCTACGTCGAGCGCGCCGACTCCGCAGCGGCCTATCAGCCGCTGGTGGCCTACCACTCCGCGCGCGGCGACGCCGAGGCCACACTCGCCGTGCTCGACGAGGCCCTGACGCGATTCCCCGACGAGGCTGCCCTGCGGCTCCAGCGCACCGAGGCGCTGCTGGCGGCGGAGCGCGTGGACGCGGCCCGCGAGGAGAAGCGCCGCTTCGAGCGAGCCACCTTCGACGGCGATCCGCAGATCGAGTACCTCGACGCCCGGCTCGCACTCGCCGAGGGCGACGCCGAAGCGGCGGCGCGCCGGCTCACGAAGCTGGCCCCGCAGCTCGATCGCGCCTCGACCCAGTTCTGGATCGGCCGCGCGCTGGAGGAGACCGGCGATCTCGAGGGCGCGCGCCGTCGCTACGGCCTGGCCCAGCGGCGCGACCCGGCCTGGACCGCACCCCCGGCCGCTCTCATCGGCCTGGACGAACGGCGCGGCGACTGGCGGGCCGTGGCCGCACTGGCGCGCACCCTCGTGGTGCGCGCTCCGCGGGAGCTGGGCGCCTGGAGCGCGCTGGTGGGTGCGCTCGAGCGGCTCGGCGAGGGCGAGGCCGCGGAGGCGGCGGCCCGACAGGCCGTCGAGCGCTTCCCGGACCGGGCCGAGCCCCAGCTGCTGCTGGCGCAGGCGCTGCGCGCCCAGGGAGAGACCGACGAGGCGCTGGCCGCACTGGCCGAGGCCGAACGGCGCGGCGCCACGCCAGCGCTCGCCGCGGCCCGCATCCGCACCCTGGGCATGGGAGGGCGCGTCGAAGCCGGCCTCGCCGAGGCGCGCGCCGCCCTCGACGCGTATCCCGAGGCGCCCGCCGTCCACGCCGCCGCCGCGGCGCTGCTCTTCGCCACCGGAGCCGCCGAGGAGGGCGCCCAGGCCACGGACCGCGCGCTCGAGCTCGCGCCCGACGATCCGGCGCCCCTGCGCGAGCGCTGCGTCTTCCACGCCGCCAGCGGCCGCTGGCCCGGCGCCCGAGACGACTGCACCCGCTACCTGGCCGCGCGCCCCGAGGATGCGGAGATCACCTTCATCCGGGGCGTTGCGCTCCACCAGCTCGGAGAGAACGAAGCGGCGGTCGCGGCCTACCGAAGGGCTGCCGCCCTGGACGAGCGCGACCCCCGGCCCCACAACAACCTGGCCGGGCTGCTTGCGGAAGCGGGCGACCTGGACGGCGCACTCCTCGCCGCTCAGGAGGCCTATCGCCTCGACGAGGCCAATCCCTACGTCATGGACACGCTCGGCGCGCTCTACCTCGACAAGGGTCTGGTGGAGCGCGCCATCTCGGTGCTCGAGGATGCCCACGCGCGCGCCCCCGATCTGGCCGACGCCAAGCTCCACCTGGCACTCGCGTACCACGAGGCGGGGCGCCATTCCGAGGCGCGTCCGCTGCTCGAGTCCGTCGCCAGCACCGCGGGTGCCGCGCCCGCACTCCGCGCGCGCGCAGCCGAGGCCCTCGATGCGCTTCCGTAGCCGAGGTCTGTGGCGGGCAGGGCGCGCCGCGGGCCTCGCGCTGCTGCTGGTGGCGCTCGGCTGCGAGCGCCCGGTCGCCCCGGCCGAGATCGCCGCGCAGCTGGCAGCGCCGGGTCACCCGAACTTGGTGCTGATCCTCGTGGATACGCTCCGCGCCGACTACACCACGCCCTACGGCTTCGGCGCAGACACCGCGCCCGAGCTGGCCCGCTGGGCCGAGCGCGGCGTGCTCTTCGAGCGCGTCCGCTCCCAGTCCTCGTGGACCAAGATATCGATGGCGTCGCTCCTCACCTCGCTCTGGCCGCGCAGCCACGGCATCCGCGAGGCCCAGGACGGCCTCGCCGACGAGGCCCGCACGCTGGCCGAGGTGCTCCAGGATGCCGGCTACGCCACCTACGCCGTGCAGACCAACGGCTGGCTCCACCAGAGCTTCGGCTTCCACCAGGGCTTCGACCGCTACATGTTCCCGAAGACCGGCGGCGACCCGCGCATGGGCCAGGCCTCGCTCTGGCCCCACGCCGACCGGGTGGTGGAGGAGGCCGAGCGGCTGGTCGAAGCGCACGATCCGGCGCGCCCGTTCTTCTTGTACCTCCACTTCATGGATGTCCACGAGTACGCCGCGCCGCCCCACCTGAAGACCTTCGGCACCGACACGAAGGCCGACTACCTGGCGGCGATCCGCTGGGTGGACGACGCCGTCGAGCGCGTGCGCGAGCAGCTCGACGACGCGGGCGTGCTCGACCGCACGCTGATCGTCTTCGGCGCCGACCACGGCGAGACCTTCGGCGAGCACGGCGTGCACGGCCACGCCCGCAACGTGCTGACCCCCGTCGTGTGGGTGCCGCTGGTGTTCCGCTTCCCGTTCCCGGTGGAGCCCCCGGTGCGCGTGGCGACCCAGGTGCGCAACCTCGACCTGGCGCCGACCCTGCTCGAGCTGGCGGGCGTTCCCGTGCCCGACCGCTTCGAGGGCGCGTCACTCGTGCCGCTGATGACGGGTGCGCGAGACGAGCCCGACCGCCCCAGCTTCGCGGCCCTCGGCGTGCCGCTCTTCCCCGATGCCTCGGTGCAGACGGCCGTCTCCGACGGCAGCTGGACCTACGCGCGCAACGCCACGCCGCCCGCGGACGACCCCGCGGCCTACGAGGGCAAGGCCGTGGCGCCGGGCGCCGAGTACCTCTTCGACCGTCGCGTGGACCCGGGCGAGAACGCCAACCTGGTGGTGCGCGAGGCGGCCGAGGCGGAGCGCATGCGGGCGCTGCTCGACGCCCACCTCGAGGCCCGGGACGCGGGCGTCGTCGAGCGGGGCGTGCGCATCGACCCCTCGATCGCCGAGCGGCTGCGCGCCATGGGCTACCTGCGCTGAGGTAGCGCCCCCTGAGGCCAGATCGCGACTTTTTCGACCGCGGCCGCCGATTCCCTGACACGCGCGCTCCAGATCGACCACTTCTAGAAGAGAAGGTATCCGCCTGGCTGAATCCGCAGCCAGCAGGAACCTGCGGTGACCCCATGCTCCGGTATCTGACCCGTTCGCTCTGCCTCGTTGCAGTGCTGCTGGCCGCGGCTCCGGCTTCTGCGGCCTTGATCTCGAGCTTCTCGTACACCATCGTAGGCGGCTCCGTCACCAGCAACCCCTACACGGGTTTCCGGACTGTCCTGGGCGGTACGGCCGTCTTCACCCCGACCAATCCAATCGAGACATCGGTCACAACCAACTTCGTCGGCACCGGAGCACTCGGCCTGTTCCTGAGTCTTACGGGCGGATTCAACGTGATCTTCCCCGCGATGCCTGGGCTCACGATTTTCAGAGTCGGCCCCACATTATTGACGCTGGACCAATTCGCGACGACCGCAAACGGGACAATCGTTGACGGTCTCGGCGCGCATGCGTTTGCTTGGAAATTCTCGTCCAGGTACTCCGTTCTCGAGTACACCCAGGGAGTGTTTCCGGACAAGACTCTTACCAGGTCTGGTCCTGGGACAGTTGTGGTTGGAAGCACTATTTTTATGGGGAATGCACGGCTATCAGTCATGCTCGGAAACGAAGTTCGCACGGTCGTCCCCGAGGCCGGCACCGCGTCCCTGATCGGCCTCGGTCTGCTGGCGCTCGCCGGCGGGGCGGGGGGGCGCCGCGCCGCAGCAATCCGGGCGCGCCGTCGCTCCTGCTAGCCCGTCCCCTCTGCCTGCTGACGTGCGACACGGCCGAGGCGGCTGGCGCTGCTCGACGCCCACCTCGAGGCCCGCCGACCGAGCCCGCCCTGCCGCCGCCATCGGATTCCGGACGTGCCTTCGAGTCCCCCCTTGAGGCCAAACTCAGACGTCCTCGACGAATCTCGTCGATTGCCTGACACGTGCCGCGCTTGGCGTCCACCTCCTACAGGAATAGATCGTGTCGGCCACGCAAGCAGTACGCGTGGTGAACGGAGGATCCATGCGGACGCGCACTCGGTGGCTGCTTCTCGCCCCGTCCCTGGTCATGGCACTCGGGCTGGGGTCCCGGCCCGCTGCGGCCGCCTCGTTTCTACGGGTCAGCTACACGGTCACGGGGGGTGCGTTCAACGGACCCGCGCTGAGCGGCCCCATCACCGGCGGCACCATCTCGTATCGCACTCCCGATGGCGTCACTGTTGCGCCCCCGTATGGATCGGCTTGTACCGGATCCTGTGGCTTCCTGACCCAGCTGACGCTCACGGGAGCCGCCGGGACGTTCAGGCTCCTCACGCCGACGGTCCTCGACCTGCTCGGGCAGTTCGCCACCCTCACTCCCCGCCCGCTGGTGATGATTGCGAACAGCATTCCCGCCTCGAAGTTCTCATCCGGAGGCGGGGCCCTCACCGGGGTAGGTGCATCCGTGACGAATGTTTTCATATCGGGCGCGCCTGCCCTTTCTGCGAATCTCGAACTCCTCGAGGACTACTACGGCCACGCCCCTGAGATCGGAAACGAGGTCCGAGCCGTCGTGCCCGAGCCGACCACCGGGCCGCTCCTGGGCCTGGGTCTCGGGCTTCTGGGGCTCGCAGGGGGCGCGAGAGGGCGCCGAGCCCTGAAGCGGCCCTAGGAGCCGCGCGCGCGCGCCGCACGAGCCCCGAGGAATCGCGCCGGATCTCGTCGATTTCGTGACACCTGCAGCACTGGATCTCCACCTAGCCAACAGCAGAAACGCCAGGGCTGACTGCGCAGGCCTGAAGATCGTGAAGGACGGTCCAGATGTTCCGCTGTGTTCTTGCTTCTCTCAGCCTCGCTGCCCTGCTGGTGGCCGCCGCGCCGGCCTCTGCGGCCATCATCTCGCAGTTCACCTACGACATCACCGGGGGCAGTGTTTCCAACACGACATTGGGCACCCTCCTTCCCGTGAGCGGGACCCTGACGGTTACCCCTCTGACCCCGGTCACAACCGGGCCCACAAAGTTTCTGGGGCAGGCCCAGATCAGCCTGAACCTGACGACTAGCGGCGGTGCCACGCTCACCTTCGGCCCTCTGGGCGGCCTGACGATTTTCGCGGCCAGCGCGAACCAACTGATCCTGGATTTGACCGGCGCCTACCCGAACTCGGCGCCCGGCATGACCAACGGCAGCGCGTTCGTGTGGAATGGTATCCCCGCAGTGAATGCATTGAGCGCTCAGCCATTCGGCGCAGTGTTCTTCGCTCAAGGAATGGCGGGAACCACCTTCACGCGCACTTTCAATTTGACGTTGGGAAACGAAGTTCGCACCGTGGTCCCCGAGGCCGGGACCGCTGCCCTGATCGGCCTCGGGCTGCTGGTGCTCGTCAGCGGGGCGGGGGGCCGCCACGCCGCAAACGGGGCGCGCCGCAGGAGCCGCGAGTAGCCGCGCTGCATCTCGCCGTCGGCGACGAATCGAGAACGCCCCTGGAGCCTCGCGGTCCCAGGGGCGTCTTCATTGGTAGCGAGGAGGAGACTCGACCCGCGCTTCCGCGACCTGCTGGGGCCGATCGAGAACAGACAGCGGGCGAGCGAACCCGCTGATCATCGTTTCTCCGCGACGATTCTCCAGTTCAAGTCTGCAATCTTGGCCTTCTCGGCGTCGGTCCAGGCCTGCCCGCCTTTCTGAAGGAGATCGAGCGATTCCTCGACCCAGGGAGGCAAGACACGAATCGCCTCGAGAACCTTGATCACTCTTCGACCCCGATGGATCAGATCGCGCTTCTGCTCGCACAGCGGCCAGGCTTCGCTCTTCGAGGGCGCCGAAACGAGAATGCCGAAGCCGGCCCTTTCCAGAGCGGCGCAGACGTCGGCCGGATACATCGACTGGGTCGCCGCCAGAGTCGGAAGGAAGAGCTTGTGGAGCGCCACATGCTCCTCGTTCGCCCAATCGAAGTAGGGGGTCAACAAGTACTCGGAACAGGCGTATCGAGCTCCGGGTTTCAGCACCCGGTACATCTCCCTCGCATGGGCATCCAGCTCCGCCTTCTTGAAGAAGGGCCAAACCGCCTGGAAGGAGAAGCAGCCATCGAAGGTGTTCGATGCGTACTCGAGCGGCTTGTGATGATCGCCGACCTTGAAGTGGAGTGAATCGCTCATTCCACATTCCGCTGCCCAGTCGATGGCGTTCTCGATTTGATTCGGATCGATGTTGTAACCAGACACCTGGCCACCGGTCAAGGTGGCGAAATAGTGCGAAATCCTTCCTCTCCCGCACCCCATGTCCAACAGATGAGACTGCTCGGGATTCTTCAAGGCCAGCTCTCTCAAGACAGCCTGTTCGCACAACAACTGATTCGCGTACAAACCCTCCGCGTCGTTCAACTGCGGGGGGATGTAGAGCTTCTCCAGATCGAAGATCGAGAGCATGTTGTTCAGGACCTTGTAGTAGTCCGCGACTGCCTTCGTCTCGTCCTCCGTCTCGGTCTCCTCACCCGCCTGCATCCGTTGAAGGAACTTGTACGCGTCGATGCACGCTTGCTTGTCCTCCTCGGGCAACGTCGCCAATCGCTTCATTCCGATGAACGCGGTCTTGATCCTGTACCAATCCACTGCGTGGGACCCCCAGCGAGCTCCGAGAGGCGACGGGTGCCGACCTCACCCTGGATGCACATACGGCCGGCCGTCCTGGGACGACCGGCCGTAGGCTCTCGATGGTAGCGGGGGGGGGATTCGAACCCCCGACCTCCGGGTTATGAGCCCGACGAGCTACCAGGCTGCT
>JBFGIM010000016.1:0-30875 GCA_041577695.1 Myxococcota bacterium | reverse complement strand
GGCCCGGGCGGAGGAGCGGCCCCCCTTTGGCGAATCCCGAGCGCATGGATCCGATCGCCCCGCGCGCGGCGAGCGGCGCCGAGGACCGGCGCCTGATGGAGCGCATCGTCGAGCGCGATGGCTCGGCCCTGGCACTTCTCTACGACCGACACGCTGCAGCGGTCTTCGGGCTCTGCCTGCGCATCCTCCACGACCGCGCCGAGGCCGAGGATGCCCTCGAAGAGATCTTCTGGGAGCTCTGGCAGCGCGCCGAGCGTTACGACGCCGACCGTTCGAGCCCGCACGCGTACCTGCTGTTGATGGCGCGAAGCCGCTCCCTCGACCGCCTGCGGGCCGGCAAGCGCCGCCGAACGACGACCCAGCACGTCGCCGTATGGACGGCTGCGCTCGCTGTCGCATCGCCCGACAGCGAGACGCCCTTCTCGCAGGCGGCAACCGCCGAGTGCCGCGTCCAGGTCCTGGGCGCCCTCGACCAGCTCGAGCCCGCAGAGCGACAGGTGCTGGAGCTCGCCTTCTTCGATGACTTCAGCCACCGCCAGATCGCCGAGCACCTGGGCGAGCCCCTCGGAACGGTGAAGTCCCGTGTCCGCCGCGCACTGCTTCGGCTCCGATCACTGCTGCGCGGCCCCGAGCGCTGGCTGGAGGGCCGATGAGCACCGAGCGCGAAGACCAGCTCTTCCTCCACGCGGCCGAGGCTCTCGAGCCCGGAGAACGCGTACAGCTCGAGGCCGAAGTGCTCGCCGATCCGGCCACGCGCGACGCACTCGAGATCGAGCGCGCCCGCCTGGCAGAGCTCGCGCTCGCGGTCGCGCCCGAAGAGCCGCCGCCGGCGCTCCGTTCGCGACTGCTGACCCGCGTAGGCGCCGCTGACGCGCTCGACGCACCGGCACCGCCGAGCGCCGCACCCCGGCGCGGCTGGCTCGTGCCCGGTTTCGGCGTGGCCGCAATGCTGGTGCTGTTCACCGGCGCCAGTGCCTGGAGCTATCTCCAGGAGCGCGTCGTCTCGCCCCTCGAACGGCGAGCGCTCCAGGGAGCGCGCGCCCTCGAGCAGGTCGCACTCGAGCGCGACGAGCTGGCTGCGGCGCTCGAGGAGCAGGACGAGGAGCTCGCGGCCCTGGAGGCGGCGCTCGAACGAGCGCATCAGCAGGTCGAGCTGCTCCGCGCGCCGGGCCTCCAGTCCGTGGCGCTGCGAGGCACCGGCCCGCACTCGCGCGCCGAGGCCCGCGTCTTCTGGGAGTGGGAGGACTACACCTGCTATCTGCACGCCCGCAAGCTGACACCGCCCGCGGCCGACCACGTCTTCGCTCTCTGGCTCTACAACGAGGCGGGAACGGCGGTGCGGGCCGGCACCTTCTTCCCGGATGCCGGTGGCGAGGCGACCCTCTTCGTCAAGCTTCCACGCGACACGGGACGGGTCGTCCGGTCGCTGGTCACCGAGGAGCCGATCGATCTCGGCGACCAACCGGCCGGAACGGTGATCCTCGCCAGCCGCGAGCCCCTACTCTGAGGTCTCGCGCACGAAGATCTCCATCCAGTCTGCAAGGGACGCGGGGACCTCGGCACGAAAGTGGTGCTCCCCGAGCGCCGGTCGGTTGTTGTACTGGAGATCGGCGATCGGGAAGCTCACCCGCTCGTAGCCGCCTTCGCCCAGCATCTCGGCGAGCACCCGCTTGTTCCGCCCCCAGGCGCGGCGCGGCACGATCACGTCGGGGCGGATCCGTCGATCGCGCGCCGGGACCGTGCCCGCGAACCCCACGACCACACGGCTGCCCAGATAGAACATGAAGACCGGCTCCTCGTAGTTGGTGGCGATCACCAGCTGGGCGGGGTCCTCGAAGCGATCGGCCAGGTACGGAATCACGTAGTCGAGCGGCCCGCGCAGGGGATGGCGCAGCTCGTGGAGGTGGCCGGCGAGGTAGGGCGCGCGAACGGCCATCATGCCGAGGAACGCCAGCGTCAGGACCAGCGCCTGGGCCGCACGCCAGCGCGCCGGGCGTTCGGTGGCCTGCGGCCAGGCGTCCCAGAGCCGGAACGCATCGAGGCCGCACGCCAGCGCCAGCACCGGGCTCAGCGCGACGTAGTAGCGCTCGAAGAAGATCGGGTTGCGGGCGCCCACGGCGAGGCTCGCCAGGGTGAAGAGCCACAGCAGATCCGCGAGCCGACGCGCCGGCGACGACGGGCGTGCCCGGTCGACCAGGAGCAGGATCGCGCGCATTCCCGCCGCTGCGACCAGCGCCTCCTGCCCCGCCAGGTGCGCCAGCGCACGACCCAGGTTCTCGCCGTAGGTGGCGAGGGTGAAGCTCGCCTCCGCCGACAACGCGCGTGCGATCGAGAGCGTCTCGAAGAAGACCATCAGCGGCGCCACGCACAGCGCCGCCAGCCCCAAGGGCACCAGGCCGGGCAGCGCCGTCCGAACCCGGGCCCGGAGGTCGCCGGGGGCACGTCGGGCCGCCAGCCCACGATCGGCGGCCAGAGCAGCCCACATCGCGAAGAACGATGGAAAGAAGGTGAGGAAGAGCAGCACCAGGCCCGCCACCACTCCGGCCTCTCGGGTCCGGCGCCGGGCGGCGGATGTCGCGGGAGGCTGGGCTTCCAGCAGGAAGATGGCGCCGCAGACGAGGGTGGTGAGCGCGTAGTAGCGCACCTCACGGAGGTGCAGGGCCAGCGAGACGGACGTGGCGCAGCTGAGCAGGAATCCCAGCATCAGCAGCCAGCGCCGGCGCCGCGAGCCCCCGAGCGCCCGCCAACCCGCCGCGGCGAAGGCGAGGATCGCCAGCAAGCCGGCGACCGCGAAGGGGGCGCGCAGCATCGCGGTCTTCTCGTGGAAATCGGTGACACCCTCGGCCAAGCGCACGCCGAGCGCAGCCACGTAGTAGTGCGCCCAGGGCGTGCCCAGGTAGGCGTCGAGACCCTCCCTCGTACCCACCGCGATGTTGGTGTCGAGGCCGTACAGCGTGTTGCGGCCGTCGTGCACCTTCGGGTAGCCGTAGACCAGCACGCGGCGGCCGAACTCCGCCGTGTAGCCCTCGTCGTTCCAGAGCAGCGGGTGACCGAGCTGACCGAGCACGGTCCACGCCATCATCACGCCGGCCAGCGCCGCGAGCAGCGCGAGCAGGGACGGCGTGAAACGGCTTCGAGTCATGGCGGGCGCTTCCGGTGAGACCCGGGCGCGGCCCGGCGCGCCGATCATAGTCGGCGTTGCCGGACCGGCCAAAGAGCAGCACAGTAGACGGTAGGAGGCGTCTCCCTGATGAGCCCGGCGCACACTCGCATCGCGATCCTCGGCACCGGATTCTCCGGTATCTGCCTGGCCATCCAGCTGAAGCGGGCCGGCATCGATTCGTTCACGCTCTACGAGAAAGCCGGCCGGATCGGCGGCACGTGGCGCGAGAACACCTACCCGGGCGCCGCCTGCGACACGCCGTCCTTCTCCTACTGCTTCTCGTTCGAGCAGAAGACCGACTGGACGCGGAAGTGGTCGCCACAGCCCGAGATCCTCGAATACCTCGAGCACTGCGTGCGGAAGCACGACCTGGCGCGGCACATCCGCTTCGACACCGAGATCGAGCGCGCCCGCTTCGACGGCGACTCGGGCAGCTGGAAGCTGCAGACCACCGGTGGCGAGGCCTTCAGCGCGGACGTGTTGGTGAGCAGCGTCGGACAGCTGAACCGGCCCTCGGTGCCCGACCTTCCCGGGCTGGGCGAATTCCAGGGCGAGGCCTTCCACTCCGCCCGCTGGAACCACGCCTACGACTTCACCGACCGGGACGTAGCGGTGATCGGCAACGCCGCCAGCGCCATCCAGTTCATCCCCCAGATCGCACCGCAGGTACGCAACCTGCTCATCTTCCAGCGCAGCGCCAACTGGATGATCCCCAAGTTCGACCGCGCCTACAGCGCCGCCGAGCACGAGCGCTTCGCCCGCTTCCCGTGGCTGGCCAGGCTCTATCGCTGGTGGATCTGGCTGGCTCACGAGAGCCGCTTCCCGGTGTTCCGCCAGAACCGCTTCCTGAGCCGCCGCTTCGAGCGCTGGGCGTTGCGCTGGATGCGCTCGCAGGTGGCAGACCCCGAGTTGCGACAGGCGCTCACCCCCGACTACCCGATCGGAGGCAAGCGGATCCTGATCTCCGACGACTACTATCCGACCCTCGGTCGCGAAAACGTCCACGTCGTCACCACCGAGATCGATCGGATCACCCGCGACGGTGTGGTGACCCGCGACGGCAAACACCACCCGGTGGACGCGCTGGTCTTCGCCACCGGATTCGAGTCGACCCGCTTCCTGGCCCCGATGAAGCTCGAGGGGCCCGGTGGCCGCCCGCTCGACGACGCCTGGAAGGAGGGTGCCGAGGCCTATCTGGGCATGACCGTCTCCGGGTTTCCGAACTTCTTCATGATGTACGGGCCCAATACGAACCTGGGCCACAATTCCATCATCTTCATGATCGAATGCCAGACGCATTACATCGTCGAATGCCTCCGCCACATGGATCGCGACGGTCTCAAGTCGATCGACGTGCGTGCCGAGGTGATGGCGTCGTTCAACGAGCACCTCCAGAAGGAGCTGGAACGCACGGTATGGACGCGCACCGATCACAGCTGGTACAAGACGAAGCGCGGCCGGATCACCAACAACTGGTCCGGCACCACCACCGAGTACTGGTGGAAGACGCGGCGCCCCGACCTGGACGATTTCGTCTGCGAGCGGCGCTCGTTCTAGCACTGCTGCTGCTCGCCGGTCCGACCCCCGCCGCCACGGCGACGGAGAGCGCCGCCGAAGCGGAGGCGTCCCCGCCCGGAACCGTCGTCCTGCTCCACGGCCTGGGGCGCAGTGAGCGCTCGATGCGCTATCTCGAGCGCCGGCTCGGCTCCGAGGGCTATCGCGTCGAGAACCTGGGCTACGCCTCCACCGAGGAGGATCCGGAGGCGCTTCTGGCGCATCTCGACTTCCACTTCCAGCGCTGCTGTCGCGACGCGGTGCGGGTCCACTTCGTCACCCATTCCCTGGGCGGCATCCTGGCGCGCGCCTATCTGGCGGAGCGGCGGCCGCCCAACCTGGGCCGCATGGTGATGCTGGCGCCGCCCAACCACGGAAGCGTCTGGGTCGACCGCTACGGCGAGCTGCCCCTCTTCGAGCGCGTGCTCGGCCCCACCGCCGCGAGCCTCGGCACCGACGCGGAGAGCCTGCCCCAACAGCTCGAAGCGCCGCACTACGAGCTCGGCGTCCTCGCCGGCAGCCGCAACCTGATGCTGCCCTGGCGCTCCGGCGACACCCATGACGGAGCCGTAGCGGTGGAGAGCGCCAAGGTCGCCGGCATGGCCGATTTCCGCGTGCTGCCGGAGACCCACATCTCGATCAAGCGCGACCGACGCGCCGCCGACGAGGTGGTGCACTTCCTGCGTCATGGGTGCTTCGCGACCCCCGACAGTGAACCGTCGTTCGAAGCCGGCGCGCGAGGACCGGCCCCGGGAACCCTTTCCGGGCACCCAACCCCCTGAATCGAAGCCGGGATACGAAGCGCGCCGGGGGGAGCGAGGAGCCAATCTTGCGACACAGCTTCCACGCCCTGCTCGGCCCTTCGCTTGTCCTCCTCCTTGCCGCACCGGGCGCCGGGGCCTCCGAGTCAGCCGCGGAGATCGAGCGATTGCGCGGCCCCTTCCACTTCGGAGGTCAGGAGATCTCGTTCCACGCGGGCTACGCCAAGGGCCAGTCGTGGGGAGGCGGACGCGGCGAGGTGGACGACGTCGAGATGTTCACGGCGCGCCCGCGCTGGGGTGTCGGCGTCACCGATCCGCTCGGCGGCAAGAACGCCTGGTACCGCGGCAATTTCGAAGTGCTGGGCGAGGGCGAGTTCCTGCTCAATACCCACCCGCGTGGCGGCTACGGCGCGGGGATGACCGTGATGGCCCGCTACAACTGGCTGCGCGATGCCGACTGGATCCCGTTCTTCGAGGTCGGCGCAGGAATCCTGTACCTCGGCTTCGATCTCGACCAGCAGTCGGACGGCTTGAACTTCGCGCCCCAGGGCGGCGTGGGCATCCACCGCCGCCTGGACGAGACGCTGGCCCTGACCCTGGGCGTCCGCTTCCACCACATCTCGAACGCCGGCATCGAGCATCCCAACCTGGGCATCAACTCGAGCCTCTTCACGGTGGGGCTGTCCTTCTTCTGAGCGCGCTCGGGCGGTGCGGTGCCGCCTTGCTAGGCTCGCCCGCAACCCTGCGAGGAAATCCGCCACCCGTGTCGAAGGCGCGCCCCAGGTCCGACTCCCTCGGCCCGTGGACGGCGGGCGCGCTGGTCGCCGGCTCCATGCTCGGCATCGGGATCTTCATCGGGCCGCCGCAGATGGCTGCCGAGCTGACGTCGCGCGGCTGGATGCTGGCGCTGTGGGCGCTGGGCGGCGCGGCGGCCCTGTGCGGCGCGCTCTCGATCGCCGAGCTGGCCGCGATGCGCCCCGAATCGGGCGGCGACTACGTCTACCTGCGCGAGGCCTACGGCCCCGGCGTCGCCGCCGCGGTCGGCTGGCTCCAGATCGCGGCGATCTTTCCCGGATCGATCGCGACCATGGCGGCAGCGGCCGCGACCTACCAGCTTCCGGTGCTGCTCGGCGACGCGGCGCGCGGCGCGGTGTCGATCGGCCCCTGGGAGATTCCGGTGCACGCCGTGTGGGCCGGGGCCATCGTGGTGGGCTTGACGCTCGTCAACCAGTGGGGGCTGCGGCCGTCGGGGCGCCTCCAGTTCGCCGTCACCGCGGTTCCGCTGCTGCTCCTGCTCATGCTGGGTCTTCGCGCGCTGTTCGCGACGACCGGGGCCGACGCGCACGTTGCCGACGCAGGCCCGGCACCCGCCGCCGCGAGCCTCGCCGCCGCGTACCTTCCGGTCTACTTCGCCTACGCCGGCTGGAACGCCGCGCTCTACGTGGCGGGCGACGTGCGAAACCCCACGCGCAACGTGCCGCTGGCCCTCGGTGCCGGCACCGCGCTGGTGACGCTGCTCTATCTGTTGCTGTGCGCGGGGTTCCTGGCGGTGCTCACGCCGGCAGAGCTCGCCGACGCCGGCGAAGCCGGCAGCGCCGTGGCCGGCCGCCTGGCCGGCGCCACCGGGGTGGTATGGGTGACCGCAGCGATCTTCCTGGCGATTCTCGGCTCGATCAACGGCACGATCATGACCGGCGCGCCGATCATCCGCGCCATGGCGCTGCGCGGCGACTTCGCGCGGGCGGCGGCGCCGCTGGGAGCCCGTGGCACCCCCATCCGCGCGCTCTGGATCCAGGCGGCCTGGGCCGGCGTGCTGGTGACCACGCGCCGCGTCGATCAGCTTCTGGCCTACACCACTGCCGCCATGCTGGTGACCGGCACGCTGACGGTGCTGGCGCCGATGCTGCTGCGCCGCCGCGATCCCACGCGCGCCCGCCCCTATCGCATCCCGCTCTATCCGGCGACGCCGCTGCTCTACGCTTTCTCGAGCCTGGGCGTGCTGGTGCTGTTGGCACAGCGCGGCGACGCCTCGGTGTGGTTGGCGCTGGTCTGGTTCGTCGTGGTGGTAGGCGTGCACCGCGCGCTGCGCCGGCCGACGGAGCCGACGGACGCGACCGACTAGCGGACGCGCCCCAGCCTAGGACGCCGTCAGAGACCGAGTGCGCGCTGCGCCGCGCCGACGTCGAGCGCGACCCCGGTCTCGCGCTCGGACACCTTCCACAGCGTATCGATCGCCGCGTCGAGCCCGGGCCGCAAGATCGGACGCCGCACCGGCGCGCCGACGTTCACGAAGCGGGGCGCGTAGAACTCGCCACCCTTGGCGGCCGGATCGGTCGCCGCCCGCAGCTGCGGCAGCGCGCCCTGCTCGGCGCTCATGCCCGTCGAGCCGGCCAGCCCGTGGAAGAAGCGCTGGAAGAGTCCGCCGCCGCTCTCCGCGACGCTCACGGCCTGCAGGTTCGTATCCGAGAGCCCCGGGTGCGCGACCAGGCTCGACGCTCGGGCGCCGGCCGCTTCGAAGCGCCGTTGCAGTCCGATGGCGAAATGGAAGTTGGCGAGCTTCGACTGGCCGTAGGCCTTCCACTCGCCATAGTTCCCCTCGAGGTGCGGGTTGTCCGGATCGACGGCGCGCCCCATGTGGTGCGCCGTGCTGGTAACGCTCACCACGCGGGCCGCGTCCGCCCGCAGCAGCGCCGGGAGCAGCTGCGCGGTGAGCGCGAAGTGGCCCAGGTGATTGACGCCGAACTGCATCTCGAAGCCGTCGGCGGTCTTGCGCTGCGGGATCGCCATCACCCCCGCGTTGTTCACCAGGAGGTCGATCTTGGGATGCTCGGAGAGGATCCGGGCCGAGGCCTCGCGCACCGAGGCCAGCGAGCCGAGATCGAGCGGCACGACTTCGAGCGAGGCGTTCGGCACCTCTTCGCGGATGCGCTTCTCGGCAGACGCTGCCTTCTCCAGATCGCGCGCTGCCATCACCACGTGGGCATGCGCGCGCGCCAGCGCCCGCGCCGTCTCGAAGCCCAGCCCGGCATTGCCGCCGGTGACGACGGCGGTGCGGCCGCTGAGATCAGGGATGTCATTGACGGTCCAGGACATGGGGGGTCCTCCTGTTGGCATCACTGAGCACATGGTAGCCAAGCCATCGGGCTTCGCGGTGGTTCGCCCGCGGGTTCGGCAGGCCCCGCAGGTCTCTCTGCCAGCGCGAAGCGCCCCCTGACACGCCCGTCACCGGCGCGCAGATCATCGAGCTCGCGCTCGCCGCTACTTCTCGTTGCGCAGCTGCGAGAGCCAGTGCTCCATCTGGCGTCCGGCCGCCTCGCGACCGCCCAGCCCGAACGAGAGCGCCACCGCCACCGCGACCGAGCCGAGCGTGAGGCCGAAGGCCAGGGTCACGATTTCGTCGGCCAGGCCCATCGCGCGCAGACCCATCGCGACCACGATGCCGAGGATCGCGAAGCGCACCACCGAGGCCAGCGTGTTCGAGCCCTGGCCGCGCACGCGCGTGATGGCGGTGTGCGCGAGGTTCGATACGAAGAGGCCGACGGCGATGATCACGACTCCGAGCAGCACCTGCGCACCGAAGCCCAGCAGGACGGCGACGAGCTGCGACACCTGACCGAAGCCGAGCCTGCCCGCCGCCTCGACCGTGGCGAAGAGCATCACGAAGAACATGACGAGCTTGCCGGCCAGGGCCGAGAGCGAACCCGCGGTCTCGATCGCCGCATCGAGACCCAGGCGCTCCGGCACGCGATCGAAGCCGACACCCTGCAGCAGGCCCGTCACCAGCTCCGCCACGAGCTTCGCGACGAACCAGGCGATCGCCAGGATCAGGCCCGCTGCGAACACGTTCGGAATGGCGGCCATGAAGCTTCCGAGCATCGCCGTGGCGGGAGCGGAGATGGCCTCGATCTCGACTGCGTTGAGCGCTGCGATCAGCGCGGGCACCAGCACGAAGACGTAGGCCACGAGCGCGACCACCTTGGAGAGTCGCGTCTCACCGCCGAGTCCCGCGCGCTCGCCCAGGCGGTCGGCGCCCGCCGCCGCGAGCAGGTTCGCGACGAGGTCGCGCACGATGCGCGCCACCACGTAGCCGACGACGCCGATCACGACGGCACCGAAGAGCCGGGGCAGCATCGCGAGCACCTGATCGACCATGCCCTGAACCGGCGCCAGCAGCCCCTGCATCTCGAGTGCCGCCAGGATGCCGGGCAGGAAGATCAGGAATACGAGCCAGTAGAGCACGCCACCCAGGCTCTCGCTCACCGGGCGCGTGCCGGCTTCGGCGGCCAGGCGGTCGTCGATCGTGGTCGCCGCGAGGCCCCGCGTCGCGACGGTGCGGACGATCGAGGCGATCACCCAGGCGACCAGCGCCAGCACGCCACCGGCGATCAAACGCGGCAGGAAGGCCATGACCTGGTCGACCAGGCCCTGCAACGATCCGGAGACCCGATCGAGGTCGAGCGCGTTGAAGAACGCCACCAGCGTGATGACGAGGACGATGTAGTAGACGACCGTGGAGACGACACGCTCCAGGTCGATTCCGTCGCCCGTAGCCGAGGCGAGACGATCGTTGAGTGACAGCGCGCGCAGTCCGCGGCGGATGCCGGCGCGCAGCACCAGCGCGACGAACCAGCCGAGCAACAGGATGAGGATCGCGCCGCCCAGGGCGGGCAGCGTGCCGCCGAGCGAGTCCTGGAGCGAGCTCAAGAGCTGCGAGAAATCCATGGCATCATACTCCCTTGGTGCGCGAGCCCGCGGCAGGTGCAGACCGCAACCGGCCGAACATACACGGATTGGCGACCGAGCGGTTCGCCGAATACCGGGGGAAACTCCCCGGGGTCGGGCCGGAATCGGCACGAGTCGTGCTCCGCGCTCCGATGCACGCCGGAGCCGCGGCTCCATGGGCTCATCCACCCGGCAGCTGGGGCGATGCGCCTCGACGGGAAAGCACCTCGCAAGCGGCGAACGCCGCCTCCCGCCGAGGGATCGACAGCGGTCGGTACGAAGTCTGCATCCCGAGCGGGCGTGGCCCGATCCAGACCTGCCAGCAAAGCCCCTCCCCCCTCGAACTCCCGGGTAGCCGAGGCGTTGCGGGAGTTGGCGCTCCGTTTCGAGATGGGCGACGAGCCCTTCAAGCCCCGGGCCTTCGAGAAGGCGGCCCTCGCCGTATCCAACCTCGAGCGACCGCTCGCCCAGATCGCCCGGGAGACCGGTGTCCAGGGCCTCGAAGCGCTCCCTGGCGTGGGCGAGGGCATCGCCCGGCGGATCGACGAGCTGCTGCGCACCGGTCGGATCCGCGAGCTCGAAGAGCTTCGGCGCCGCATGCCCGCCGATGTGGTCGGCCTGGCCGCGATCGAAGGGCTGGGGCCCAAGGGCGTCGGCCAGCTCTACGAGGCGCTCGGCGTTCGGGACCTGCGGAGCCTCGAGCAGGCGTGTCGCAAAGGACGGGTGGCGGAAGTACCCGGCTTCGGAGCGAAGAAGCAGGCCAACCTGTTGCGCGGGATCGCCCTGCTGGCCGGCACGGCCGGGCGACAGCTTCTCGGCGACCTGCTCCCGATCGCGCGCGATATCGAGACCCGTCTCGGCGCCCTGCCCGGCGTCGATCGCGCTGCCGTCGCGGGCTCGGTGCGCCGTCGCCGCGAGACGATCGGCGATCTCGACTTCATCGTCTCCGCGAGCAACCCCGGCAAGATCGGACGCGCCTTTGCTTCGATGCCCGAGGTCGAGCACGTGTACGGACGCGGCGACACCAAGGTCCTGGTTCGTCTCACCTCGGGAATCGATGCAGACCTGCGTGTCGTTCCACCGGCGAGCTTCGGCGCCGCCCTGCTCTATTTCACCGGAAGCAAGGCGCACAACCTGGCGCTGCGGCGCCGGGCTCAGCGCCGCGGTGCGAAGCTGAACGAATACGGTCTCTTCCGGGGCAAACGCAAGCTCGCCGGCCGGACCGAGGAGGACGTCTACGACGAGCTCGGCTTCCCATGGATCCCCCCCGAGCTGCGCGAGGATGGCGGAGAGCTGGAGGCGGCGAGCCAGGGCAAGCTGCCCGTACTGATCGGGTACGGCGAGCTGCGAGGCGATCTCCAGGTCCAGACCGAGTGGACCGATGGCACGGCCTCGATCGAGGAGATGGCCGGGGCCGCCCGCGCGATCGGACTCGAATACATCGCCATCACCGACCACACGCGCGACCTCCACATGGCGCGCGGCGCCGACGAGCAGCGCCTGCTGGAGCAGACCCGAGCGATCGCGAAGCTGAACCGGAAGCTCGGCGGGTTCCGCGTCCTCAGCGGGGCGGAGGTCAACATCCGACGTGACGGAAGTCTCGATATCGCCGACGCGGCCCTCGCGCAGCTGGAGCTGGTCGGGGCCGCCGTACACAGCCACTTCCGCCTGGGCCGGAGCGAGATGACGCGCCGCGTGATCCGCGCCATGGAGAACCCCCACGTCGACGTACTCTTCCATCCCACCGCGCGCTCCATCGGCCATCGCGAGCCGGTCGACCTCGACATCGACGCCGTGATCACCGCGGCCGTACGGACCGGGACGGTCCTCGAGATCGACGCGATGCCGGACCGGCTCGACCTCCGAGACGAATACGTCCGGAAGGCCGTCGACGCGGGCGCCCTGCTCGCGATCGACTCCGACGCGCACGATCCCAGCCACTTCCGATACGCCGACGAGCTCGGCGTCGCGGTCGCTCGGCGCGGCTGGGCACGCAAGGCCGACGTGATCAACACGCTGGCCGTAGAGCAGTGCCTGTCTCGACTCAAGGATGGTCGCGCCAAGCGGAAGCGCCGCCGAAGCCCGCGCTCGCGCGGGGCGTCCTGAAGCTCAGACGACTCTCTCCATGCGCAGCACGCCGTCGGGGACGAGACAGGTCGCGAGCATCACCTCGTTGATGTCGCGATGCTCCGCCCAGATGCTGCTCCTGCGATGTGAGGCATCGACCCAGAAGGACTCGATCGCCGATCCGAGCGCGCGGTGGGGCGCCAGCGCCTCGAGGTGGGCTCGTACACGAGTGCCATTCGGGAATCCGCCGGGTGCGGCGCGAACTTCGCTCTCGATCCGCTCGATCGCGGCGATCCCGATGGCCAGGCCGAGCTCCCGAAAAGCGAGCCGGTGCGAGGCGGGCTGGAGCAGCTCACCCTGGCGCGAATAGTGCGAGAGCCCCTCGAGAGCCGCGTCGAGCAGCACGTCGAGGAGATCTCCGCCCGCCCACGCCCCGACCCCCATCAGCTGCGCGACCCGGCACGCATCCATCAGCAGCCCCCCCAGGCCCAGGGGGTCGGCGGTCGCCCAGCTGCGCCCCTCGATAAGCGTGGCGAGGTCGGTCACCGCGTCCGCCAGGTCGGGCCCGCGCGGCGCGCCCGGCAGGGCGGCGGCCGTGGCCTGGAGCTGGAGACACGTAACGAACCCGTCCAGTGGATCGTGGTGTCCCATCGAGGGGACGAGTGGGCGGGAGAGATCGATGCTCATCTTCCAGACCATGCGTCGGCCGCGCCCGGGAGGTCCGGTGGTGAAGGAGCGGTGGGCGGCCTCGGCCAGCTCGCGCGCCCAGGCGTTGAAGCGCGGGTCCCCCGTCGAACGCGACACCTGGTCGAGGGCCTGCATCCACCGGGTCAGGTAGTGGAAGTACTGGCCGTCGCGATCCCATTCGAGCCGCTCGTCGAAGGGGTCGCCGGGCGCTCGCTCCGGCAGCTTCTTGCCGATCCGCAGGCCGCCCCGCGTGGGATGGAGTTCGCCCTCCCCCTCCCCGAGTCCGCTGATCCACCCGCTGCGCCGATCATCGGCCCGATGGCGTCCGAGCACGTGATGCACCTGCTCGACCAGCTGGAGCGCGAGATCCCGGTAGCGCTCTTCGCGCGTCGCCCGCGCCAGCTCGAGGAAGTTGCAGACGGCGAAGGCATCCGTCCACAGGTAGCGGCGCTGGGGCCGCTCGGAGCCGAGACCCGTTCGCTCGGCGAAATCCCTCATGAGCGCGGAGGCCTCGGTTGTGGCCCACGCTCTCGAAGCTTCGCTCCCAGTGCTCACGTTGCGAACGGGTGAGCTTCTGCGAGCAGTCGAGCATCCGCGGCGACCACGGGTCGCACCGCGCGCGTCTCGTCGAACCAGACGTACTCGTCGAACTGGCGGGGAAGGACGGCGTGGAAATAGTGGCTCTGGAGCTCGGTGTCGGGCCGATACACCACCCCGATCGCGCGCTCGAGGCGCGCCGCCTCCAGCTCGGAGCGCAGATCGACCCGCTCCGGCTCACGCAGGTGGAGCAGGAACGCCGGCACCTCCGCTTCGTGACACAGGCGCTCGTAGCTCTCTGGATGGGACGGCCGCACCTGCATCACCTGCATCGGAGCGTCCCAGTCTTCGGCTGCCGCCACCGTACCGCGATCGGTGCCGAAGCCGATCAGGAAGGCCGACGCTCCGTACTTCTCGCGACACAGCTGGCCGACGTTGAGCTGCCCGCGCCGCCCCATCTCGGTGGCAGACGCGTCTCCCACGTGCGAGTTGTGCTCCCAGACGACCGCCTTCGCATCGGAACCGTGGAAGGCGAGCAGCGACTCGAGGGTGTCGAACATGTGCTGATCGCGCAGGTTCCACGACTCGTTCGACCCGTAGTACATGGCGCGGTAGTAGCGCTCGGCGTCGGCGACGAGGCGGGCGTTCTGGACGGCGTCGAGGACGGCTTCGCCGTCGCGCTCGGCATACTCGAGCCTGCGGGCGACCAGGTCCCGCAGCATCGCGACCGCCTCGCGCTCGCACACGCGGTAGCGACCCGAGATCGCCGCGCGGCCGTAGGCGGCGGGGTCGGCCTCCCAGGGCGTCAGGCAGCCGTAGCGCTGGCGGGCGATGCGCCCCGCTGCGGGATCCACGCGGTCGAGAAACTGGAGCACCGCCTGGATCGAGGTGAACAGGCTGTAGAGGTCGAGGCCATAGAAGCAGACCGGTGGGCGGTCGCCGCGGGTCTTGGCATTGTGGTCCTGCAGCCAGTCCACGAACCCGAGCGTCTCGTGGTTGCGCCACATCCAGGTCGGGAAGCGCTGGAAGGGACGCATCCGGCCGGTGTCGTCCACGACGGGGGGGCGGCCGTTGACCCAGCGGTTCAGCGCGGCCGCGTCCGGCCAGTCCGCCTCGACCGCCACCAGCTGGAAACCGCGCGAGCGGATCAGCTGCTTGGTGAGCTCGGCGCGCAGGCGATAGAACTCGGAGGTGCCGTGGCTCGCCTCGCCGATCAGCACCAGGCGCGAGTCTCCGATGCGCTCGAGCAGCGGCCCCAGGTCCTGCCCCTCGATCTCCTCGATGGGGAAGGCCTGCTCGCGGATCAGCCGGGACACGCTGGTCGGGCGGCTCGGGGCACGCGCTGCGCGGCCGTCCCAGGCCTCTTCGGTCTCCCAGCCCTGGGCACCGATCAGCGGGACGAAGCGGACGTCGCCCAGATCTTCGCTCGCGAAGCTGCCATCGCGCTGACGCGTGATCCGCATCAGCTTCTGCAGATCGCGGCCCTCGCCGACCGGCATCACGAGACGGCCCCCGGGCGCCAGCTGATCGAGGAGCGCGGGCGGCACACCCGGACCCCCGGCGGCCACCACGATCGCATCGTAGGGCGCGTGCTCCGCCCAGCCGAGCGAGCCATCGCCGTGGTGGACCGATGCGTTGTCCAGACCGAGCTCCACCAGGCGGCCCGCCGCCAGATGCGCCAGCTCCTCGTGGCGCTCGACCGTGTAGACGTGGCGCGCGATCCTGGCGAGGATCGCCGCAGCGTAGCCGGAGCCCGTACCGATCTCGAGCACCTTGTCACCGGGACGAAGCTCGAGCGCCGCCGTCATCAGCGCAACGATGTAGGGCTGCGAGATGGTCTGGCCCTGCTCGATCGGGAGCGGCGCGTCCTGGTAGGCGAACTCCTGCAGCTCCGGGGGAAGGAACACCTCGCGCGGAACGGCGCGGAACGCGGCGAGCACGGACTCGTCCCGTATGCCCCGGGCGGCGATGTGCGCCCGAACCATGCGCTCCCGCTCGGTACCCGGGTCCGTCATGGGCTCCTCCATGCCATGCGCTGGCGCACCGGTCGCACCCATCCCATGGATTCGATGAGCAAGATGGGTGCCAGCCTTCTGCGATGCTGGCGTGCCTCGGCGACTCGTGCGGAGTTCGGAATGAGGTGTCCCGCCCCAACTCGGGGTCGCGGTGCCCAAGCGCTGGGGAACTACGCCGCCGTCAGTGGAACCAGCGGGGAAACCAGGCAGCGCCCAGCTCCTCGAGGAGCCAGAGGTCGAACACGAAACCGAAGAAGAAGAAGAATCCGACGACCGAGAGCTTCCACGTCGCCAACGCGATCCGGTTCTCCGTGATCTCCCGCAGCCAGAGGTTCACCCTGCGGAGCCAGAGACGGGTGAAGGGCGCCAGCAGGACGAAGACGAGACCCAGCCAGAGCAGCGTGAGCACGAACACGGTCAACAGCGTCACATGGGGAACCGAGACCGTCAGGAGCGAGGCCGGAAGCGGGAGCAGGAGAACCAACAGGTAGAAGAGCTGCATGACCAGCCCGAAGACCAGGTAGCCACCCAGGACCAGCAGCAGCAGCACCGCCAGCCGCGACCGGAGGTAGAAGCGCACCAGGAGCGGAGGCCGGCCGCGAGACGCGCCGGACGATGACCACGCGGCTGCGCGGCGATGCAGTGCTTGCCATGCCAGGGCGCCCGCAGCCACCGTCATGGCCAGCAGCACCACCCCGCCCAGCATGATGAAGTCGAAGCTGATCTCCTTCGCGAAGGGCAGCTCGTCCGAAGGCAGCGCAGTCTCGTCCGGCAGCTGTTCCCGCACGAAGTCCTGGAGGCCCATCGTCGCCAGACCCACCAGCGCGACCGCCCCGACCGTCACGACCTTCAGGATCGAGACGAGCGACGACAGGGCCAGGCGGTTCCGGATCATGCCCGGGACGCCGCGCCAGCCCTCTTCGATGCGGCCCGACTCGAGGGCGGCCGCGAGACGGTCGAGCCACGCGAACGCCAGCACACCACCGCCCAGGGCAAGCGCGAGAACGAGCCAGGACCCGTAGGCCCATACCAGGCCCAGCAACCAGAGACGCAGGATGTGGATGGTGTCACCCACGCGTCAGGGCCGGGGGCGAGGCGCGGCCCGCATCGCCGGCTACTCCACCACGGCCGGGTAGAGCGCGAAGCCCACCGTCAGGAACGCGGCGGCCGACCCGGCGAACCCGGCGACCAGGGCGACCGCGATTCCCCGCCACGGAAACGGGCGCCCGCTGCTTCTCGAAGTCAACCAGATGGCAACGGCCGCGAGCAGGAAGCAACCCTGGTACGCGAGCACACCGACCGTCCAGAGCACATCGGCCCAGCTAGCCACGGGACCACTCTAGCCAAGCCGCCGACGCGACGGGATGCCGTCCGTGGCGCTCCGAGCTCGCGCTAGTGCTCCGCCCGGGTTCCGATCCATCCGCGCCTGCGGAACCACAGCAGGAGAGCGCCGCCGGCGGCGATCATCACGCCCCAGACGGCCGGATAGGCCCATCGCCAGCGGAGCTCGGGCATGTAGTCGAAGTTCATGCCGTAGATGCCAGCCAGGAAGGTCAGCGGGATGAAGATGGTCGCCATGATCGTGAGCGTCTTCATCACCTCGTTGAGCCGGTGGCTGGTGCTCGACAGGTAGAGGTCCATGAGGCCCACAACCATGTCCCGGTAGGTCTCGATCGCGTCCAGGGTCTGGAACGCGTGGTCGTGGGCGTCGCGGAGGTAGGGCTTCACCGGCTCCGTGATCGGCAGGTCCTCGTCGCGAAGCAGGGCGGCGACGGCATCGCGCTGTCGCCACTGGACGCGGTGCAGCGTGAGCAGGGTGCGCCGGGTCGCGTGGATCCGCGCCAGGGTTGCGCGGCTCGCGCGCTCCACCACTTCGTCCTCGAGGGCATCGATCACCTCGCCGAGCGCTTCGATCACCGGGAAGTAGCCATCGATCACGGCGTCGAGCAGTGCGTAGGCCAGGTAATCCGCCTGCCTTCTGCGGATGCGCGTGGTCTTGGCGCGGATCCGTTCGCGAACGGGATCGAACACGTCACCGGGCCGTTCCTGGAAGCTCGCGACCCATCCCGGACCGAGCACCAGGCTCACCTGCTCGATGTCGATCTCGCCCGCCGCGGTCGGGCGGGCCATCTGCGTAATGAGCAGCAGGCGGCCGTCGTGGAGCTCGGCCTTCGGCCGCTGCGGAACGTGGACGATATCGGCCATCGCCAGCGGATGGATCCCGAGAACCTCGCCGATCCGCGCCAGGATGCTCTCGTCCCCGAAGCCCTCGACGTCGATCCAGACGGTCCCGCCCGGATCTGCGATGAGCTCCCGGAGTTCTTCGACCCGCTCGAGCGCCTGCTCGTGCAACCGCTCCGGACCGTAGGCCATCACGCGGATCGCCGGCTTCGGCGCGTCCGCGGGCACCACCATCGAGCCCGGCTCGGCGCCCGGGCTCGGGCCGCGGCGCCGGGCCAGATTGGGCGTGCCGAGAAAGCGCAGGGCTTCGCGCGGAATCTTTCCCGACGCCGCGATGCTCCGCTTGCCGAAATCGACCAGGGCGTGCAGCCCCGTGCTCTGTTCACGCTCCGATGTGCCCACCCGTGACTCCTCTGGCATTGGACCTCACAGGATAGGCCACTGCCGGGCGGGTCTTACGGACGCCGGCCGCCTCCGCGGGCGCGTCGCACGCCCACCCTGTGGCGTGAGAGGCAAGGCAGGGCGCGAGACAAGCATCTGAGTCCGCTATACGGGAGACCTGGTTGACCCCCACCTCGCTCCGGGGGTAGAACCCAGGGAGTGGACTCCAGCAGGCCGTCTCCCATGCAGCGTCCAGCCGGGCTCTCTTCGATGCTGCTCGCGATCGGCCTCCTCGCCTGCGCGGGTCCGATCCCTCCCCAGGCACGAGATCATCCGGAGCCGCAGCCCCTGCACTGCGGCGGGCCCGGCGTCGGAACCATCGAGCTGACCTACCTGGGGGTCGGTGGCGTCCTGATCCGCTACGACGACGAGGCGATCCTCACTGCTCCCTTCTACTCCCATCCGAACCTCGCGCGGGTCCTGAGCCTGCCCGTGAAGCCGAACACCAACAGGATCGATACCTACCTCCTCGAGAAGGACCAGATCGAGGACGTGCAGGGCATCCTCGTCGGACATTCCCACTACGACCACGCCATGGACCTTCCGTACATCGTCACGCAATACATCGACGGGAACCCTCCGGTCTATGGAAGTCGCACCCTGAAGCACCTCATGACGGAGGCGGGCTCCTCTCTGAGCGTCGAAGAGATGAACGCGAAGGCGGGCACGTGGCGACGCGCGGGAGACTGGATTCCCGTGATCCCGGGTAGGCTTCGAATCATGGCGTTGCACTCGCAGCACGCGCCCCACGTGCCCGGTCTGACCTTGGCCGCCGGTCCCCTGGGCGCGCCCCGTAGTCGGCCGCCACTCTTTGCGAAGGAGTGGAAGGAAGGACAGACCTTCGCCTATCTCATCGACTTTCTCGATGCGAGCGGCGCCCCCGCCTTCCGGATCCACTATCAAGACGCTGCGAGCCCGCCACCCTGGGGCTTCCCGCCGCCCGTCGTGCTCGACGAGCGAAGGGTCGACGTAGCGATCGTGTGCGCCGGGGGCTTCGGTCTGGTCCCGGACTACCCCCAGGGCGTGGTGCGCGATCTCGAGCCCCGCCACGCCGTCGTCGGGCACTGGGAAGACTTCTTCCGCAGTCCCGGAAAGAAGGCGCGGGTCGTGCGCGGCGGCACCGACCTGGACGAGTTCCTCGTCCGCCTCGAATCCGCCCTTCCCGGAGACTCGCCGCCCGGGAAGCAGAACTGGACCCTTCCGAACCCCCACGCCGTCATCCGATTCTCGGTCTGTCCATGAGCCGTCGGGTGTTCAGCGCGCCGTCGGTCGGTGTGGACGTGCAGATCGCAAGCACCCTAGCGGAGCGCACGCGATCGCAGTGCAAGCCGTCGGAATCTCGAGCGCTTTCGGGGAGGATCTGGTCGGGCCGGCGAGATTCGAACTCGCGACCTCCTGAACCCCATTCAGGCGCGCTACCAAGCTGCGCTACGGCCCGACTCGGGGAGGGATAGCCCGGGGGGAAGGGTCTGTCGATGCCGCCTAGACCAGCATCTCGCGGATCGACTGGAGCTCGTCACGGATGTCGCCGTATCGCGAGCGGTCGTCGATCTGGAGGTTCAGGCGGAGGCTCGCCGGGTCGAGAGCGCGCGAGATGCCCAGCTCCTTCAGCTTCTTGCGGGCGCCGGCGATGGTGAAGCGCTGCTCGTGGAGCAGGCGCTTCAGCAGCTGGATGATCTCGATGTCGCGCTGGCGGTACATGCGCTGCTTCGAGCGCGACTTGGCGGGCGCCATCCAGCGGAACTCGGACTCCCAGTAGCGCAGCACGTGGGCCTTGACGTCGGTGATGCGGCTGACCTCGCCGATGCGGTAATAGCGCTTGGCGTCGGCGCTCTCGGAGGTGGAAGTGACGGCACCGTCGTCCGCCGGCGGTGCGGTCTCGGCACCGGTCTGCTTCTTCGCGCGGCGCTTCTTGCGCGAAGCGCGAGACGGTCCCCGACTCGTGTGGGTCTGCGGCATACCTCCCCCCTTCTTGCTCGTGACCGGAGAAGAATGCAATCAGGCGGCGGGATCCTGCTCGCTTCCCGTCGGGGAACCGCTCTCCGACACCTCGTCTTCGCCGTTCAACAGGTTTTTTAGCACGAGACTGGGCTTGAAGGTGAGAACTCGTCGCGCCTCGAGCATGATTTCTGCCCCGGTCTGGGGATTGCGCCCCTTGCGGGCGTTCTTCTCGCGCACCACGAAGTTCCCGAAGCCGGAGATCTTGACTTTCTCGCCGCGCTCGAGCGTCTCCTTGATCAGCGAGAAGACCTTCTCCACCAGCTCGGCGGACTCCTTCTTCGAGAAACCCACCCGCTCGTAGATCTGCTCGACGATCTCGGCCTTGGTCATCGTCTTCCCTCCCATCGGCTAGGGCCCTAGCGAAGCTCACCCTGGAAACGTTCCGAGAGCATCGCAACCACGCGCTCGACCGCCTTGCCCACCTCCTCGTCGGTGAGGGTGCGGTCCGGGCGCTGAAACATCAGGCGGAAGGCCAGGCTCACCCGGCCCTCCGGCACGCCGCGGCCCTCGTAGCGGTCGAAGATCTCGACGCTCACCACGTGGGGCCCGGCACTGGATTCGATCGCGCGGCGCACCGGCTCGGCGGCGACGTCGCTCGGCAGCAGCACCGCCAGGTCGCGGCGCACCGCGGGCTGGCGCGACACCTCCCGGTAGCGGACCGGCGTCGGCGGCCGTGCTGCCAGCGCGCTCAGGTCGAGGCTCAGCACCGCGCAAGACGCCTCGATCTCGAAGCGGGCGGCCGTCTCCGGGTGCAGCTCGCCGAGCGCGCCGATCGGCTGCTTGCCGGCCAGCAGCGTCAGGCTGGCCGCGGGGTGCAGGAAGGGCTCGTCGCTGCCCGGGCGCTGGCGGACCCCCTGGCCCAGCTCGGCCAGCAGGCGTTCGGCGACGCCCTTGATCTGGAAGTAGAGCGGCGCACTCTCGGATTCCCACAGCGCGCCCTCGCCTCCGGTGAGCGCCGCGGCCAGGTGGAGCGGCTCCTCGGGAAGCTCGCCCGCACCGCTCGGCCGGAACACGCGCCCCAGCTCGAACACGCGCAGCTGATGGGCCTGGCGGTTCAGGTTCAGCTGCACCAGCGACAGCAGCGAGGGCAGCAGTGTGGTACGCAGCTCGCGCTCGTCTTCCACCAGCGGGTTCTGCACCCGCACGGCGCGGCGGCGCGGATCGTCCTCGGCCAATCCCAGCCGGTCGAGCGACCCGGGACCGGTCAGCGGCAGGGTCATGCACTCGGTCAGGCCCACGGCGCGCAGGGTGTCGCGGACCCGCTCCGCCAGCGCCCGCAACGGCGGGTGCGCCACCGGGGCCAGGCGCTCGGCGGGCAGCGTCGGCGGGATCCGGTCGTAGCCGTGGATGCGCGCCACCTCCTCGATCAGATCCACCGGGCGGGCCAGGTCGTTGCGGTGGGTGGGGATGCGGCACTGCAACCCGCTGCCCCGCGCTCCGCTCGCCACGCCCACCCGCTCGAGCAGGGTCGCGATCTCGGCGGGCGACAGCTCGGTGCCCAGCAGCCGGTTGACCCGTTCCGGGTCGAGATCGATCGACTCCACCACCGCGGGGGCATCACCCTCGACCTCGACCGAGCCCGGCGCCACGCTGCCCCCGGCCAGCTCGGCCAGCAGTCGCGCGGCCCGGTCGGCGGCGCGGCCCACGCCCGCCCGGTCGATGCCGCGCTCGAAGCGGTAGGAAGCCTCGCTCGACAGTCCCAGCCGACGCGCCGTACGGCGCACCCGCATCGGGTCGAAGTGGGCGCTCTCGATCAGCACGTCCACGGTCTCGGATCCGACCTCGGATTCGGCGCCGCCCATCACGCCGGCCACGGCAATGGCGCGCTCGGCGTCGGCGATCACCAGGTCGGCGGGCTCGAGCACGCGCGTCTGGCCGTCCAGCGTGACGATCTTCTCGTCGGCGCGGGCCGCCCGCACCCGCACCTCGCCGCCGCGCAGCGCGCGCAGGTCGAAGGCGTGCAGCGGCTGGCCGAACTCGAACAGAACCAGGTTGGTGACGTCCACCACCACGTTGATCGGGCGCAGGCCGGCGGCCTCGAGCCTCTGCTGCAGCCAGGCCGGGCTGGGCCCGATCTCGACGCCGCGCACCACGCGGCCCACGTAGCGGTGGCAGCCGGCGCGGTCGTCGATGGCGATCGTCACCGCTTCGCTGGCCGGCTCGCCCTCCTCGGTCTCGGGCTCGACCGGCGGCAGCCGCACTTCACCCCGGTCGAAGTGGGCGCGTACCTCGCGGGCCACACCCAGCAGCGAGGCACAGTCGCCGCGGTTCGGGGTGAGGAAGAGGTCGAGCACGGTATCGCCGGCGTCGAGCAGGTCGCTGAGCGGAGCGCCCACCGCGGCCCCCGCCTCGAGCACCAGGATGCCCTCGTGCCCCTCGCCCAGGCCCAGCTCGCTGCGCGAGCAGATCATGCCCTGGGAGGCGACGCCGCGAATCTTCGATTTCTTGAGCTTGGTGCCATCGGGCAGGCGCGTGCCCGGCACCGCCACGGCCACCTTCTGCCCCGCGGCGACGTTGGGGGCGCCGCACACGATGGCGCGCGGCTCGCCGTCGCCGATGTCGACCGTGCACAGCGACAGCCGATCGGCATTCGGGTGCGCCTCGCGCGACAGCACCTGGCCCACTCGGATCGCCGACAGGTCGGGGCCGCCCGACTCGACGCCCTCGACCTCGAGGCCGCCCTGGGTCAGGCAGTGGGTCAGCTCGCCCACCGGCGGCAGGTCCACGAACTCGGCCAGCCACGACAGCGGGACGCGCATCAGAACTGCTCCAGGACGCGCACGTCGCCTTCGAAGAGCAGGTGGATGTTGGGGATGCCCCAGCGCAGCATCGCGGCCCGATCGAGCCCCATGCCGAAGGCGAAGCCCTGCCAGCGCTCGGCGTCGATGCCGCACTTCTCGAGCACCTGGGGGTGGATCATCCCGCAGCCGCCCCACTCGACCCAGCCCGACTGCGAGCAGGTGGCGCAGCCCTCGCCGCCACACACCAGGCACGAGAAGTCCATTTCGGCCGACGGCTCGGTGAAGGGGAAGTACGACGACCGGAAGCGCAGCTCGACCTCGGCGCCCATCATGCGGCGGGCGAACGCGTAGAGCACTCCCTTCAGGTCTCCGAAGCTCACCCGCTCGTCCACCATGAAGCCTTCGACCTGATGGAACATCGGGAAGTGGCGCAGGCTGCGGTCGTGGCGGTAGACGCGGCCCGGCGCGATGAAGCGGAACGGCGGCTCGCGCCCGGTCATCGCGCGGATCTGCACCGGCGAGGTGTGGGTGCGCAGCACATGGCCGCCCTCGACGAAGAAGGTGGCCTGCATGTCGCGGGCGGGGTGGTCGGCCGGGATCCCCAGCGCCTCGAAGTTGTTGAACTCGGTCTCGACTTCGGGGCCCTCTTCCACCGAGAAGCCCAGGCCGGTGAAGAAGTCCACCACTTCGCGTTCGATCTGCGTCACCGGATGCAGGTGGCCCAGCGGCGGCGCGGCGCCCGGCAGCGTCACGTCGAGCGAATGCTCGGCCAGGGCGCGCTCGAGGTCGGCGCGCTCGAGGGCCTCGCGCCGCTCGTTCACGAGCGCCTCGATGCGTTTCTTCAGCGCGTTCGCCCGCTGCCCGGCAGGCCCGCGCTCTTCGGCCGGAAGCTTGCCGATCCCGTGCAGCAGCAACGACACCGAACCCCTGCGACCGAGGAAGTGCGCGCGCACTTCGGCGAGGGCCGGCATGCTGGCAGCCGTGTCCAGGGCCTCTCGGGCCTCGGCTTCCAGGGCTTCCAGGTCGGGCTGCGCGGGCACCGGGCTCCCCCCTTCGCTCAGGCCAGCTTGGCCTTGGCCTGGGCCACCAGCTCGGCAAACGCCGTCGGGTCGGCCACCGCCAGATCGGCCAGGTTCTTGCGATCCACCTCGATTCCGGCCAGCGAGAGGCCGTTCATGAAGCGGCTGTACGAGAGGTCGTGCTCCCGCACGGCGGCGTTGATGCGCGCAATCCACAGCGTGCGGAACTGGCGCTTGCGCTGCTTGCGATCGCGGTAGGCGTACTTCCAGCCCTTCTCCACCGCCTCGCGGGCGGTCCGGAACAGGCGATGGCGGCTGCCCTGGTAGCCCTTGGCGGCCTTGAGAATGCGCCGCCGACTGCGGCGGGCCGGAACACTTCGTTTGACACGCGGCATGATTGCTCCTCGGCTCCCTCAGGGAAGCATCTGGTCCATCCGCTTGCGGTCCACCGTCGAGACGAGGGCGCGCTTGCGGAGGTGACGCTTCCGCTTCGAATCCTTCTTGGTCAGGATGTGGCTCTTGCCCTTCTGCATCCGGGCGATCTTTCCGGTCCCCGTCCGCTTGAAGCGCTTGGCCGCACCGCGGTGGGACTTCATCTTCGGCATCAGGACTCTCCCGCACTGGCTTCGGCGGGCGTCTCGCCCTCCGCCGCCGGTTGTTCGGCCTTCTCGGCCTCGTTCGCTTCGGCCGCGGCCTTGGCGGCCTTCTCGACCTCGTTCTGCTCCGCCTTCTCGGCGCGCTTCAGGGCGTTGATGGTGTCGCGGTTCGGCACCAGGATCATCGACATGAAGCGCCCCTCCATGCGGGGCGGGTTCTCGACGGAGGCCAGCTCCCCCAGCAGCAACTTCACCTTGTCGAGCTGCTTGCGACCCAGGTCCGTGTGCACGATCTCGCGCCCGCGAAACATCAGGGTGACCTTGACCTTGTCCCCTTCCATCAGGAAGCGCCGCGCGTTGCGCAACTTGAACTCGAGGTCGTGATCGTCCGTGCGCGGTCGCAGCTTCACCTCCTTCATGGTGGCTGCGTGCGATTTCGTCTTGGTGGTGCCCTTCTTCTTCTTCTGTTCGTACTTGTATTTTCCGTAGTCCATGATGCGACACACGGGCGGATTCGCTGTGGGCGCCACCTCGACCAGGTCCAGCCCCTTCTCCTGGGCGCGCTGGACCGCGTCGGGCGGAGTCATGACTCCGAGCTGCGTACCGTCCTCGTCCACCACGCGGATCTCCCGCGCGCGGATACCGAGGTTCACGCGCACGTCCTGCTTGGGACGCTCCCGATCGAACTTCTTGGGGAACCGAATGCTGCTACCTCCTGTTAGGGCGCCTGACGCCGCCGCTCGGCGATCTCCGCGGACAGGTCCGCGATGAACGCGTCGAGGGCGAGCGCCTCGCTGGCGCCCTGTTGTCGGTGACGGCGGCGCGGCGCCACGGTGCCGCTGGCCGTCTCCTGGTCTCCGATCACCAACATCACCGGGACCTTCTGGGTCTCGGCCTCTCGAATCTTGAAGCCCAGCTTCTCGTTGCGGTCGTCCAGCGCGGCCCGGATGCCGCGCTCCTGGAGCGCGCGGTGCACCTTGGCGCCGTAGTCGGCGTGGCGCGCGGCGATCGGCAGCACCACCACCTGCACGGGCGCCAGCCACAGCGGGAAGTCACCCGCCGTGTGCTCCAGGTAGATCGCGATGAAGCGCTCGAGCGAGCCCAGGATCGCGCGGTGCAGCATCGCCGGCTCGTGCTCCTGGCCGTCGCGTCCGACGTAGTTGAGCCCGAAGCGCGCGGGCTGCGCCATGTCGAGCTGGATCGTGGCCAGCGTCCAGGCGCGACCGAGCACGTCGCGGAAGTCGCACTCGACCTTCGGCGCATAGAAGGCCGCCTCGCCCCGCTTGATGCCGCAGGTGTAGCCAGCGTCCTCCACGGCGCGGATCAGCGCCTGCTCGCCGCGGTCCCACGCCTCGGGCTCGCCGATGAACTCCGCGGGGCGCGTCGAGACCGACACCTCCACGTCATCCAGGCCGAGTGCGGCGTAGATCTCGCGGGTCATGGCGAAGAAGCGGGCGATCTCGTCCTCCACCTGGTCCGGCTCGCAGAAGACATGGGCGTCGTCCTGGGCCAGCGAGCGCACCCGCGTCATGCCGTGCAGGGTGCCCGAGCGCTCGTTGCGGTGCAGGCGCGAGAACTCGGCCAGGCGCAGCGGCAGATCGCGGTAGGAGTGCTTGCGCGAGTTGAAGTAGTGGCAGTGGCCCGGGCAGTTCATCGGCTTGACGAAGAGCTCTTCGGCCTCGTCGCCCTGGAAGTGGAACATGTCCTCGCGGAACAGGTCGTAGTGGCCCGAGGTCTTGAAGAGCTCTGCGCGCACGATCTGCGGCGTGATGATCTCGTCGAAGCCGTAGCGCGGGTAGAGCCGTCGCACGTAATCGACCAGCTCGTTGTAGAGCGTCACGCCCTTCGGGTGGTAGAAGGGCGATCCCGGTGAGATCGCGTCGACGTGGAACAGGTCGAGCTCGGCGCCCAGCCGCCGGTGGTCGCGGCGCTTGGCCTCCTCGATGCGCTCCAGGTACTCGGCCAGCTCCTGCGGCTTGGCGAAGGCGGTGCCGTAGATCCGCTGGAGCATCGGGTTGCTCTCGTCGCCCCGCCAATAGGCGCCGGCCACCTCGAGCAGCTTCACGGCGCCAATCTGGTCGGTGCGCTGCACGTGGGGGCCGCGGCACAGGTCGACGAAGTCACCGTGGCGATAGAGCGTGATCGGCTGGCCTTCGGGGATGTCGGCGATGCGCTGGACCTTGAGCTCCTCGCCCATGCTGCGGAACAGCTCGACGGCCTCCTCCCGGCTCACCATCTGCCGCTCGAAGACCGACTTCTGCTTCAGGATCCGGCCCATCTCGGCCTCGATGCGCTCCAGGTCCTCCAGGCTGAACGGGCTGTCGATCTTGAAGTCGTACTGGAACTTCTCGGAGTGGTCGGTGCGACCCACGTCGATCTGCACCTGTGGGAACAGGCGCTTGACGGCGTCGGCCATCACGTGCTCGGCCGAGTGGCGGATCACCTCGCCGGCCTCGGCATCGCGCAGCGTCACGATCTCGACGGCGGCGTCGGCTTCGAGGGGCAGGCGCAGGTCGACGAGCACCCCGTCTACGCGACCGGCGATGGCGGCGCGCGCAAGACCGGCCCCGATCTGCTGCGCCACGGCGAGAACCGTCGTGCCCACCGGCACTTCGAGCTGCCTGCCGTCCGGCAGACCCACACGGATGTCGCTCATGAAGGCAGCAGATACATGGAAATAGGCTCGCTCGATTCCTCGACGCTCGAGAGCGCGACACTGGTTGGCACGGGCGGGATTGAACCGCCGACCCCCACCGTGTCAAGGTGGTGCTCTCCCACTGAGCTACGTGCCAAGAACGCCGCTAAAGTGCTGGTCTGAATACCGATTTCGGCTGGCTTCGTCAATCGCTGGCGCCCTTGGCCCCGTGGGGGCAAAAGGGGCCCGATGGGGCGGGCGCGGCTGCTAGCGCGGCATCCAACGAAGCTCCAGACGCCCGGGATCACGGCTCAGGCGCACCAGCGAGCCGTCCACGGTGCCCTGGAGCCGCCTCAGCAGCGTTTCGGGGCTGTCGTCGGTCTCCACCGCGAAGAGCGCGCGCCCGCGGACGAACTCCACCGGCTCGGCCCGCGGGGCATGGGCTCGCAGGGCGTCCCGGATCTCGCGGAAGTCGGCGTAGCGGCCGAGCCCTTCCACGGCGACCGCCACGCGCCCGGTTCCCAGCCGCGGGGGCACGGCCAGGAGGCCAGCCTCGAACAGACCCTCGCGCAGCCGCTCGAGGTCCACGTGGGCCTCCACCATCACCACGTACTCCCGCTCGGCGCCCCGGCCGAGCAGCAGCATCGCCGGCCGCTCGCCGCGATCCTCGAGCAGGCGGTAGCGCGCGGTGTACGCAAAGGGGTCCTCGCGCACGGCGTCGGCCACCGCCGCCGGGTCGGCGTCGGGGGCCACCCGCCTGGCGGCGACGACCATCGCCTCCACCACGCCGGCGCGGATCGCGCCACGGCGCAGCTCCCCGAGTGAATCGCCCGGCGTGGCGGCCACCACGCCCACCGCCTCGCGCCGCACCACCTCGGCACCGACTGGCGCGGGCGCGCCGAGCGCCAGACCGACGGTGATCGCCAGGGCCCAGCGCGCGCTCACAGCACCCGCTCCGCCACGCTGCGTCCGAAGAGCGCGCTCAGCTCGCCGAGCAGCGTGTCGCTGGGCTCGACGCCGCGAGCGTCCGGCAGGCCGATCACCGTCTCGCTCTCCCCGGGGATGCGGAGGTGCACGCGCACCGGGCAATCGCCTCGGTGCTGGAGCAGGGTGCGCTGCAGCGCCACCAGCCGATCGCGGGTCACATCCGCCAGCGGGAGGGTCAGGCGCAAGTGGTTGGCCAGCTTCTCCTGGGCGTCGGTCAGGGGCACCACGTCGCGCACCAACAGCTTGGGCGGGTCGCCCGCCTCGAGGTTGCCGGTGACCAGAACCGGCAGCGGTGGTTGGCCCGGCTCGGGGGAGACCGCGCGCTTGAGCAGCTCGCGCAGCCGACCGAACGATTCGGGGAAGATCACCAGGTCGAAGGTCCCTTCCAGGTCCTCGAGCGAGCCGAAGGCCATGCTGTCGCCGCGGCGGGTGCGGGTTTCGCGCAGCGTCACCAGCAGGCCGCCCGCGCGCACCTCGCGCCCCTCGCGACCGGCGCTGTCGGACGAGCGCACGTCGGCGTAGCGGGCCAGCTCCGGCGCCACGCTGGCCAGCGGATGGCCGGTGACGTAGAAGCCGAGCAGCTCCTTCTCCTGGGCCAGGCGCTCCGGCTCGGTCCAGGGCGGCACCTCGGGCAGCCGCGGCGCATCCTCGACCGTGGCGCCGCCGGTGCCGAAGAGGTTCGCCTGACCGATCTCGCGGTCGCGCTGGGCGGCCGCGCCGCGCTCCAGCGCCGCGTCGAGCGCGGCCCACACCGACGCCCGGTTCGGGTGTAGCGAGTCGAAGGCGCCGCACTTGACCAGGCTCTCCACCACGCGCCGGTTGACGCGCCGCCCGTCCACCCGTTCGGTGAAGTCGTGCAGGCCGCGGAAGGGGCCGGCGCCCTCGCCCGCCGTGCGCGCCTCGAGGATCGCCTCGACGGCACCCTGCCCCACGTTCTTGATGCCCGCGAAGCCGAAGCGGATGCCCTCGCCCACCACGGTGAAGTCGCGCTGCGACTCGTTCACGTCCGGCGGCAGGATCTCGATGCGGCGCTCGCGCGCGTGGGCGATGTAGCGCGCCAGCTTGTCGTGGTTGCCCGATTCGACCGTCAGCAGCGCGGCCCAGTAGGCGTGGGGATGGTTCGCCTTCAGGTAGGCGGTCTGGTAGGTGATCAGCGCGTAGGCCGTCGAGTGCGACTTGGCGAAGCCGTAGCCGGCGAACTCGGCGATCAGGTCGAAGACCTGCTGGGCCCGGGCCTTGTCGATGCCGCGCTCGACGCTCCCCGAGACGAAGCGCTCGCGCTGCTTCGCCATCTCGGTGGCCTTCTTCTTGCCCATGGCGCGCCGCAGCAGGTCGGCCTCGCCCAGGCTGTAGCCCGCCAGCTTGTTGGCGATCTGGAGCACCTGGTCCTGGTAGACGATCACGCCCAGCGTCTCGGCCGTGATCTCCTCGAGCTCGGGCAGCAGGTACTCGACCCGCGTGACGCCGTTCTTGCGGTTGATGTAGTCGTCCACCATGCCCGAGCCCAGCGGCCCGGGGCGGTAGAGCGCCACGATCGGGATCAGCTCGCGGAAGGCGCGCGGCTTGAGCTTCGTCACCAGGTCGGTCATGCCCGACGACTCCACCTGGAACACACCCTCGGTATCGCCGCGGCACAGCAGGTCGTAAGTCGTGGGGTCTTCCAGGTCGACGCGCTCGATGTCGAAGTCCGGTTGCTCGCGGCGGATGGCGCGCACCGCGTCGTCGATCACGGTGAGCGTCTTCAGGCCCAGGAAGTCGAACTTGATCAGCCCGATCTTCTCGACGCAGCGCATGTCGTACTGCGTCATGATGTCGCCGGAGCGCGGGTCGCGATACAACGGCACCGTCTCGATCAGTGGCTCGGTGCCGATCACCACACCGGCGGCGTGCTTGGAGGCGTGGCGCGTGAGGCCCTCGAGCTTGCGCGCCGATTCGATCAGCTTGGCGACCTGCCCGTCGGACTCGATGCGCGCCCGCAGCTCCGGCGTCTGGGCGATGGACTCGTCGAGGCTGATGCCCAGCGTGTCGGGCACCAGCTTGGCGATGCGGTCCACGTCGCTGTAGGCCATGCCCAGCACCCGGCCGACGTCGCGGATGGCCGCCTTGGCCTGGAGCGTGCCGAAGGTGGCGATCTGGGCCACCCGCATGCTGTCGTGGTCGTCGCGGCCGCCGCCGTAGCGATCGGCGACGTAGCGGATCACCTGGTCGCGACCGCGCATGCAGAAGTCGACGTCGATGTCCGGCATCGAGACGCGTTCGGGGTTGAGGAAGCGCTCGAAGATGATGTCGTAGTCGATGGGATCGACGCCGGTGATCCCCAGCGCGTAGGCGGCCAGGCTGCCGGCCGCCGAGCCGCGGCCGGGTCCCACCGGGATCTTCTCGCGGCGGGCGTAGCCGATGAAGTCGGCCACGATCAGGAAGTAGCCCGCGAAGCCCATCGACTGGATCACGCCCAGCTCGTGCTTCATGCGGTCTTCGTAGGGCTGGTGGCGGCCCGTCAGTGGCTCGTCCGGCGCGAGCCCCAGGCGCTCGCGCAGCCCGGTCCAGGCCTGCGCCTCGAGCACCTGCTCGCGGGTGCTGCCGCGCGCCACCTGGAACTCGGGCAGGTGGTAGCGGCCCATCTCCAGCTCGAGATCGCAGCGCTCGGCGATCTCGAGCGTGGCGTCCACCGCCGACGGATGGTCGCGGAAGAGCTCCGCCATCTCGTCGCCGTCGCGCACGTAGAACCCGCGGCCGTCGAAGCGGAAGCGCTTCTCGTCGTCCAGGCT
>JBFGIM010000015.1:0-32898 GCA_041577695.1 Myxococcota bacterium | reverse complement strand
CGGACGTCGCTGTCTTAGAGTTTAGCTAAGCAGCGAGAGCGTAGTTGTCGTCGGCAGTTATTGGCTACCAACTTGCCACCTGTTTAGCGACGGTGTGACGACGTCGGCACGCAGCGCTCGCCTTCGACCACCCGTCGAAGCCGATCGCCCCCAAATTCAGGACAAGGTTAAGACCGGGCCGGCCCTGGGTCAAACGCCGGGGGAGCGCCCTACTCCCCGTAGCCCAGCGCCCGCAGCTGGGCGGCCTGCTCCTCGTCGAGCTCGACGGCCCGGGGCGTCTGGCCGAAGCGCGCCTCGAAGGCCGCGCGCTCGGCCCGGTCGACGTCGACCAGGACCTCGATGCGGCGGCTGTAGCGGTCGCTGGCGATCGCCCTGGGATGGCGTTCCTGGGGGTCGTCGCCCATGTGGAACAGCTGCTGCTTCCAGTGGAAGTACTTGTGGGTCGGGGTGCGCAGCACGTAGTACATGTGCAGGTCGTCGCGGACCGGGTCGTCCCACAGAATGGCCGGGAGCAGGCTCACCCCCTGGGCCTGGGCCAGCGGTGGGGCGCCGACGATCGCGAGCAGGGTCGGCGCCAGGTCCACCATCGCCGCCAGGTGGCGCACCCGCACCCCGGCGAGACCGAGCGGCTTGGGGAAGCGCAGGATCAGCGGGATGCGCCCGATCTCGTCGTAGCCGTTCTGGAGGTGGATCAGGCGGCCGTGCTCGAGGAACTCCTCGCCGTGGTCCGAGGTGACGACGACGACGCTCTTCTCGAGCAAGCCCATGTTGCGGAGCGTCTCGAGCAGCCGGCCGACCTGGGCGTCCGCATAGTTGATGCAGCCGTCGTAGAGCGCCACGGTGTACTCGACCTGCGCGGGCGTCAGCACCTGGCTCGGCGCCAACTCGCCCGCCTCGAGCTTCGCGTTGGCGCGCTCCAGGAACTCGGAGGCGCACAGCCCGTCGCGGCAGCCGTCGAAGCTGCGGTCGAGGCCCTCGGTGTAGAGATCGGGGTAGTCGCCGGGGCATTCGTAGGAGCGCTGCTCCGTCTCGGAGTGGATGTCGTAGCTGTGCACGAACAGGAAGAAGGGCGGCGCTGCCCCGGCAGCCGGCGGGACGGCCCGCTCGCCCAGCCAGGCCTCCACCTTGGGCAGGATCGCCGCGAAGCGGCCGCCCGCGTCGTCGTAACGATCGAAGCCCTGGGCGAAGCCGTAGTGGCCCATCATGAAGCCCGCATCGACGAAGGCAGCCGTCGCGTAGCCCTGCTCCCGCAGCGCCTCGGCCAGGGTCACCCGGGCATCGGGCAGCTGGGTGGCATCGCTCGGGTCGATGCCGTGGGCCAGCGGCGTGAGCGACGTCATCAGGCTCATGTGCGACGGCAGCGTACCGCCGCCGTTCTGATAGAAGTGCTCGAAGAGGACACCCTCGCTGGCCAGCCGCTCGAGCGTCGGGCTGGTGGGCCGCTCGTAGCCGTAGGCGCTCAGGTGGTCGGCACGCAGCGTGTCGAGCGAGATGAGTACGAGGTTGCAGCCCTCACAAGGTACGACGGGCGCGCGATCGCACGCCGCGGCGATGAAGCCGAGGGACGCGAGCAGGGCGATCGCCCGCCTCCGGGCTCGTGTTCCAGTCGCCGCGTCCACGGCCCGAATCGCCCTCCCCCAGGTCGTTGCGAAGGATCGCCGAGGCTACAGCGCAGTGGAGCATGGCGCACCCCGCGGGGCGCGCGGGGACCGCTCTGATATAGTCCGCCCTCGTGGAGGCGCTCTCGGGTCACGGGCAACGGGTGGTGGCGGCGCTCGTGCACCTGGTCGTGCCCGAGTTCCCCGCGCTCGAGCCCGCGACGCGCCGCAGCGTCGAAGACGAGGTCGGCCACTACGTGGCCAGCCAGATCGCCGGCATGCCCGGCTACCTCGCCCTGCCCTACCGGCTGGCGCTCCGGATCTTCGATGGGCTGCCGCGGCTGTTCTACCTGCGACCCTTCGTGCGACTGGATGCCGCGCGAGGCACCCGCTACCTGGAACGCTGGAGCAACGCGCCCCTCGCGCCGATGCGCGATTTCGTGAAGCTGGTGCGGAGCTGCGCGCTGCTGGCGTACTTCGATCACCCGGCCGTGGTGGCGCAGCTCCAGTCGGGAACGGCGGTCGGCTCCGGGCGATGAGTCGTACGCTGCGGACCCAGGTGCTGGTGGTCGGCTCCGGCGCCGGCGGCGCCGTCACCGCGGCACTGCTGGCCGAGGCCGGCCTCGACGTGCTGATCGCCGAGGAGGGGCCGGACGTCGCGCCGGACTCGGTCGTCTCCAACTCACCCGAGGCGATCGCCCGGCTCTACCGCAACCGCGGCATGACGCCGATCCTGGGCTCGCCCAACCTCGCCTTCGTCGAGGGCAGCTGCGTGGGCGGCTCCACCGAGGTGAACAGCGCCTTCTGGCACCGCACGCCGCTCGACTGCTATGCGCGCTGGACCGCCGACGCGCTGCTCGAAGACTTCACGCCCGCGGCGCTGGAGCCCTGCTTCGAACGGATCGAGCGCGACCTGGGCGTCACCCTGCCCGACGCCACCGCGCTCCCCGAGAGCTCCGCCGTGATCCAGCGCGCCGCCGATGCCCTCGGCTGGGAGTGCGCACCGGTGCCGCGCTGCGTGAAGGACCCCCTGGTCGATCCCTTCGCGCCCGGCGCCAAGCAGTCGATGCAGCGCTCCTACGTCCCGCGCGCGCGCGACGCCGGCGCCACCTTGCTGGCGGAGTGCAAGATCGTCGAGTTGCGGCACCAGGGCCGGGGCGCCAGCGGGGCCCGGGCGGTGCTCGCCGGCGAGCCGGTGGAGATCCGCGCGGACCACGTCTTCGTCTGCTGCGGACCGATCCAGACCCCGGCGCTGCTGCGACGCAGCGGCATCCGCAAGAACGTGGGCAACACGCTCTGCATCCACCCCATGCTGAAGGCGGCTGCCCGCTTCGACCACGACCTGGAGGCCCACGCCACGACGCTGCCGGTGGTCCAGGTGACCGAGTTCAAGCCGGCGCTCACCCTGGGCGGCTCGGTCTTCACGCCCGGCTTCCTGGCGATGCTGCTGGCCGAGAACTGGGCGCAGAACGCCGGGGTGATGCAGCACTGGTCCCAGACCGCGCTCTACTACGCCGCCACCCGGGGGCTCGGGCGCGGCCGGGTGAGGCCGGTGCCGGGCTCCGGCGACGGCGTGTGGGTGCACTACCGCCTCACCGAGGCCGACCGCCGCGCACTCAGCATCGGCATGGCGCGGCTCGGCGAGCTGCTCTTCACCGCCGGCGCCGAGGCGGTGTACCCGGGCATCCGCTCGCTGCCGGTGCTGCGCTCGGTCGAGCAGTGCCGGGGCCTGCTCGAGCGCTCGCTGCCGGCGGGCGACCTGAGCCTCTCCACGGTGCACGCCTTCAGCACCTGCCCGATGGGCGAGAACCCCGACCTGTGCGCCACCGACTCGTTCGGCAAGGTGCGCGGCTTCTCCAACCTGTACGTGAACGACGCCAGCCTGATCCCCGACTCGCCGGGCGTGAACCCCCAGGGCACCACCATGGCCATTGCCTGGCGCAACGCCGAGCATTTCCTGGCGCGCGCGCCGCGTCATAGCCGCGCGCGCGGGGCGGCGCGCCCGCGGCCGCAGGTGCTGGTGACGGGCGCGCCGGGCTGGCTCGGCACCTCCCTGGTCGAGAAGCTGGCCGTCGCCTACCCGGAGCCGGGTGCCGTGCGCTGCCTGGTGGCGCCGGGCGCCGACCCGGCTGGCCTCGAAGCGTGCGGCGAGGCCGTCGAGCCGTGCCACGGCGACCTGCGCCACCCGGAATCGCTCGCCGCGTTCTGCGAGGGCGCCGATGGCGCCCTGCTCTACCACGCGGCCGGCGTGATCCATCCGAGCTGGCGCGCGCGCGACTTCCAGGACGTGAACGTCCACGGCGCCCGCGCGCTCTTCGAGGCCGCGCGCGGGGCGGGGGTGCGGCGCGTGGTGGCGGTGTCCTCCAATTCGCCGGTGGGCGCCAGCCGTGATCCCGACGTCGTGTTCGACGAGGAATCGCCCCTCGACCCGTTCCTCGGCTACGGGCGGTCGAAGGCGGCGCTGGAGACGCTGGTCCGCGAGGCGCGCGCCCGAGGCGACTTCGAGACGGTGGTGGTGCGGGCGCCCTGGTTCTACGGCCCGAACCAGCCGCCGCGCCAGAGCCTGTTCTTCCGCATGATCCGCACCGGACGCTTCCCGATCCTGGGCGACGGCAACCAGCGGCGCTCGATGACCTACATCGACAACCTGTGCCAGGGCCTCGAGCTGGCCGCGAACGTGGCGGCGGCCGACGGACGCACCTACTGGATTGCCGACGCGCGTCCCTACACCGTCAACGAGATCGTCGAGACCGTGCGCCAGGTGCTGGAGCAGGACTTCGGCCTGCCCTGCACTGCGGGCGCGCTCCATCTGCCCGGCTTCGTCGGCGACCTGGCCTACTGGGGCGACGCGGGTCTCCAGGCGCTGGGCCTCTATCAGCAGAAGCTCCACGTGCTGGGCGAGATGAACCGGACCATCGCGTGCTCGGTCGAGCGCGCCCGCGAAGAGCTGGGCTACGAGCCCAGGGTGGCGCTGCGCGAGGGCATGGCCGAGTCGATCCGCTGGTGTCTGGCCCGCGGTCACGCCCTGTGAGCCGGGTGCTGCTGACGGGGGGCTCGGGCTACTTCGGCTGCGCCCTGCGCGACCGGCTGCTGGCCGAGGGGCGATCGGTGCGGGTGCTGGACCTGGTGGACGTGGAGCCGCCCCATCCCGACGTGGATTTCGTGCGCGGCGACATCCGCGACGCCGACGCGGTGCAGCGCGTGTGCCACGGCGTCGACGTGGTGTTCCACAACGTGGCCCAGGTGCCCCTGGCCAAGGACCGCCGGCTGTTCTGGTCGGTCAACGTCGCCGGCACCGGGAACCTGCTCGACGCTGCCGCCGCTGCCGGCGTCCGCAAGGTGGTGCACACCTCGTCGAGCGCGGTCTTCGGCATCCCGGAGCGGAACCCGGTGGACTCGAGCGTGCGGCCCCGGCCACTCGAAGACTACGGCCGGGCCAAGTGGGCCGCGGAAGAGCTCATCCAGGAGCGCGTCCGCCGCGACGACCTCGACGTCACGGTGATCCGGCCGCGCACGATCCTGGGCCACGGTCGGCTCGGCATCTTCCAGATCCTGTTCGACTGGGTCGAGGAGGGTCGCCATATTCCCGTGCTCGGCGGGGGACACAACCGCTACCAGTTCGTGCACGCCGACGACCTCGCCGACGCCTGCCTGCGCGCGGCCGAGCGCCCGGGTGCTGCGGTCTACAACATCGGAGCCGAACGCTTCGGAACCATGCGCGAGACGCTGGAGGCACTGTGTCGCCACGCCGGCACCGGGAGCCGGGTCTACTCACTCCCGATGGGAATGGTGGAGCCGGTCATGCGGCTGACCAGCGCCCTCGGCCTCTCGCCGCTCGGTCCCTACCACGCGCTGATGTACGGACGCAGCCTCTGGTTCGACCTCACGGCGGCGAAGACCGAGCTCGACTGGCAGCCGCGCTGGTCGAACCAGGAGATGATCTGCGAATCCTACGACTGGTACCTCGCCCACAAGGCCGAGGTCACCCGCGGCGGTGGCTCGCCGCACCGCTCGGCGGTGCGACAGGGGATCCTGGCCCTGCTCAAGCGATTGTCCTGACCGCCAGCTCGCCCGGCGCGCGCGCACCGGAGAAGCTCCCGCCCTGACGACCCACCATGGGTGGCGCGGTCCGGGACGGATGTTGTATGCCTCGACCGGCCTTCATGTACGAGTTCCACTGCTCTCCGAAGATCGCTTTCTCGATTCCAACGCACCGCGAGATGCGCTGCGGGAGGTGTTCGCGCGTCGGGCACACCCGCTGCTTCCTCTCGGCAACGAGGCCGCGAGAGTCCCCGGGCGTCCAGGGTGGCGGGGTTTTCCCACCCGGCCCTGGCATAGCAGCGAAGCCAGCTCGATCGCGGTGGGAGAGCCGAATGGCTAGGATGGGCGCGATCCATGCAAGCCGCGCCGATGCCTGTCCGCACTGCCGGTCGTCGGCACCGACTGGTCGGCGAACACGAACTTCATGAACGATTCGAACTCCTGCCCGGTGAACTACGAGCTGGTACCGCTCGAGCGCGACTACGGTCCCTATCGGCGCGGCCAGATCTGGGCCGACCCGGACCTCGACCACGCGGCGTCGCTGATGCGGCGGCTGGTGGAGGACACGGAGTTCTGCCGCCGGATTGCCACTGCGGGCCGCCACACCATCGAGACCGACTTCTCGCCGGATGCCGTGGGGCGCCGCTACCGCAGCCGCCTCGACATCCTGGCGCGTCTGTTGTAGCGAGCGCATATCGGTGCGCGTCCACCGGTCTCGAGCGTCGCATCCTCCTCACCCCGGACATCGCGATCGGAATGTTCTCCAGCCTTCCGCGCGCTGGCCGGATGGGAGATCGCGTGGCGGCGAAGGCAGCGCTCGGATGGCAGCCGCGCGGGTCGAATCCCCAGATGATCTGCGAATCGTCGAACAGTGGCCATGGGAGACAGCGTGAAGAAGGAAGTGCTCTTGGCGTCGGTCGTGCTCTTGGTGTCGCTCGTGCTCGCGGGCGCCGGCGTCGCTACCGGCTGGTATCTTGCGCTGCGCCAGTTCCGCGCCCCGCTCGAAGCCTACACGCAGGGTGAGACCCTCGGGGCACTGGTCGCGCCGGGACAGCGCCCGCAGCTGGCCGGAGTCTACGAGGACGGAGAAGCGGTCGACCTGGACGAGATTTCCTGGTCCGTGCCCACCGCTCCCGCTCCCTTCGTGGGATTCACGCCGGCGCCCGGCCAGCACCACAATGCCTTCATCAATCCGCAGCAGTTCCGCTCTGGCGCGTCTCCGGTTCTGCCGAAGCCGAGAAATACCGTTCGCGTCTTCTTGACCGGAGGCTCCGTGGCCTACGGAACGGGCGCCCCGAGCCAGGATCGCATCGTCTCGGCCTATCTCGAGCGGATGTTGCAGGCACGCGCGGGTGACGAACCGACCCACTTCGAGGTGTTCACGCTGGCGAGCCCCGGCTGGGCTTCCACGCACGAGCGCATCCTGATCGAGAATCGGCTCTCCGAACTCGAACCGGATCTGGTCATCTCCCTTTCGGGTGTAAACGATGTCTGGTGGGGCTCGCAAGGTCGCAACGTGATGTGGTTCCGCGCACAGCCCGACACGTTCTTCTTCGGGCTCCTCGACCTCGCGTTCCGCGCCGGCGGTCGGGGTCCGCTCTCGAACGTCGTGGGCATGCAGCCCACCAGTGTGCCGCCGGCGGTCGTCGCGAAGCGGCTCTCGAAGAACGTACGGCTCGCCGCTGGCGCTCTGGCGGAACAGGGCGTCCCCTATGTCTTCGCGCTACAGCCGACATTGTCGACCACGGGCAAGACGCTGACGGTGCGAGAGCGGGCCATCGCGGCGCCCAATCGCAGCTACAACCGCGTCTGCTATCGGGTGATCGGACGGCACCTCCGAGCGCTCGAACGCGAGAACTTCCTCTACGAGGATCTCACCGACGTGTTCGACTCCTTGCCTTCGAGCGAGGAGATCTTCATCGACACCGGCCACGTCGGCGACAAGGGGAACCGTCACATGGCGGCCCGGTTGGCGAAGCGCGTGCGCAAGGCAATCGAGCTTCGAAAGACACCCGATCCGTCCTAGCCGATCCGAGAACCGGACCGACGGATCCGGCCGGGCTACTTGCGGTAGCTCAGGTACAGGTCGTTGCCGAGGAAGAGCCGGAACGGCGCCAGCCGGCCCAGCGCCCCCGCCAGCCGCACCAGGGGATGGCGTGACAGGGCTTCGGTATGGCGATGGCGCGCCGAGCGCAGCACGTCCGATCCGATCGAGACGAGCGCGCCCTCGAGGCCCGCTTCGCGGGCGACCCGGCGCAGCGAGAACAGATTGTATTCGTGGACGTGGACGCCCCGGTTCACCGCCAGGTGGCCCTCGAGCGCCTCGATGGTGGCGGGGTCGATCCGCCGCAGCAGCGGCCGCGCCAGCGGGTAGACCCCGCGCGTGAAGAACGTGTTCGGGGCCGTGTGCAACAGCAGCAGACCGCCGGGCTTCAGGACGCGGCGCATCTCGCGCAGCATGGTGACGCCGTCGTCGAAGTCCTGGTGCTCCAGGACGTCGCCCGAGTACACCCGGTCGAAACGGTCGTCCTCGAAGGGCAGCTGGCGGCAATCGGCGATCCGCACATCCGCCGCGGGAAACTCGGCGAGCGTCTCGCGCGAGATCTCGACTGCGTCGGAGGAGTAGTCGATGCCCGTCACCGCGGCACCGCGCCGCGCGCAGTGCAGCAGGAACTCGCCCCGCCCCACGCCCACTTCCAGCAGGCTCACCCCGGGCGCCAGCTCGAGCTGGTCGAGCTGCTGCTCCTTGACGTGGCTCAGACCGCCGCGGCGGAAGTCTTCGAAGCCCTCGGTGTTCTCGGAGAGCAGGTAGTCGCGGTCGTAGACTTCGGGATCGACGCGGCGTCGCTGGCGACTCATGGGCTCTGCTCCGGAGGCGCGTGCTTCCGCACGTAGAACGAGTAGGACGCCCGCCCCTCCACCTGCTGGATCTGCCGGTAGTGACGCGCGAGATAGTCGCGCAGTTCCGGGAAGCGCTCCAAGGCCTCCCGCGAGTCCAGGTTGCCGATGGCCGGATAGTGGTCCTTGCCCACCACCACCACCATGGCCGGCGGCCGGCGCCGTACCGACTCGATGTACTCGGCGCGCCAGCGCCGCAGCAGCTCGGTGTCGGGGTCGAGGGCGGAGAACGGATAGTTCATCACCCAGCGGGTCGGGACGGTCCGCTTGCTCATGAAGGAGACGATGCCGGCCGGACCGACGCCCCAGACCAGCACCGGGTCCTCGGGCCGGGTGTGACGCGCCACGAAGCTCGCCACCCGCGCCTCCTCGCGCTGCACTTGGACGGGCTGGCCGGACAGCGCGGCGGACCAGATCCGGCCGTAGGGAGCGCCGCGGATCGCTTGGGCGGCGCTCGCCAGCGCCACCGCCACCGCCAGGGCGCCGGCCACGCGCGCCGGCCAGCCGCGGGCCCAGAGCCGCGCCACACCCGCGCCTGCCCACAGGCAGAGCAGCAGATGGAGCGGCACCAGATGGTAGGCGAGCAGCTTGCCCTGGAAGAGGATGATCGCCAGGGCCAGGACGGTGACCGCCGCCAGCAGCCGGTGGCGGCGCTCGAAGCGGCCGGTGAGCGGCGCCGCGAGACCGACCCACCAGACCGGGTAGGTGACGGCGTGGCGGACCAGGTAGTCGAGCTGCGCCACCAGCTCGTAGCGCACGTTGGTGTACTGGAGGTTGTAGAGCACCTGACATTCCCGCAGCGGCCCGAAGGCGTGGTGCGCGCCGAAGTAGCCGAGCCAGGCGACGGCCGGCAGCGCGAAGCCGAGCGCCATCGCGACCCCGCTCCGGATCCAGGGGCCCAGGGGCCGGATCGGAACCGCCAGGACGAAGGCGGCGCCGAAGAGCGCAAAGGGCGGCTTGATCCAGAACAGCAGCCCGACCAGCGCGCCGATCGCCACGCCGCGCAGCCAGGTCTCGCGGCGACTCCGGCCCAGATCGCCTGCGCACCACACACCGAGCAGCACCGGCAGCAGCACGAAGCAGTCCTTCTGCGCCGTCACCTGATAGCCGAGCGAGAAGTAGGAGACCGCCGCCAGGAAGACGCCGAGGCCCGCCGCCAGCGTTCCGAAGGCCCGGACGGCCACCCGGTGTGCCACCGCCAGGGTCGCGGCCATCCACACCAGATCGAAGGCCCGCAACGCGGGCATGCCGAATCCGAACAGCTGGTGTGCCCAGAGGTGGATCCAATAGATGGCGGGCGCGTCGTTGCAGTTGAAGTCGCGGTAGAGCACCTCGCCGAGGGACAGTCGCCAGGCGCCGTAGGAGATCACCGCCTGCTCGCCGGCCATGGGCAGATACAGATAGGGAAACGCAACTCCGACGAAGACCGCTGCCGTCAGGCCCAGCCACACGGCCGAGACGAGACGAGACGTCCGCAGCGGTTCGGAGGAATCGGACATGGACGCGGGAACATAGCAACGGCGCGCGTCGAAACCGGAGCCGGGCTCGCGCGGAGTGCAGGCCGCGGCTCAGACGAACACGTCTGCCTCGATCCCGGTGCGTTCGCGCAGCAGACAGGCGATCTCTTCCAGTGTGCCGGGATCGGCGGGACGGATCTGGGCGTCCGCGGGCTGGCGGTCGATGGTGTAGATCTGGACCGATGCCGGCTCGATCCGCCCGACCTCGTCGGCCCAGTCGCGGATCGAGTCTACGTCGCAGTTGGAGATGGCGCCCTCGATGAAGCAGGCCTGCAGCGTCGCCTCTCGCAGCGCGCTCAGCGCCGCGATCTTCTCATCGGGCGGGATCTCGTGGCGCGGGCGGTCCACCCGTTCGGACGCGGCGTCGAAGGTCACGATGCACCGATCGACGTTGTCGAGCGCGCGCCGCACCGTCAGGTCCATCACGGTGCTGCCGTTGGTCAGCACACAGACCGGAAGTCCGGGCCGCGAGCGCCGGACCTCGGCGACCACTTCGGCCACCACGTCGGAGAAGCGCGGGTGGAGGGTCGGCTCACCGTGCCCGGAGAGGGTGATCGCGTCGAGCGGGCCGACCCCCTGGAGCGCGGTGGAGAGCGCGCTGCGTACCGTACCCGGCGTGGGCCAAGCGGCGCCGCGCTCGCTGGGCTCGCGACCGAACTCGCAGTACACGCATTCGAAGGAACACACCCGGCAGCCCGGCGGCGTCAGGTTGAGACCCAGCGAGCGACCGAGGCGTCGGGAGACGACGGGGCCGTAGACCAGCGACTCCGGCCGCTCGGGCGGACCCAGCGGGAGGTCCGCGCCGGGCGGATCGCCGAGGTTCCAGTTCTCCAGCTCCTCGCGTCGCTCGGCGGCTTCTCCCAGCGTCTCCTCCCACAGCACCACGCCGGTGCCGACCACGCGATAGCCCATCCCGGCCCGCTCGATGTGGAAACGGGCCGGCCCCCGCGCCGGGAAGACGGCTCGGGTCATGGTATCCCTCCCGGATCCGCGCATCGCGCCGCCACACCGGAAGTAAGCAACCGGCGTGCCGATCTCGCGCCACCACGACACACTGCACGGGGCCCACCCGGGGCGCAGCGCCCCAGGGCAGCCGCTCGTGACCCACCGGACGGGGCGGGTTCGGCGGGATCAGCCGATCTTGCCCAGCCACTCCGCAACGCCGCGCCCGATCTCGTCGGGCGAGTCCTCCTGGACGAAGTGGATGCCCTTCACCGGGACCTCGGTCTGGTTGGGCCAGGTGCGGCAGAAGTCGCGGGGAGCGCCGCGCAGGATGGCGCCGGGATCGGCATCGAAGAAGAGCTTCGGCAGCGGCGCCTGCTGCAACCAGGCGGCGTAGTCCGCAACGATCTTCACCACGTCGGCCGGCTCGCCCTCGATCGGGATCTGGCGCGGCCAGGTGAGGGTCGGGCGGCGACCTTCGCCGGGCTCGGTGAAGGGGCGGCGGTACACCGCCATCTCGGCGTCGTCGAGCTTGCGGAGCACCGAGGTGGGCAGCACCTGCTCGACGAAGACGTTCTGCTCGAGCACCATCGCTTCGCCGGCCGGCGAGCGGAACGCTTCGAATACCTGTCGCGCGGCCTTGGGCCACATGTCCCACGTCAAGGGCATCACGATCGCCTCCATGTACGCGATGCCCTTGACCGCATCCGGGTGGCGCCGCGCCCAGTCGAAGCCCAACGCCGAGCCCCAGTCGTGGATCACGAAGGTGACGCGCTCGCGCACCCCCAGGTGGTCCAGCAGTGCGTCCAGGTGTTCGCGGTGCTCCACGAAGCGGTAGCGGTCCGGTCCGCTCGGCTCGAGCTTCTGGGAGTCGCCCATGCCGATCAGGTCCGGGGCGATGCAACGTCCCAGCGACTCGAGGTGGGGCATGACGTTTCGCCATAGATACGACGAAGTCGGATTGCCGTGAAGGAACACGATCGGATCACCTTCGCCGACCTCGACGTAGGCCATGCGGTGGCCGAGCACCTGGGCGTAATGCTTCTCGTAGCGTTCGTCTGCGGAGATGGGGGACATCGACACCTCGGGTTGGGAGGGCCGACACTGTAGCGAAGAGCACTCCCTAGCCGAGGGCGTCGCGCAGCCAGCTGGCCCAGGGCCATCCTTCGAAGATCGCCACGGCCAGGAACGCGCCGGCATAGAGCACCTGCCAGCGGCGCTCTTCGGGCCCGCACAGGGCGGCGCCGAGCGCCGCCAGCAGCCAGCCGAAGCCCGCCACCGGTGTCAGCGAGAAGGTGGTCAGGATGAAGACCAGCAGCAGCGGGTGCCGCAGCCGCGCCGCAGCGCGCCCGTTCGGCCAGAGCAGGACCAGTGCCAGCGCCGCCTCCAGCGCCAGCGTCCACACCGTCAGGAAGAGCGCCAGGATGCGCAGCGCCGCGGTCTCCGTCACGGCGCCCGGCGGCCAGGGGCGGCCGATGCGGATCGCCTCGTCCCAGAGCGCGAGGTTGGCGTCGTAAGCTGCCGGATCGAGCCCGCCGAGCCCGATGGCCAGGTCCTGGAAGCGCGCGTCGGAGAGCAACGCCACCCGGAAGAAGGTGCCATCCAGATAGTCTGGCGAGAGCACGCCCTTCCACAGCACGGCGAGGGTGAAGACGACGGCGAGCATCGCGCGGGCGCTGGTGCGGAGCGAATGGGCGGGATCGACCGCGCTCGCGGCCAGCGCCAGGGCCACGTACCAGAGGGCGAGCAGGTACTGGTGGTTGTCGGCGAGCGGCCAGTCGAGTACCAGACGCGACGCGGCGGTGGCGGCGAGCGCCGCCCACAGCCACGGCGAACGCGCCGCGCGTGGCCACAACAGGCCGACGGCGGCGAGACACAGCACGGCGGGGCGCAGCATCCAGCTTCCCGGCGGGCGCAGCAGCGCCAGGATCAGGGTGAGCCGCTGCGGCAGCAGCGACGGCTCCGCCCCGTGGCCCGTGCCCGCGACGCTCACGAATCCCCCCGTCCGATGGGCTGTTCCCATGCTCGCAGCCGCTCGAAGCGGGGTGTCAGCGAGACCGGGTCGAAGCGGGTGCGCCACACTTCGACGCGGAGGGCGACCCAGGGGCCGGAGACCAGCGGCGCCGCGCGACGCGCCAGCTGGCGCAGCCGCGCGTCGCTCGGCAGCGAGCGCGCCCGGCCAGCGGCGCCCCGCAACGGAGCGGGGAGCTCGAGCGCGTGGCTGCGTCCTTCGGCGTCGACGCCCAGCAGCTGGAGCCGGCGGGTGTGACCGCCGTCGCTGGTGGCGAACATGCCGAAGCCGCCGCCCTTCCAAGGGGTGAGACCCTGCTGGTGGACCCGCCATCCCTGGTGGGCCGCGAGCAACAGCAGCAGTGCAGCGGGCAGCAGCGGCAGCCAGCGCGAGCGCGCCACGGGTCAGCGCTCGGGCGGCAACAGCTCGACGCTGTCGAGCATGGCCCGGAACCATGGATCGAAGCCGTCGCGCAACGCCGAGGGCGAGTCGGTGATGACCACCAGCACGCGGCCGTCTCCGGTCTCCACGAAGACGTGATCCTCGGTCATGGTGCCCCCCCGCTGCAGCAGGCGCATGCCGAAGGCCGGGCGCCCGGCCACCTGGAGATCGCCCTGCTCGAGCACCTCGCCGTCGCCCACGTGGCCGGCGCCGTAGCGCTCCAGGTAGACGCGGATCGAGGGGTAGGAGCGGACGATCACCTGGAACGACGCTTCGTAATCCCACGTGAGTCCGTCGATCACCACCACGCCCCGGCCCGAATCGACGAGCGGCCAGCCGGAGGCGGGCCGCAGCGAGAACCCGAGCCGCGCGTCTCGGTAGGGCGGCGCCAGCGCGGGCGGGTCCGCCGGCGCCGTCGCCTCGGGCCGCTCGGGCTCGCCGTCGCGGGGCACCCTGGCGTAGATCGTCCCACTGGGCAGTGCGTAGAGCGTGCGGAACGAGTTCAGGTCCTCGGCCGAGAGCCGGTCCACGTGGCGATCCCGCGCGACCTCGAACATCAGGTCGGCGGGGATCGGGCTGTGTCCCCGCATGCCGAGGGCGTGTCCGATCTCGTGGAGCGCGATGCGCTCCACCTGGTCCGGCGGAAGCAACCCGTGCTGGTCGGCCACGTAGACCTCCAGCGCGTCCACGTCGAAGACCACCGGCATGACGTCATCGTCGCCGGGCGGGCCGAGTGCGCGGCAGGCGCTGGCCACCGGCGTGAGCCCCAGCACCTGGACGCCCTCCGCCGGCGCGGGCCCCTCCGCCCCGAGCAGGCGGATGTGCAGGTCGGCGGAATCGGGGCGCGCGGCGGGGCGGAAGCTCACCGTGTCGGGCAGCGCCTCGACCCAGCTTCGGAGCGCACCCTGCACGGCCTCGACGTAGCGCTCCGGCTCGACCGGGTGGAACTCGTTCTGGAGCGAGGCGTCGATCTCGGGGACATCCACGAAGACCGCCAGCGGGAAGCGCGACTCGTCCCATCGGCAGAAGACGATGGCGTCTCCGTCTTCCAGTGCGAAGCGATGGCCCATGAAGGGCAGATAGTTGGGCTCTTGCAGACCCGCCCGGTCGGACGCGAAGCGCGCGTAGTCGAAGCGGGTGGGCCGGAACGGCGTGGGCGAGGGCTTGGGCACCGCGGCGTGGCAGGCCAGCGCCAGGAGCGCCGCCGGCCCGACCACCGCCACGGCTCTCACGAGCGGCCCCGCCCGCGCACCGCGCGCTGCACTTCGCGGTCCTGCTCGCGCTTGCGCAATGCCTGGCGCTTGTCGTACTGGCGCTTGCCGCGAGCCAGGCCGAGCTCGACCTTGGCGCGCCCGTTCTTGAAGTAGATCGACAGCGGGATCAGCGTGAAGCCGCGCTCGCGCAGCTTGCCGCCCAGCCGCGAGATCTCGGCGCGGTGCAGCAACAGCTTGCGTTCACGGCGCGGGTCGGGGTTCTCGCGGGCTGCCTGGGCGTAGGGCGGGATGTGGAGGCTGACCAGGATCACCTCGCCCCGGCGCAGCGTGGCGTAGGCGTCGGTCAACGTGGCCTTGCCCGCGCGCAGCGACTTCACTTCGGGGCCCAGCAGCGCGATGCCGGCCTCGAAGGTGTCGAGAATCTCGTAGTCGTGGCGGGCGCGCCGGTTGCGCGCAACGACCTGGCGCCCCCCTTCGTCGGACATCCGGGGGATGCTAGCGGAAGGCGGCCTAGTCCCGGATGCGGTTCTGGCCGTCCACGAACACGCGGGTCGCCTCCCAGCTCCGGGCCTCGGCGTCCTCCATCTCGACCCAGCTGGCGACGATCACCAGGTCGTGGGGCTTCACGAGGTGCGCGGCGGCGCCGTTGATGCAGATCTCGCCGGAGCCGGCCTCGCCGGGGATGGCGTAGGTGCGCAGCCGCGCGCCGTTGGTGCAGTCCCAGACCTCCACCGATTCGTAGGGCAGGATGTCGGCCGCGCGCAGCAGGTCCTCGTCGATCGAGATGCTGCCCTCGTACTCGATGTTGGCCTCGGTGACGGTGGCCCGGTGGATCTTGGACTTGAGCATCGTGCGGGTCATCGGGTCTCCTCGTCGGGTCGCTGCACCGGCAGCACCCGGTTGTCGATCAGCCGCACCCGCGCGTCCGGGCCCCGGGAGGGGATCGGAAAGCGGACGGCCAGCGCCAGCAGGACGGGGCGGTCGAGACGGGGGGGGGCCCCGTCGAGGTCGGTGGCGTCGCGCAGCTCGGCGTAGTCGATCTCGGCGCTGGGCGACTTGGCGATCTCGCGCCGCACCAGGCCGAGCAGGGCGTCCCGATCGAGCTCGCCGGCGCGCACCGCGGCCTCGGCGGCGTCGAGGGCGCGGACGAGCGCCAGCGCCTCGCGGCGCTGGGCGGGCTCGAGATGGGCGTTGCGACTGGAGAGGGCGAGCCCGTCGGGCTCGCGCACGATCGGACACCCCGCGATCTCGGTGTCGAAGCACAGATCGCGGGCCATGCGGCGGATCACCAGCAGCTGCTGGTAGTCCTTGGCGCCGAACACGGCGACCTGCGGCCGGGCGGCGGCCAGCAGCTTGGCCACCACCGTGGCGACACCCCGGAAGAACGTCGGCCGCGAGCGGCCGCACAGCGGCTCTGCCAGCTCACTCACCTGCACCCAGGTCTGGGCGCCCTCCGGATAGAGCTCGTCCGGCGTCGGAGTGAAGACCGCATCGACTCCGGCCGCGCGGCATGCGGCGAGGTCGCCGTCCAGGTCGCGCGGGTAGCTGGCCAGGTCCTCGCCCGGCGCGAACTGGGTCGGGTTCACGAAGATCGAGACCAGCACCGTGTCCGCCCGGCGCCGCGCCTCGGCCACCAGCGACAGGTGGCCGGCGTGCAGCGCGCCCATCGTCGGCACCAGCGCGGTGCGCCGGCCGGCCCGGCGCTCGGCCTCCGCCCAGGCGCGCAGCTCGTGGAGGGTGTCGATGCGCTCCATCACCGGGCCCGGTAACAGTGCTCCGCGGCCGGGAAGGTGCCCTGCCCCACCTCCTCGGCGAAGGAGCGCGCGGCCGCCGCAGCGGCGGCGCCCAGCTCGGCGTAGTGCTTGACGAAGCTCGGGGGCGACTCGTTGAGGCCGAGCATGTCGTGCATCACCAGCACCTGGCCGTCGCACTCGGCACCGGCGCCGATCCCGATGGTCGGGATGCGCACCTTGCGGGTGACGTCGCCGGCCAGATCGGCGGGCATGCCCTCGAGGACCAGCGCCGAGGCACCGGCGGCCTCCACCGCCTGGGCATCCGCCAGCAGCCGCGCGCGGCTTCCGTCGCTGCGGCCCTGGACCCGGTAGCCGCCCATCTTGTGCACCGACTGGGGCGTCAGTCCGATGTGGGCGACGACCGGGATCTGGGCGGCGCTGATCCGCTCGATGGTCGCGGCCATGCCGACGCCGCCCTCGAGCTTGACCGCCTGGGCGCCGCCTTCCTTCACCAGCCGGATGGCGCTGCGCACGGCGTCCTCCGGCGAGACGTGGTAGGAGCCGAAGGGCATGTCGCCCACCACCAGCGCGCGGGTGCAGGCGCGCGCGACGAGCCGCGTGTGATAGATCACCTCGTCGAGGGTGACCGGCAGCGTGGTGTCGCAGCCCTGCACCACGTTGCCCAGCGAGTCGCCCACCAGCAGGCAGTCGATCCCGGCCTGGTCGAAGATGCGGGCGAAGGCGAAGTCGTAGGCGGTCAGCATGGTGATGCGCTGGTGGTTGCGCTTGCGCGCCGCCAGCGTCCGGATCGTGACCCGATGCTCTCGGGTGGAGGCGACGGAGATCGCGGACATCGGAGCTCCTCCGGCCGCCCGCGCCGGACCTGCGCTGCGAAGGAGTCCCTGGAAAACAAAAACGCGCCCGCCGGAAAACCGGAGGCGCGTGCGCGTGCCGCGGAACGGGGACCCGGAGCGATCTGGTCGCGGCTCGCCGCGAGCGGACCTGGGACCCTGGCGACCTGCTCGGCTTACCTCCGTCTCGGTCCGCCGTGGCGGATCCGAGCGATGGCTCGCTTCGGAGGGCTCGTCCTCGTCTTCCGGACCCCGACGCGTGGCCGGTCGGCCCGGGCATGGTGTCACCCGTTGGAGGCCGCGCCGTGCGGTTCCCCTCGGGCACCGGGAACATACGGGCCGCCCCTCGCAAGTGTCAAGCAAGCGGCCTTTCCCGCAGGGATCGCGACAGCGCCAGCAAGACGTCCGGCTCCAGGATCTCAGCGCGCGCCCGCAGCGGGATGCCCAGGACTCGGCAGCGCTCCTCGACGACCTCTCGGCTCCCGATGCCGGCCCCGCGCAGGGCATTGACCAGGGTCTTGCGCCGCGTCGAGAAAGCGGCCCGAACCAACCGCTCCACCTGAGGAAGCTCCCCGGCCTCGAGCGGCGAGTCGGAGCGCGGCACGAGGCGGACCAGGGTCGAAGTGATCTGGGGCTCCGGGAAGAATGCGTGCGGCGGAACGTCCCGCACCCGCTCCACGCGAACCGCCAGGTGGTGCAGCACCGCCAGCGAGCCGTAGTCGCGCGAGCCCGGTGCGGCCGACACCCGCAGCGCCATCTCGCGCTGCACCATCACCAGCCAACCCTCGAGTCGATCGCGCAGGTCGAGCAGCCTGCGGAGCAGGGGGGAGGACACCGAGTACGGCAGGTTCGACACGACGCGCGCGGGACGTCCGAGCCGGTCGAGATCGGCGGCCAGGTCGGCGCGCAGCGCATCGGCATGGACCAACTCCACGTTGGGGGGAAGCGCGCCCTCTTCGCGCAGCGCGCGCACCAGCCCCGCATCGATCTCGTAGGCCAGCACCCGTCGCGCCCGGCGCGCCAGCGCCCCGGTGAGTGCGCCGAGGCCGGCGCCGATCTCCAGCACCGCGCACGACGGATCCGCGCCGCCGAGCTCCGCGATCTCGTCGGCCAGCGCCGGGTCCACCAGGAAGTTCTGACCCAGGTCCTTGTTCGCGTGCAACGAGCGCCGCATCAGCAGCGCGCGCACGGCGGCTCGGTTCACGCCAGCGGGGCCCGGCTGAAGGCACCCAGGGAAGCGGCGTCGACTTCGCCCCGCGCGAGGCGTCTCGCACCGGCGGCGGCGATCATGGCGGCGTTGTCGGTGCACAGCTCGCGGGGCGGGAACACCACCAGGAAGCCGTCGCGCGCGGCGGAGCGCTCCAGGCGATCGCGGAGTCTCTGGTTGGCGGCCACGCCGCCCACCACCGCCAGCCGCGCCAGTCCCTCGCGCACGAGGGCGCGGCGCGCCTTGGCTACCAGCACGTCGGTGGCGGCAGCCTGGAACGAAGCCGCCAGGTCGTCGATGTCGCGCGCCGCGAGCGGTCGGCGCCGCTCCGCCTCCAACGACACGGCGGTCTTCAGTCCGCTGTACGAGAAGTCGAGGCCGGGTTCCTGGAGCATCGGTCGCGGGAACGCCACCGCCGCCTCGTCGCCGCGCTCGGCGGCGGCCGCGACCGCGGGGCCGCCCGGATACGGCAGCCCGAGCAACGCGGCCACCTTGTCGAAGGCTTCGCCCACGGCGTCGTCGCGGGTCTCGCCGAGGACCACCGGCGCTGCGCCGGACTCCACGCGGTAGAGCGCGGTGTGTCCGCCGGACACCACCAGTCCGAGATAGGGGGGAAGCAGCCGCTCGTCGGCCAGCTCCGCCGACGCGAGATGGCCGGCCAGGTGGTGCACGCCCACCCACGGCAGCCCGTAGCGGAAGGCGAACGCCTTGGCGAAGGAGAGGCCGACCAGCAGCGATCCGATCAGTCCTGGACCGGCCGTCACCGCGACGCCGGCCAGGTCGCCGGGCACGAGGCCCGCGCGCTCCAGGGCAGCGGCCACCACCTGGGAGACGGTGCGCGCGTGATCCCGCGAGGCCAGCTCGGGCACGACACCGCCGTAGGGCCGGTGTATGTCCAGCTGATCCTGCACCACGCTGGCGACGATCTCGGTGCCGCACACCACGGCGGCGGCCATTTCGTCGCAGCTGCTCTCGATCCCGAGGATCGGGCCGGCGGGGTCGGGAGACCGGGCCATGGAACGCCCGCGGCGCTCAGCCCATGCGGCGTTCGAGCCGCTCCTGCTCCGCCTTGCAGTCGATGCAGAGCTCGGCCACGGGCCGTGCCTCGAGCCGCTTGAGGCCGATCTCCTCGCCGCAGCTCTCGCACAACCCGTATTCGTTCTCCTCGATCTTCTCGAGTGCCTGGTCGATCTTGGCCAGCAGTCGCCGCTCGCGCTCGCGCAGGCGCCCGGTGAACGCCAGGTTGATCTCGGAGGACGCCGCGTCCATCTCGTCCGGGAAGTCGTCGGGGTCGAGGTGGATGTCGCCGGTGAGCGCACGCCGTGCGTTGCCCGCGAGCTGCTCGCGCTTGCCCATCAAGAGCTTCTTGAACTTCTCGAGCTCGCGCTTCCTCAAGACATCACCCTCCGGACCATCCAACCCTAGCAAAAGTTCGAAGCGTTCAGCCGGCGCCCAACAGCTCCAGCTGCCGCTTGGCCTCGACCGCGCGCGGCGAGCTCGGATACTCCTCCACCACCCGCTCGAACGCCTTGCCCGCCGCCTTCGAGTACGCCGGGCCCAGTCGCAGCAGCGCCTCCCCCTGGCGGTAGAGCGCGTCAGCCGACTTGTCGCCGTCGGGATAACGCGCCACCACGTCGTCGAAGCGCAGGATCGCCGTCTTGAAGTCTCCCTGACGGAAGTGACAGTCGGCCATCCAATAGGACGCGTCGTCGGCGTAGGGCGAAGCCGGGTAAGTTTGCAAGAAGGTCCGGAATCGGTCAATGCAGCCGTCCAATTCTCCGCCGCTCCAGGCCTGGTGGGCGAGCCGATACGCCGCCACCTCTTCGGCAGACGCACCCGCGGGTACGCCTGGATCGCCGGGCGAGCCCGTACCTGCCACCGCTGATCCGTCGGGGGTGGCCGCCGCCGGGCCACCTGCGGGGGCATTGGAAGCGGTCTCCACCTGCTGGCGCGCCCGACGCGCCTCTTCCAGCGCGTTGGAGGCCTCGTGTTCGGCCACCTCGACCCGCCCCTCGAGCGCGTCGATGCGCGCGTTCACCGCGGCCAGGTCGACGCCCAGGTCGGCGACGCGCTCGCGGGCCGCGGGCGCTCCGCCGCTGCGGCGCATCTGGAGCACCTCGCGCTCGAGCTTGCGGAATTCCGCGACGCTCACGCATCCCGTGGCGGAGAGGATCACCGCTGCTGCTGCTGCCGTCGCCATCACTCGTGCCATGCTGACTCCTCAGCGGGGGTAGGGCCCCCAGTCCGGGCTGGTGTTCTCGCCCTCGCCGTGGGTGATCCGGCGCAGGTTCTTGCCATCCACGCCCACGATGTAGATGTCGGCCGGGCCTCGCCGCGTCGAGTGGAACGCCAGATGGCGACTATCGGGCGACCAGGTCGGGTTCTCGTCGCTGCGGGGATGCGTCACCAACGGCGCGTTGGTGCGCGTCTCCGGATCGATCAACCAGATGTCGAACTGACCCTGCACCCGGGCCTCGTAGGCGATCCAGCGCCCGTCGGGCGACCACGACGGGGCGGTGTTGTAGCCGCCGTCGAAGGTCAGCCGCTGCACGCCACTGCCGTCGCTGTTCATCAGATAGATCTGGGGCGATCCGGTGCGGTCGGATACGAAGGCCATGCGACCGCCGTCCGGCGACCAGCTCGGCGACACGTCGATCGCCCCGTTGCGGGTGAGGCGCCGCGGGTTCTGGCCGTCCACGTCCACCACGTAGATCTCCGGCGCACCGTCCACGCTGACCACGGCCGCAATGCGCAGCCCCTTGGGGTCGAAGACGCCGCGGTAGACCGAGCGCGTCGGGTCGAGCGAACGCAGCATACGGCCCGGCTGGTAGCGCCCGCCGCGCGAGATCAGGAACAGGTGCGGTGAGCGCCGGTACTGATACGACATGTAGAGCAGGGCCAGCCCGTCGGGTGACCAGTCCGGAAACGCGTTGATCGTGCGATTGGCGGTGGCGGCCCGCACGCGCGCGCCGTCGGCGTCCATCACGTGGATCTCCGCGTGCCCCTTGCGCGTGGAGACGAAGCCGATCTCGGTGCTCGCGATGCCGCGACGACCGGTGAAGGCCTCGACCACGTCGTCGGCGATCAGGTGCCCGATGCGGCGCTCGTCGCCGGGCCCGCCGCGGTAGCGCTTGCGCAGCAGCCGGCGGCAGCGCGCCACGTCCCAGACCCGGAATTCCACCAGCAGCTCGTCTCCGCTGCGCTCGTCGACGCGCCCCTCCACCAGCGCGTCGGCACCGATCTGGCGCCAGTCCGGGCACGGGATCTGGCTCTCGAACGAGGTGGTAACCCGCGGCCCGAGGAAGGCGGCCGGATCCAGCGACTCGAACAGGCCGGAGAACTCGAGCGCATCGCTCAGCGCCCCACGCAGCGGCTCGACGCGAACACCCCCGCTGCCGGGCGCGAACTGCTGGATGGCCACCTTGTAGGCACTCGCGCCCGGCCGGGTCACCACCACGGCGGGTCGCTCCTGAGCCGACGTCGCAGCGGCTCCGAACAGCAGCAGGAGCGCGAACCATCGCATCAAAGCAGGTCCTCCGGGCTGAACACGAAGGGCCAGGTACCCGGGCGCGGCGGCGGCGGCAGCGGGCTCGCCTTCTGCATGGCGCGAACGACGCCCTCGTCGAACCAGGGGTTGCCCGAGCGGCGCGTGATGCGCGGCTCGCCCAGCAGCCGACCGCTGGGGTCGATCTGCACCTCCAGGTGGGTCTCGAGCGGCGCGTCGCGGAACCCGGGCGGCAGCACCCAGGCCTGGCGCACGTGCACGCGCGCCGACCGGATCCAGGCCGCCACCTCGGGCGGTACCGGCACACCGGGGCCGCTGGTGGCGCCGCCGCTGGCGCGCGGATCGCTGCGCTCTGGGCGCTTCTCGCCGGCCATCGCGCGCAGCTCCGCGAGCACGTCTTCGTACTCGGCGGATTCGGGCTCCGGGTCGGGCGGCGGGGGGGTCGCGCGCGGCTGCGGCTTCGGCTTGGGCTTGGCGGCCTCGCGCTTCGGCTCGGGAGCCCGTTGCGGCGTCTTGGGCAGGACCACGGGGCGCTTGGGTGCCGGCTTGCTCGGAGCCGGGGGCGGCATCGACGGCGCCGGGTCGGGAACGGCCAACGCGGCGGCCGGCAGTGACACCAGGTCGACGGTCACCACGGCCGGCAGCGCCAGGCTGGAGCGCGGATCCGGCGAGAAGACCATCAGGGCGAAGCCGGCGACGTGGACCAGCGCGGATCCGCCGAGCACGCGCCAGAAACGCCGCCGGCGCTCCTGCTCGGCCCGCTGCCATTGGGCGTCTCCGCGCACTAGCCCTCCGGCTCGGTCACGATGCCGAGCTTCGAGGCGCCCGCCTCGCGAGCCGCAGCCATGGCGCGAACCACCACGCCGTAGGGCGCCTCCTTGTCGGCCCGAAGGTAGAGCTGCTCGTCGCCGCGCGCGTCGAACACCGATCGCAGCTTCGCGGCCAGCTCCTCGGCGGGCACCTCCTGGCGCGCCAGGTACGCCTTCCCGTCCTTCTGGATGCTCAGGATCAGGGGCTCCTCGGCCAGGCGGAGCGGCTGGGTCGTGGTCTCGGGAAGGTCCACGTCGACGCCCTGCTGCATCAGGGGCGCCGTCACCATGAAGATGATCAGCAGCACCAGCATCACGTCGACGAACGGCGTGACGTTGATCTCCGACATCGGTCGGGCCTTCCGTCCCAGCACCGGACCCGCCACGGATCAGGCCCTCGTGGCGCGCGCTTCGGGGGCCGCGCGCGGATTGCCCCGAGCCAGGTCGGACTGGAGCTCGACCGTGAACAGCTCGATGGCGTGGCCTATGCGAGTGAGACGACCGACGAAGTAGTTGTAGGCGATGGTGGCCGGGATCGCGGCGGCGAGGCCCACCGCGGTGGCGATCAACGCCTCGGCGATGCCGGGAGCCACCACGGCCAGGCTGGCCGATCCCGAGGCTGCGATGCCCTGGAATGCGTCGATGATCCCCACCACGGTGCCGAAGAGCCCCACGAAGGGAGCCGCGCTTCCAGTGGTGGCGAGGAAGGAGAGACCGCGTTCGAGGCGGTGGTTCTCGCGTCCCGCGGTCCAGTTCAGCACCCGTCCCAGCGCCTCGCGCTGGAACTCGTCGGGCGTTCCGCTGTAGGCACGACCCGCGTAGTGCGAGATGCGCTTCAGCTCGGCGTAGCCCTCCAGGTAGATCGCCGACAGCGGGTTGGCCGCGAGACTGCGGGCTGCCTCGTAGGCCGCGTCGCGCGAGCCTTCGTGATACCTCTCCAGGAAGGCGCCGCTATCTTCCTCGGCTCGTCGTAGCTCTCGCCACTTCGAGACGATGATCGCCCACGAGAAAACTGAAGTCGCAGCGAGCAGGAGGAGAACGAGCTTCACGAGCCATCCGGCCTGACCGATCAAGCCGAGGATGTCGAAGCTCGCTAGACGTACCCCCCAGTCCGCCCCAGCGAGGAGGATCCCCATCGTGGCGGAGTGTAGAAAAGCCCCCGATGCCGTTCAAGCAAGCCGATCGAGGCAGGATGGAGGAGTGTCATGAAGATCCGTGTCGAAGCTCGTGAGCTGGCCCGCACCTCGGTCGATCTGCTGGCGCTGCCGCTGGTGCAGCGGGCCGGCAGCGCCAAGCTGCCGGCCGCCGCCGCCGCCGTGGACGAGATCCTGGACGGCCAGATCTCCACCGTGCGCCGGCTGGGCGGATTCGAGGGCAAGCGCGACCAGTCGACACTCCTGTACCGGGCGGGACGCAGCGGACCCAAGCGGGTGCTGCTGATCGGCCTGGGCCCCGAGCGCGAGCTCGATGCCGAGCGCCTGCGCCTGGCTGCGGGCACCGCCGTGGCCGCCGCCCACAAGGCGGAGGCCAAGAGCCTGGCCCTGTCGATTCCCACCTCCCGCAAGCTCAAGGCGGGCCCGGCGGCCCGTGCCCTGGCCGAGGGCGCCACCCTGGCGAGCTATCGGTCGGACGGCCACAAGCAGGAGCCGGCCAGATCGAAGCTCGCACAGGTGCTGCTGCTGGCGGCCACCTCGCGAGACCTGGGCGCCGCCCGGGAGGGGGTCGAGACCGGCACCATCGTCGGTGAATCACAGAACCTGGCCCGCCACCTCTCGAACGAGCCTCCCAACCTGCTGACCCCGGTGGCCCTGGCCCGGGAGGCTCGCAAGCTGGCGCGCCAGGTGGGCCTTCGCTGCCGGGTGATGGAGCCGGCCGAGCTCAAGCGCCGGGGCATGGGCGCGATGCTGGCGGTGGGACAGGGCAGCGCGAACCCGCCGCGGCTGGTCGTGCTCGAGCACCGCCCGGCCAAGCGCGGCGCCCGGACCGTGTGCGTGGTCGGCAAGGGCATCACCTTCGACTCGGGCGGCATCTCCATCAAGCCGGGCGCCGGCATGCAGGACATGAAGCACGACATGTCGGGCGCCGCGACGGTGGTGGGCCTGATGCGGGCCGTCGCGCTGCTCGAGGTCCCGCTCCACGTGGTCGGCGTGCTGGCGGCGGCCGAGAACCTGCCCGGCGGCGGCGCCTATCGGCCCGGCGACATCCTGACCTCGATGTCGGGTCTCACCATCGAGATCCAGAACACCGACGCCGAGGGTCGCCTGGTGCTGTGCGACGCGCTGCACTTCGTCTGCAAGGAGTACGAGCCGGCCGCGGTGGTGGACCTCGCCACCCTCACCGGGGCCTGCGTGGTGGCGTTGGGGCCGTGGACCTCGGGCCTGTTCAGCAACAACGACACCCTCGCCGAAACGATCCGCGAAGCGGGCGAGCGCAGCGGCGAACGAGTCTGGCCGATGCCGATGTGGGACGAACACCGTGATCACATGAAGAGCCCGATCGCGGACCTGAAGAACGTGGGCGGTCGTGACGCCGGGGCCAGCACGGCGGCCGCCTTCCTGTCGCGCTTCGTAGGCGACACGCCCTGGGCGCACCTGGACATCGCCGGTACCGCCTGGACTGCCAAGAAGGGCCCGTATCAGCCCTTTGGCGCCACCGGCGTCGGGGTGCGGCTGCTGAGCGAGGCGCTGATGGGGTGGCCGCGCCACGGACTCGATTGACGCGCTGGACCGAATCCTTATGCTGCCGGCCGCGAGGGTGAATATCGGATCTGCCGTCCCGTCCAACCCGGGCGAGCCCCTCCGGGGGCATCGTCGGCGATTTCGAGCAACGGCCTGAAGACATGCGTGGGAGAACTGGAATGATTCGCGGAATCTCGTATCGGATCCTCTTGGGAGCGCTGGGAGCGACGCTGGCGCTGGGCAGCTTCGCCACCACGGCGAGCGCCGACATCGAGAACGGCAAGGCGCTGTACACGGCCAACTGCGTGTCGTGCCACGGTGAGACCGGCAAGGGCGACGGACCGGTGGGATCCGCCCTGAATCCGCCGCCGCGCGACTTCTCGAAGGGCGATTTCAAGTTCGATGCCAATGGCGACGGCATCCCGGGCGAGGACGCGGATCTGTTGCTGGTGCTCCAGAAGGGCGCCGCCGCCTACGGCGGCTCGCCGCTGATGGCGCCCTGGGGCCACCTGCCCGAGAGTGACCTCAATGACCTGATCGCCTACGTCCGGTCGTTGAAGTAGCCGCTCTTTCTTTGGATCACCGGGGCGGAGCTACGCTCTGCCCCGGTGATGCACCGGGCGCGCCCCGCGCCTGCTAGCCTCTCTACGTGAGCCGCGACGACCCCTCGCCGCCGGCAGCCGCGGTTCCGGCTCCCCGGCCCCCTGCCCTTCCCAGCGTTCCCCGCTCCGAAGACCGGAGCGTCGAGCGGGTCGACACCCTCACCCGTTACATGGCGGAGCTGCGCAAGCACGCACCGATCTCGCGCGAGGACGAGCACGCCCTCGCGGTGCGCTGGGTCGAGGGGGGGGACGCGGACGCGGCGCGACAGCTGGTGATGGCGAACCTGCGCCTGGTGGTGAAGATCGCCATGGAGTACCGGCGCACGTGGACCAACGTGCTGGACCTGATCCAGGAGGGAAACCTGGGCCTGGCCCAGGCGGTGCAGCGCTTCGATCCCTACCAGGGCGTGAAGCTCTCCTCCTACGCCGTCTACTGGATCCGCGCCTACATCCTCAAGTACCTGCTGGACAACATCCGCATGGTGCGGCTGGGCACCACCCGCGCCCAGCGCAAGCTCTTCTTCCGGCTGAACAAGGAGAAGCGCGCGCTCGAGGCCGAGGGCTTCCGGCCCGAGCCAAAGCTGATCGCCGAGCGCCTCGACGTCACCGAAGGCGACGTGATCGAGATGGAGCAGCGGCTGGGACAGAGCGATCTCTCGATGGACGCGCCCGCGCGACGCGACGAGGAGGGGGCGTCCTTCGGCGACTTCGTGAGGGCAGAGACTGCATCGGCCGAGGACCAGGTGGCCGATGAAGAGCTGCGCCGCGTCTTCCACGCCAAGCTCTACGAGTTTGCCGAGAGCCTCGACGAACGCGACCGCAGCATCGTGGAGCAGCGCATCCTCGCCGAGGAGCCGAAGACGCTCCAGGAAATGGGCGACGAGTTCGGCGTCTCTCGCGAACGGATCCGTCAGCTCGAGGCGCGGGTGGTCGACCGGCTGCGCACCTTCCTGAAGGAGAACATGGTCGACTTCGAGTACTACGGCCCCGACGGCGACTGAGAGGCGCGTCGCGCGTCGAGGTACGCCGCCTCGGCCCATCCCCGCACGGCGCGAAGCGCGTCCGCCACGCCCGGCCACGGGCTGCGCTCGCCGCGCTCGAGCCAGGCGCGACGCTCGTCGCGCGACAGCCAGCAGAAGCCGCGGCGCGAGTGCAGCAGCAGGCGCGGCGACGCCTCCAGCCACGCCAACGTCCGCTGCAGGCGCCGCCGGTCGCCGACTCCGCGCAGATGCGGCCCCAGATGGGCGACCACGTCGAGATCACCGGCGCCCGGTGTCCCGTCTGCTCCGGGCGGGAACCACGCATCGGCGGCTCCGTAGAAGACGCGGGCGGCGCGGGACGACAGGGCCCAGCCCGCGACCGGCGACTTCCCTGCCTGGTTCATCGACACCCCCTCGCGCCAGTCTCCAGTCTAGACTCGAGCGCGGCTACCTTCCCGCCGGGAGGCGCATCCATGGCAGACGGCGGCTCCGGCTGCGGCGAAGCCGGCGATCGGGTGCGCCGTCGGGTTCGCGTACGCGGCCGGGTGCAGGGGGTGGTATTCCGGGCCTCCACCCAGGACCGCGCGAGCGCCCTCGGCGTGCAGGGCTGGGTGCGCAACTGCCCCGATGGAAGCGTCGAAGCGGTGTTCGAGGGCGACCCGGCGGCGGTGGAAGCGGCGATCGCCTTCTGCCGCGAGGGACCGCGCTGGGCACACGTCGAACGGGTGGACGTTCTGGAGGAGCGCCCCGAGGGCCTGCGCGGCTTCGAGATTCATCGCTAAGGTGGGGACCGGCGACCGGAGCAGCCGCCGCGGAGGGAGCCGGTGAACGCGGGGCTCGAGGCAGCCGCCTGGTATGTGGTGTTCCTGTTCTCGGTGACGGTGCACGAGGCGGCCCACGCCCTCGCCGCCAAGCGCGGCGGCGACCTCACCGCCTATTTCGGCGGACAGGTTTCGCTCGACCCGGTGCCCCACATCCGGCGCGAGCCATTCGGCATGGTGATCCTGCCCATCCTCTCGCTGATCATCTTCAAGTGGCCCTTCGGCTACGCGAGCACGCCCTACGATCCCGCCTGGGCCCACGCCCACCCCCGGCGCGCGGCCTGGATGTCGCTGGCCGGACCGGCGGCGAACCTCGTCCTGGTCGGAATTGCCGCCGCCGGAATCCGTATCGGCGTCGGCCTGGGCGTGTTCTACGCCCCCGAGTCGGTAATGGCCAGCCGCGTGGTGGCATCGGTCGAGCCGGGTCTGGGCGAAGCCGCCGCGTTCCTGCTCGGCCTCTTCTTCTGCCTCAACCTGATCCTGTTCCTGTTCAACCTGCTCCCGATCCCGCCGCTGGACGGAAGCGGCGCCCTGCCGCTGCTGCTGCCGGCGAGCGCCGCCGAGCGCTACCAGCAGTGGATGCGGCAGCCGATGCTGGCGCTGATCGGCATCATCCTGGCCTGGAACGTTTTCGGCTCGCTCTTCGGCGCGGTGTTCCGAGCGGCGCTCAACCTGCTGTACCCGGGCGCCGGCTACCACTGAGCCAACTCGCGCTCAGAGCGCCCCGTTGGCCGGGAACTCGCCCAGGATGTCGCGGCGCAGCGCGCTCTCGAGCGCGACGGTGTCCAGACCGCTGATCCCGTGCAAGGCCTTGTCGAGGGCGCGACCGCTGCCGATGGCGTCGAGCAACTCCCGGACGCGACCGCGGCCCGGCCCGCTGGTGAACCAGTCCACGGCGGCGGTCGACTGTAGGTAGGCCATGCGTGCCTCGGCCTCGGCGAGCCCGCCGAAGCCGGGCGCCAGTCTCCGCAGTGGAATCCAGCGCTTGCCCTCGATCCAGCGGCGCAGCGTGGCCCGTTCGCTGCGGGTAAGCGGATCCTGCTGGCGCGAGCGCCGCTCGGCCAGCTCGGCCAGCCCCTCGTTCAGCCAGAACGGGCGGTGGCCGCCGGTGCGCTCGGTGAACACCGCGTGGACGTACTCGTGAAAGAGCACCGCGCGCAGCTCCCCCGCCGGGTGCGCCGCGGAAGCCACGTGGATGCGACCGTCGAAGAAGCCCACGGTCGGGAAGCTGAAGCGATGCTTGTGGGCGGCCAGATAGGCCGCCTTGGCATAGAGCACCACCCCGGTCGGCTCCTGGGGCGTCACGCCCAGCTCGGCCTGGGCGAAGGCGTGGGCCTCCTCCAGGTAGCGAAGCACGGTGCGCGCGTAGTCCGGCGACGCTTCACCCAGCTGGGCGTCGTAGCTCACGCGGAAGTGGGGACTCTCCACCGCCACCAGTCGCAGCGGCCCGGCAGCGGCCTGCTCCTCGGCCAGGCGGCGCTCGTCGCGCAGCGCCTGGAGCCGGCGCTCGGCCGAGGCGCGCCAGGTGTCGTACTCGTCGCCCGCATGGGCCAGGAAGCTGGCCAGGTGACGCTCTGCGCTGTCGAAGCGCCCTCGCTGGCGGTCCAGCAGCGCCAGGTACCAGTGGGCCTCGGGACGACTGGGCTCGCGCCGCAGCACACCCTCCAGGGCGGCGGCGGCGCGGGCGGATTCACCACGGCGCAGGTCTTCGATCGCGCCCTGCAGCAGGCGACGGGTGCGCTCTTCATGGCGTCCGCTGCGGGTCGAGCGGCGGGTCGGCTCGGGGCCGCGGAAGCCCTCGGCCCAGAGATCCCCCACCTCGTCCTGGGAGCCCCGTGCGACCGACCCGGGGGGCACCGAGTCGGGATCATCGGTGACGTGGGTGCGGCCCTCGTCGTCGACCCAGACGAAGAGCTCTGCCGTGGCGGCGAAGCCCATCAGAACGACCAGGGCGACCGGCAACAGGATGCGGGCGGGGGACATCCCGGGTCTCTTCGGCCGACGGTGGGCCCGGGGTTAGCGACCCTTGGCGGCCTCGGCGGCGAGGTGCCCCAGCTCGGGCAGGATCAGCTGCTCGAGCGCCAGCCGGATGGCCGCGGGGGACCCGGGCAATCCTGCCACGAACTTGCCGCTGGCGGTTCCGGCCACCGCCCGGGAGAGCATGGCGGCGGCCCCGATCTCGGCGTGGGACAGCATCCGGAACAGCTCGCCGAAGCCCGGGATCTGCCGCTCGAAGATCGCCTCCAGGGCATCCGGGGTGACGTCGCGCACGGCGATGCCGGTGCCGCCGGTCAACAGCACCGCCCGGACCTCGTCGCGACCGAGAGCCTGCTGGACCGCGTCGCGGATCGCCTCCACCGCGTCGGGAACGATGCGGCGCTCGATCACCGGATGTCCGGCGGCGTCGAGCAGCTCGGCCAGCAGGTCGCCGCCGGTGTCGGTCTCGGGGGTCCGCGAATCGCTGACGGTGATCACCACGGTGGGGACGCGGGACGGCGCCACCCGACGGTGGCCGTGAACGCTGGAGGGTTCGCTCACGCGTGATCGTCCACCCAGTAGGCGCCGTCGGTGGCGACTTCCTTCTTCCAGATCGGCACGGTCTCCTTGAGCGTGTCGATGGCGAAGCGGCAGGCTTCGAAGGCCTCGGCGCGGTGCGGCGCGGCGGCCGCCACCACCACCGCGGCGTCGCCGATCTCGAGATGGCCGACGCGGTGCGCGATGGCCAGTCGCGTCCCCGGCCAGCGCTCGGCGGCGCGCCGCACGATGCGGTCCATCTCCTGCACAGCCATCTCCGCGTAGGCTTCGTACTCGAGGTGTTGGATGGCGTGACCGCGCGAATGATCGCGCACGGCGCCCACGAAGGTGACGACGCCCCCGGCGTCCCGGCCGCTCACCCGCGCCGCAACCTCCCGCTCGTCCAGAGGATGGGCCGACAGCGTGCAGCGGCCACTGCCCCCCGAGACCGGCGGCAGGAAGGCCACCTCGTCGCCCTCGGCGAGCGGCGTCTCGTCCTCGGCGAAGATGCGGTTGACCGAGGCCCGCAGCCGGGAGCCCAGCTCCTGGAACGACGGGTGGAGCGCGCCGACCTGCACGCGCAGCTCCTCGAGGGTGGTGCCCGGCTCCACCTCCATCGGCAACTCCTTGGCGCCGACCGCCTCCCGCAGGGACCCGAAGAGCCGCACCCGAACCTGCATGGAGCCAAGACTACTCCTCGCCCGGGCCCCCCTCAACGTGGGCCGACGGCGAGCCGATATGGACCTCATGGCTGGACCTGGAGCAAATCCCCTGCGCGCCGCGGTGGAGCAGGTGCTGGACCGGCTTCGCCCGGGCCTGCTGGCCGATGGCGGCAACGTCGAGCTGGTCGGCGTGGACGAGGAAGGCGTGGTGCGCCTGATCTTCCAGGGCAACTGCACCGAGTGCCCGGCCCAGATCTCGACGCTGCGCCTGGTGATCGAGGCCACCCTGCGCCGCGAGGTCCCGGCCATCACCGAGGTCGTGCCGATCGCGAGCAGCTAGCCCGAGCGAACCCCGGAGCTAGTCGTCCTCGGAGTCCGCCCAGCTGGTGGCGCCCGCGGGAGCCGAGACGGAGCCAGCGTTCATCTTGATCTGACCGTTGACGGTGGCGCCCTCTTCGATGGCGACGGCGCCCACCTCGATGTCGCCGTCCACGCGGGCCGTCTTGTTGAGCACGAGCCGGTCGCTGGCATGGATGTCGCCGGTCACGGTGCCACTGACCAGCACGTTGCGCGAGCGCACCGTCGCGTGGATCTCGCCGGTCTCGCCCACGATCAGCGTGTTCTCGCTGGAGATCTCGCCCCGGAAGGTGCCGTCGATGCGCACCGTGTCCTTGAAGGTGAGCTTGCCCTCGAACTCCGAACCCTGGTCGATGAATGCGCTGAGCGCGTTGCCCGTATTGGCCGGAGCCATCTCGCTCCCCCCCTCTTCGCTGCGAACTTTGCGGAACGCCATGGATCCTCCCCGGTCCTCGGCTGGAGACGTGGCATTCATCGGCGCCGGGGACGCGGGACTTGAGCATCCAGCCGGCAGGTTCGGCCGGAAACCACCGGTTCCCCGGGGCGGAAGCGCGGCGAAGGATCGGCAGATTCCGTAGACTCGGCGCCCCATGCCTTCTGCCCAGGGCTCTCCGGACGCGCTCCTGTGGCGGGGGCTCGCTTCCGGCCGCATCCACTCCGCGTACCTGCTCTCCGGACCCGGAGACGCACCGGCCGCCGCGGCCCGGCGCTTCGCCCGCGGACTGGCCTGCGAGCAGGATGGCGCGGACGGGCCCTGCGACCACTGCCGCGGCTGCCTGCGCTCGGGCTCGGGCGAGGAGCCGGCCCTGGACGGCACCGGCAAGCAGGGACCGTTGCTCCGCCACGTGGGCGAGCACCCGGATCTGCTGTGGGTCGAGCGCGGCGCCGACGACACCCGCGTGCGGATCGGACAGATCCGCGCACTGCAGCAGGCGCTGCGGCTGCGCAGCAGCGAGGGCGGCTGGCGCGCGGCCGTGATCGCCGACGCCGAGTGGCTCAACCAGGAGGCCCAGAACGCACTGTTGCGGCTGCTGGAGGAGCCGCCCGACCGGACTGCGCTGATCCTGGTCGCAGCCACGGCGTCCGGGCTGCTGGCCACGCTGCGCTCCCGCTGCCAGCGGGTGGTCTTCCCGCGCCACCCGGCTCGCCTGGCCGACGCCCCGGAAGAGATCCGCGAGCTCGCCGGACGCATCGCCGAGACCGGCCGGCTCGACGTGCCGGCGCTGCTCGACTGGGCCGCCGAGTACCGCGGCGCCCGCGCGCCGGCGGCCGCGGCGGTGAACGAGCTGCTCGAGACCGCGTCGCTGTGGCTGCGCGAGCGCGTGGGCGACCGCGTCGCCGCGGGCGACGACGGCGTACGCGCCGAGCTCGCGGCCTTCCGCAGCCTGCAGGCCTGCCGCAAGTCGTTGGCCCAGCGCAACGCCAATCCGCAGATGGTGGCGGAGCGCGCACTGCTGAGCTTGCGGGAGGTGAGCGCACCGTGAGCGGGCACTTCTATCTCACCACCCCGATCTACT